>DASWHK010000192.1:0-21246 GCA_036398215.1 Acidobacteriota bacterium | reverse complement strand
CTGGCGCTCAACGACGATGCCTCGATCACCGTGGTCGATCCGCTGTTCGGGTTCGGCGACACCAAGCTGCTGGCGATGGTCGAGCTGCCCGGCCCCGGCGAGGACTGGGTGCTGACCGGCGACGAGGACACGCTGTTCGTCTCGATCCCCGCGGCCGGCAAGGTCGCCGTCGTCGACACCTCGACTTGGAAGGTCGTGGACGAGATCGACGTCGACGGCGCCCCCCATCGGCTAGGCATCCAGCCGGACGGCGCCTACCTCTGGGTCGCGCACACGGCGAGCCAGGAGGGCGGGATCGACGGTGTCTCGGTGATCGACGTCGATACGCTCGCCGTCGAGACCACGATCGGCACCGGCGCCGGGCCGCACGATATCGCCTTCAGCGACGACAGCCGCTTCGCCTTCGTCACCAGCGCCGGTGGCGGGTCCGACGGTCTGCCCTCCGCTGGCGGCGCGGTGTCGATCATCGGCGTTCGCGAGCTGCGCAAGCTCGCCGACGTCGCGGCCGGCGGCCGGCCGGTGTCGGTGGATTTCGCCTCGATTAGCCAGATGGCCTACGTCGCCGACGAGGCGACCGGCATGATCGCCGTGATCGACCCCGAGCGCCTGGCCGTCGTCGCGCGGATCCGGTCGGAGCCGGGCATCGGAGAGATCAAGTTCGCGCCCGGCCGCCGCATCGGTCTGGTGGTGAACCCGGTGGCCGGCACCGTCGACGTCATCGACGCCGTATCCAGCCGCGTCGTTCAGACCGGCTACTTGCTGTCGGTCCCCGACCAGATCGTCTTCTCCGACGAGCTCGCCTACATCCGCCATCGCGGCGACGAGACGGTGCTGATGATCCCGCTCGGCGAGATCGGCACGCCCGGCGAGCCGGTCGGCACGGTCGATTTCCCCGGCGGCCAGAGCCCCTTCGGGGCGGGAGCGGGCCCCGGCCTCGCCGCCACCATCGTCCAGGCGCCGGGGGCCAACGCGGTGCTGATCGCCAACCCGGCCGACCGCGCCATCTACTTCTACATGGAGGGGATGGCGGCGCCGATGGGCAGCTTCAGCAACTACTCGCGCCAGCCGCGCGCCGTCCTGGTGGTCGACCGCAGCCTCCGGGAGCGCCGCCCGGGCGTGTACGAGACGGTGGCGACGCTGCGCGAGCCGGGCACCTACGACGTCGCCTTCTTCCTCGACGCGCCGCGGGTGCTGCACTGCTTCGAGATCGAGGTCGAGGCGGACCCGGCGGCGCCGCCGCCGGCGCCGGCCGTCCGGGTCGTGCCGATGATCGCCGACCCGGCGGTTCGGGTGGGCGAGGAGACGACCCTGCGCTTCCGGCTGCTCGACGGCGGCAGTGGGGAGCCCCTCGCCGGGCTCGCCGACGTACGGGTCCTGGCGGTGCTCGCCCCCGGTACCTGGCAGGAAAGGCTATGGGCCCGGGAGGTCGAGCCGGCCGTCTATGCCGTGGAGCTCACCCCGCCGCGCCCCGGGGTCTACTATGTCTACCTGCAGGTGGCCTCTCTCGGCCTCGAGCTCAATAATCCGCAGTATTCGATTATTCGTGCTTTCGAGAACAATGCCGGCGCCGCAGCCGCTCGCGAAGCGGCCGCCGGCCCCCGCCGAGGAAGAGAGGAAGCGATGAACCGATGAGATCGTTGCAACCGAGCTCGCCGACCGCGCTGGTTTGGGCGGCTCTCGCGCTGCTCGCAGTGGCGCCCTCCTTGCCCGCCGCCACGGGCGCGCAAGACCGGCACGTCGCGCCCGGCGCCCGCGCCGTCCAGCAGCAGCAGCAGCACCAGCACCAAGCCCCGGCCGCCAGCGCCGAGACGGTCGAGCTCGGCGACATGACGGTGCCCAACGTCGAGCTCGTCGACCAGGACGGCCGGGCGGTGCTCTTCTATACAGACCTGGTCGCCGGCAAGATGGTCGCGATCAACTTCATCTTCACCACCTGCACGACGATCTGCCCGCCGATGGGCGCCAACTTCGGGCGGCTGCAACGGGCGCTGGGCGACCGCTTCGGCACCGAGGTGAGCCTGATCTCGGTGAGTGTCGATCCTCTCGTCGATACGCCGCCGCGCCTCAAGGCATGGGGCGAGCAGTTCGGCGCCGGCCCCGGCTGGACCCTGGTGACCGGCGCCAAGCCACAGGTGGACGACCTGCTCAAGGCGCTCGGCGTCTTCACGCCCGACAAGCTCGATCACTCGCCGACGCTGCTGGTAGGCAACGACCGGACGGGCCGCTGGACGCGCGCCCACGGCCTGGCATCGCCCGACACGCTCGCCGAGCTGATCGTCTCGATGCTCGAGCCCGATCGGCCGACACCCGCGCCGGTCGCGCCGCCGGCCGCCGATCAGTCCGGTGGCGGCCATCGGTGAACGAACGCGTCGTGCCTGCCGCCGCACTCGCCGCCGCGCTCGCCGCCGCCACGCTTGCCTCGTCGTCGCTGGCCGGGCAGGCGCCGCTCGGCGACGAGCAACGGAGAGGACGGCGACTCTACACGACCGGCGCGCCGGCGTCGGGCGCCCCGATCGTCGCGGTGATGGGCGAGGGCGACGTCGAGGTGCCCGCCACCGTGCTTCCGTGCGCGAGCTGCCATGGCCACGACGGGCGGGGCAACCCCGAGGGCGGCGTGACGCCCGCGGATGTCACCTGGGATGCGCTCACCAAGCCCTACGACACCGCCCGCAGCGACGGTCGTCGCCGGCCGCCGTACGGCCGCGAGCTGCTGGCGCGGGCGATCCGCGAAGGCGTCGACTCCGGCGGCGCGCCGCTGGACCCGACGATGCCGCGCTATCGGATGTCGGATGCCGACCTGGCCGACCTGGTCTCCTATCTGGAGGTCATCGGCACGGTCTCGGACCCGGGCGTCGGCGAGGACACACTGACAATCGGCGTCGTCCTCCCCGCTGCTGACGAGGCCCTCGCGGCCGACGAGGCCGGTGGGATGGGGGCTGCCGTCCGCGCCGTGCTGCACGCGTACTTCTCCGAGGTGAACCGTCGCGGCGGCCTGTACGGCCGTGAGATCGAGCTGGAGCTCGTGGCGCCGCCCGCCACCGCCGATCCCGACCGCCGTGCCGCCGCCGTCGCCGAGCTCGTCGAGGCGGCGCAGCCGTTCGCGATCGGCACCGCCTTTCTCGCCGGCGCCGACGCCGAGATCGGCGCCCTCGCAAAGGAGCTGCAGATCCCGGTGGTCGGGGCGATCGGCCTCTACCCCGATACGGCGTTTCCGCTCAACCGCTACGTGTTCCACCTCTACGCCGGCATGGTGGAGCAGGGGGAGGCGCTCGCCGCTTTTGCGGCGGCGCGGTTCCCCGCGGAAAGCCGCGCCGCCGCGATCGTTCACGCCGGCGCCGACCGCTCGCGGCAGGTCGCCGCCGCGATGGCCGCGCGTCTGGAGGAAGAGGGGATCAACGGGATCCTGCGGCGCGAGGTCGCCGATCACGAGCAGCAGGCCGCTGCACAGCTCGCGGCGGAGCTGCGCGACGCCGGGACGGCGGCGGTGTTCTTCGCCGGCAACGGCGCGGCGGCGATCGGGCTCCTCGAGGCCGGCGCCGGCATGGGCTGGGAGCCACTGCTGTTCATGGCGGGCTCCTCGGCCGGCGGCGATCTCTTCGCGGCGCCGGCGAGCGCCGACGGGCGGATCTTCCTGTCGTTCCCCGCCTTCCCGACCGACCGCACCGAGGTGGCGATGCTCGAGTATCGCAGCCTGCTGGAAGCGTACGCGCTGCCGCCGGCCTACCAGTCGATGCAGCTCACGGCGCTGGCCTCGGCGCGGCTGCTGGTCGAGGGCTTGGCCCGCAGCGGCCGCGACCTCAGCCGCGAGAAGCTGGTGACGGCGCTGGAGGGCGTCTACGCCTTCGAGACCGGCCTGACGCCGCCGATCAGCTACGGCCCCAACCGCCGCATCGGGGCGCTCGGCGCCTACGTCGTCGGCGTCGACCTGCAGGCCGGGAGCCTCGGTCCGACGGTGGAATGGGTACCGTTGCGCTGATCACCAAGCGGACCGCCGGTGAGGTCGATCGGCACGATCGCCGCTCACGACGGCCGGAGGACGGCTACGATGTTAGCGGCGGGCGTTGCTACGCCGATTGCGGCGATGCCCTGAGCCGCCAGGCCAGCGGCATCAGCAGCAGGGTCAGCACGATGCCCAGCCAGAAGACCTCGAAGAACGACGCCTGCGCCGCGACGGCGTGGGCGTCGCCGGCGGCAAGCAGCTGGCCTTCGCGCAGAGAGCGGGCCGTGTTGGCGGCGGCCAGCCCGATGGCGTTGCCGAAGACGCGGGAGAACACGAAGAGGCTGGCGGCCGCCGCGATCAGGGCCGGAGCGACGGTCTCGAAGGCGAGCACCGCGAGCCCGGTTCCCAGCATCCCGAGTCCGGCCTGGCTGAGGACCGGCGGCCAGGTGGCGGCGAAGAAGCCCGTATCGGCGCCGTAGAGGGTGGTGCCCAGCTTGCCAATCGCGATCAGGGCGAGCGCCAGCAGCACCAGGCCGCGACGGAAGCCGACGTCGACCAGCCGGGCGCCGGCCGCCACGCCGCCGAGGAAGGCCAGCGCCCGGATCGCATTGGTGAGGCCGACGATCTCGGCGTCGAACCCCATGATCTCGGTCAGCGCCTCGGTCTCCAGCAGGCCGAAGTTGAGCGCCGAGGCGCCGAGGATGATCGCCACCGTGGCGGCGAGCTGATGGTCGGAAAGCACCCGCAGGTTGAGGATCGGCACCGTCGAGCGCCCGTTGAAGAGGTGGAACAGCCCCAGGGCGATGATCGCCGTCGCCGCGAAGCCTGCGATCGTGGAGGCGCCGATCGTCGCGATGTCGTCGGCCAAGTTCACTGCGGCCCCGAGCGCGGTGAGGCCGCCGGCGAGCAACAGGATGCTGCGCCAGTCGGTCTCGACATCGGCGCTACCCCCCTGATGCGGCAGTACCTTGACCACGAACGCGTAGGAGAGCGCTCCGAGGGGCACGGCCAGCAGAAAGAGGACCCGCCAGTTGTACAGCTCGGTCAGGTAGCCCCCGGCGAGCGAGCCCGTGAGGACACCGATGGTGGCCCCGGCGTTCCAGATCGCCATCCCGGTCCCCCGCCTCTTCGCCGGGAAATGGTTGACGATCACTGTCTGGGTGGTCGGGGCGATCGGCCCGGCGAACAGCCCCTGGAGAAAGAGCAGCCCGGCCAGCGTATAGGTGCCGTTGGCGGCGCTGGTCAGCACCGATGCGACGACCGACCCGAAAATACAGCCGACCAGCACGCGGTGCGGCCCCCAGCGGCGCACCAGATGCGCCGAGATCGGGGTGGCGACGATCAGCGCCGTCAGGAAGGCGTCGGGGAACCACAGCTCGTGCTCCGGGCCGGCGCCGACGTCCTGGGCGATCTCGGCCATGGCGGCGCCGAGCGAGCGGAAGTTGAGCACCGCCAGCATGTTGAGCAGCACCGTCATCGTGGCGACGGCGAGCTGGCGCGGCGTCAGCCGAGTATTCACAGGAGCATGGCGGACTCAGAAGGAATAGGTCACGCCCATGACCGTCTGATGGTCCCACTCGTCGGCAAGCGTCGACGGGTCGGAGCTCACCTGTAGCTTGCTGGTCACCTGGAGCGCCCAGGCGGAGGCGAGCTTGAAGCTGACCGCCGCCGTGTTGGTCACGTGCGACTCGCTGTGAATGAAGAAGACGAGGTCGTCGGTCAGCGTGATCCCGTGGTTGAAGGGGATCGTGAAGCTGACGGCCCCGCGCCCCGAGAGCGCGGTGTCGTCGGCGCTGGTATCGACGTCGTAGCGGTTCACAAGCAGGCCGACGCCGAGCTCGACGCTCAACAGCGAGTGGGGGCGCTCGACGACGTCGTAGCCGATGCCGACGTGCGACGCCGACTGCACGCTGAGGTCCTGCTTGAGGTCGTGGGTCAGCTCCTCGGTGACGTGGGCATACAGCCGCGGCCGTAGGTAGTGATCGTATTGGAGGCTGCCGCTCGCCTGGCGAGCGTCGCTGTCGCTGAACGTCTCGATGACGGTGAACGAGCTCTTGCCGCTGAACCGGTTGCTCTCGCCGGTGCGCTCTCCTTCGAGGCCGATGTTGGCGTTCAGAGTCTCCGTGTTACCGGAGTTCTCGCTGAGGCCGAAGGTCAGGCTGCCCTCCCAGCGGGGCGGCAGTCCCCAGAGCTCGGCGATGTTCGCCCAGGTCACGGTCACCGGCGCGCTGCCGTCGGCAGGGGTGATGACGATGCTGCCGTCGGCGCCGGTGCTCATCGTGCCGCGGTAGATCCGGCTGTCGGACATCACGATCTCGATCGCGTCGCTCGTCTCGATGGCGACGACGCTGCTCTGCTTGACCGAGACCGGCTGGGAGAACCGGGTGGCCATGGTCAGCGTGCCGCTTTGCATCGTGGTGATCGTCCCCTCGATGACGCTGCCGTCCGAGGTCGTCACCTGATGGGGCGTCGTGCTGCGATTCGGGGCCGGGGTCTGAAAGCCTGCCGCCGCCTGGCCCTGGCCCGGCGCCGCCTCGGCTGTGGCGCTGAAGGCGATGGCGAAGGTGACCGCGATCAAACCCAGAACAGGAACGGTAAACCGCGATGGCCAGGATGTGTTCTTCATGAGGACGCGGGGTCGTCGGGGTCGACGTAGACGCCGCCGCCGCGGGCCCGGAAGTCCCTCGACATCTCGGCCATGCCCACCGCCGCCGCCTCGCCGGCGTCGTCGATGCCGCGCTCGGCGGCGAACTCCCGCAGCTTCTGGGTGATCTCCATCGAGCAGAACTTGGGGCCGCACATCGAGCAGAAGTGGGCCGACTTGTGAGCATCCTTCGGCAGCGTCTCGTCGTGCAGGGCGCGGGCGGTGTCGGGATCGAGCGAGAGGTTGAACTGGTCGTCCCAGCGGAAGGTGAAGCGGGCGCGGGACAGGGCGTCGTCGCGCGCCTGCGCCCCCGGGTGGCCCTTGGCGAGGTCGGCGGCGTGGGCGGCGATCTTGTAGGTGATCACGCCCTGCTTGACGTCGTCGCGGTCGGGGAGGCCGAGGTGCTCCTTGGGGGTCACGTAGCAGAGCATCGCGGTGCCGAACCAGCCGATCATCGCGGCGCCGATCCCCGAGGTGATGTGGTCGTAGCCCGGCGCGATGTCGGTGGTCAGCGGCCCGAGCGTGTAGAAGGGCGCCTCGCCGCAGACCTCGAGCTGCTTGTCCATGTTCACCTTGATCTTGTGCATCGGCACGTGGCCGGGGCCTTCGATCATCACCTGGCAGCCCCTGTCCCAGGCGATCTTCGTCAGCTCGCCGAGCGTCTCGAGCTCGGCGAACTGCGCCGCGTCGTTGGCGTCGGCGATGCTGCCCGGGCGCAGACCGTCGCCCAGCGAGAAGCTGACGTCGTAGGCGCGCATGATGTCGCAGATCTCCTCGAAGTGCGCGTACAGGAAGCTCTCCCGATGGTGCGCCAGGCACCACTGCGCCATGATCGAGCCGCCGCGCGAGACGATGCCGGTGACCCGGTTGGCGGTCAGCGGCACGTAGCGGAGCAGCACGCCGGCGTGGATCGTGAAGTAGTCGACGCCCTGCTCGCACTGCTCGATGAGCGTGTCGCGGTACACCTCCCAGCTCAGCTCCTCGACCTTGTCGACCTTCTCGAGCGCCTGGTAGATGGGCACGGTGCCGATCGGCACCGGCGAGTTGCGGATGATCCACTCGCGGATGTTGTGGATGTTGCGGCCGGTCGACAGGTCCATCACCGTATCGGTCCCCCAGCGGATCGCCCACACCATCTTGTCGATCTCGTCGGCCACCGACGAGGTCACCGCCGAGTTGCCGATGTTGGCGTTGATCTTCACCAGGAAGTTGCGGCCGATGATCATCGGCTCGCTCTCCGGATGGTTGATGTTGGCGGGGATGATGGCGCGGCCGCGGGCCACCTCGTCGCGGACGAGCTCCGGGGTGACGTAGTCGGGGATGGCGGCGCCGAAGCTCTCGCCGTCGCGCGCGATCGCCTCGCGGATCCGCTCGCGGCCGAGGTTCTCGCGGATGGCGACGTACTCCATCTCGGCGGTGATGGTCCCGGCGCGGGCGTACTCGAGCTGGGTGACCGCCCTGCCGTCGCGAGCGCGCAGCGGGCGGCGCCGCGACGGGAACTCGGGCACCAGCCGATCCTCGCTGGCGAAGCCGTTGTCGGCCGGCTCTACCGCGCGCCCCTCGTACTCCTCGACGTCGCCGCGCCCCCGGATCCAGCCCTCGCGCAACGGCGGCAGGCCGGCCTCGATGTCGAGATCGGCCTCGACGTTGGGGTCCGTGTAGGGGCCGGAGCTGTCGTACACCCGCAGCGGCGGCTCCTGCGCCGGCGGGCTGAGGGCGATCTCGCGGAACGGCACGCGCACGTCGGGGTGGATCTCGCCGCCGACCCAGACCTTGCGCGAGGCGGGCAGCGGCCCGGTGGTGACCTCGATCTCGGGGTGCTTCTTCGCGATTCGCATGCGTCCCTCCGCCGGCATTACCCGGATCAGGTTGGGCAGGCCGGGTGGCGGCGCTGGTGGAATCGGCGCCTCGGAAAGCGCCACGGCCAGCCTGCTAAGGGTTTCCACGTCGCGCCGCGGCGATGGCGGCGGCGCCGGTGGTGTCTCAGCCCCCTACCGGAGCTCCCCTCGGTGAGCTTCCATCATGGGTCGGCGCGCCGCCGGGGTCAAGGTGTGGGGCCGGCTCGAGCGGGTGCGAGGGACAACGGGGGGCGCGATCGCGGGGGGCGTCGCGGCTGATGCCATTGGCTCAGGCCGTGCGGGCGACCTCGCTCGGCTCCTGGTGGGCGTTGGCGCCGCGCGAAAGCTGGCGGATGCGGGCGTCGCGGTCCTCCATGAAAGGCCGCAGGACGGTGGCCGCGCTGGGGTCGGCGATCTGGCGCAGCGCCAGCGCCGCCGTCGCCCGCACCTGGTCGTTCCAGCGGAACCCCAGGAAGCCGAAGCGCTTCTCGGCGAGGATGTTGGCGAGCGCCTCGATGCCGGCGGGATCGCCGATCTGCCCCAGCGCCTGGCAGCAGGCGACCACCAGCTCGGGGTCGCGGAGCGTCACCAGGATCTCGGCGAGCACCACCGCCGCCGGATGAGAGCGCAGGTGCGCGATGCTGCGGATCGCCCCCTTGACGACGCCCGGATCGTTGGAGGCGGCGAACGGCGCCAGGATGTCGATGAGGCGGTCGTCGTGGAGGCGCTCGGCGAGCCGGAAGGCGGCGCGCCGGATCTTCGGGTTGCCGTCGCCGAGGCTGTAGGCGACCTCGTCCCGGAGGTCGTGGGTGATGATGTCGATCACCTCGAGGATGCGGAAGCGTTGCTCGACCGTGACCTCGAGGTTGAGCGCGGTCTTGATCTGCGCCGCGGCGGCGGGGCCCATCTCAGCCAGCAGGCTGGCCGCCATCTGCCGGACGCGGAAGTCCTTTTCCTGCTTGATCACTTCGATCAACAGGGGCATTCCCGGGGGGCCGACGCCGCCGAGCACCCGGGCGGCCAGCTCCTGGCGTTCCGACTCGCCGGACTTGAGATCGTCCTCGAGGAGCTGCCGGACCGTGGGATCGAGGTTGCGGTCGAGGATCTTTGCCAGGCTCAGGGCGTTGCGGTCGCCGCTGGCCTCGAGCTCCTTGCGACGGCCGTCGAGGGCGAGGAAGATGCGGCTCGCCGACTGGTAGTCGGAGAACTGGACGGCGGTGCCCGCCATGACATGCAGGATCGTGGCCAGCTCATGGAGGATGCGCGGCTCGCTCTCCTCGCTGAGCGCCCGGATCAGTGGATCGGCGGCGAGCTCGCCGTACTTCCGCTGCAGGGCCAGCGTCAGGTCCTGCAGCAGGCGGCCACAGGCCTTGACGACCTCCTCGCGGATCTGGGCGTCTTCCTGGTCGAAATCGGCGAACAGCTTGCGCAGCAGCTTGCGGAACAGATCGTCCTCGCCGGAGATCAGCAGTTCCTTGCCGAAGCGCGGCACCGCCTCGCGCAGGTCGGCGCCGCCGCCTTCCGACGAGAGCTCCGTCATCGCGCCGGCGGGGATACTTGCGACATCCTCTTGCGAAGGCTCGCCCCCTTGCTCGCCGGGCTCCGCACCGAATCCCGCCGAGGCGTGCCCGGCGGCAGCCGCCAGGAGGTCGAACTCGCCGGTCTCATCCTCCGGGCGGCGGGCGGCCCGCGAAGCCGGCGCGGCCCCTTCGGCGCCGTCGAGCAGCATGCTCTGGACCAGCTTGAGCGCGTACTGGTGCTCGTTGAGGAAAAGGCCGCGGAGGCCGGCGCTCTTGGTAAACGCCGCCCAGAAATCGTCGCTGACCTCGTCGGGGAGGTCGCGAAGGGAGTCGATGAAGAGGCCGATCTCGTGCTCGTCGACGTTGGCCAGGAAGGTGATGCTGTGGATCGCCGACGAGTCTATGAACTCGAGGAACGAGTCCGCCAGCGACTCGTAGTCGGCGGTGTTCAGGCGCACCCCGTTGGCCAGCAACGAGCCCTCCACCGCCGAGATGCTGAGGGCGTGGTGGCGGGAGAGGACACCGCGCAGCGAGGCGTGGAACTCGGCGATGGCGTCGGCGACCGGCTTGGTGTCGAGCGGATACAGCTTGATGTTCTTGGAGGCGCGGTTGAAGGCGCGCAGCACGTTGGGGATCTCCAGCAGGTCGCTGTCGTCCAGCTCATCCTTGATCGCCCGGCCGCCCTGGCCGGCCTCGCGCCGGACCTGGGAGTAACGGATCTGGCGCAGGTCGACGTTTTCAAGCCCCTTCTCCTTGGCGAATCGCTTCCAGTAGCGGCGGTCGATACTCTCGGCGCGCAGGTGCCCCAGCCCCTCGAGTACCTGCAACAGCTCGTCGTCGTCGACGCCTTCCTGAAAGATGATGCCCTGGAGCTGGGCCCTGGCCATCAGCTCGAGCAACGACTCGGCCGGGCCTCTGAAGCCGGAAATGTCGAGCTTCTGGCCGTTGACCGCCAGCTCGCCCTCGACCTGGGTGATGCTGAGCCGCGAGTTGCGCTCGAAGATCCGGTCGACGACCTCGCCGAGCTGGGCGCGCGAGCGCACCACCGCGGCGCTCTCGCCCGGGTAGAGCTGGATGCTGCGCGCCGCGGTCACCAGGGCGCGGCAAAATGCCGGCACGTGCTTCTGGAGGCTCTCGAGGTCGAGCCTCTCCTCGACGTCGACCTCGTTGAGGTCGCCGGTGTAGCTGGCCGCTTCCTCGGCGTCGAAGACGGTCTTCGTGTAGCTCGCCTGCATCTGCTCGTAGCGCTGCGCCTTCTCCTGGTTGGCCGAGCGCCTGAAGTGATAGGCGAGCAGCGAAGCCGACGGCAGCAGGCCCTTCTTATAGAGCTCTTCCTGGTAGGCGCCGACCTCTTCGTGAAGGACCTTGCGCCGCTCCTCGTCGATCGAGCCGTAGCTGATGTCGAGCACCTGCTTGCCGAGAAAGCTCATGGTCTCGTCGTTGAGCTCGAAGCGCGACTTGACCAGCCCCAGGGCCTCGGCGCGGTCGAGGAACTCCAGCACCCGGTTCTCGTCCTGATCGGCCGCCGCGGTCAGGGTGCTGAGCGAGACGTCCTCGCCGAAGGTCGAGGCGCGCTCCAGGAGCTGGCGGCCCGCCTCGTCGAGGGCGGCGATCTCGGCCATGACGCTGTCTTCCAGCGAGCCCGGCAGGTAGTCCTCGTCGAGCTCCTCGATCGTCCACTCGCGCCCCACCAGCACGACCTTCTGGTCGCGCACCAGCTTGCGGATGATCTCGCTGGTGAACAGCGGGTTGCCCTGGGTGAGGTCGACGAGGTCGTGCTCGAAGCCCTTGGGCATGTTAAGGCCCGGAAACACGCCGCGCAGATAGGCGGCCACGTCGTTGGCGCTCAGCGGGCCGAGCTGGACGCGGCGGATGTCGAGCTCCCGCTGCCGCCCCGAGCAGAAGCGATCGAAGGGCACCGCCTCTTCCTCGCCGCCGAGCCGCATCGACTCGGTCGACGTGGCGCAAACGAACAGCCGCGGCTCGTCGCGCTGGATCATGGCGCCGAGCAGCAGCAGCGACGCCTCGTCGGCGTGCTGCAGGTCGTCGGCGAGCAGCACCAGCGGCCGATACTCGAGGGCACGGGTCAGCACCGTGATCATCGTGTTGAAGATCGCCTCGCGCCGCGTCGCGTCGTCGCCGGCCGCCTGGACGCCCTCTTTCTCGAGATGTGGGAGCGCGTGCGACAGGTAGCCGATCTCCTCCGGCGACAGGGTCTCCAGGATGGCCGGGCCGCGGCCCTCGCGCTGGTTGAAGAGGTCGATGAGGATGGCGGCGGCCAGGTAGTAGGGCCGGTACGCCTCGGCTTGCGAGCAGGTGACCGTGACCACGTGGAACAGGTCGTGGTCGCTGAGGTTGCGCTCGACCGTCTCGAGCAGGGCGCTCTTGCCGCTGCCGGGAGGCCCCTCGAAGACCAGGAACTGGCTCTTGCCGAGGGTGAGCGCCTCGAGCGCCTGCGAGACCACCGAGAGCTCCTTCTCGCGCCCGAAGATCCCGGTCGAGCGCAGCCTGTAGAGCGCCGCCTTCGAGAACACCTTCTCGAGGTCGACGTCCTCGGCGCTGGCGATCTGGTTTCGACCCGATCGCTTGGCGTGATAGAGCGCCGTGTCGGCGGTCTGTAGCAGGCGGGTCGAGTTGGTTGCGTCCTGCGGCGCGGTGGCGATGCCGATGCTCAACGTGATCGGCAGCGTCGTGCCCGCTTCACGCAGACGGAAGGGCCGGTCCGATGCCCTCTCGAGGATCTCTGCCGCGGCCTTCCGCGCCGCCTCGCCATCGGTCTCCGGCAGCAGCAGCATGAACTCGTCGCCGCCGTAGCGGATCGGCAGTCCGTTGTCGCCGGCGGCCTCCTTGAGCAGCGTCGCCAGCCAGGTCAGCACCTGGTCGCCGGCCTCGTGCCCGTGGGTGTCGTTGACCTGCTTGAAGCGATCGAGGTCGAGGATCAGCAGCGAGAGGGGAAACCCTTCCTTGGTGTCCCAGGCGACCTGGTGCTCCAGAAAGCTGAGAAGAAAGCGGCGGTTGTGGATACCGGTGAGCTCGTCCTCGAAGATGAGACGCGAGGGGTCCTTCCCGACGTGCTGCAGGAAGTCGATGAGCTCGCCGTATTGCATGCCTTTCCCTCCCGGTCAGCCCCCGGCGCACTCCACCGCGAGCGCACGGCACGGGCCACCGTCCACTGTTCTAGTCGCTGATGGTCAATAAAAAACAATAATGAGCAGGATCACCAATGTATACCCTTTTCAGGCCAACGTGGAGGGCCACGGCGCAGGTCACGCTGGGGCGGGGAGCCTCCGAGAAATCGTTCTCGGGCACCTTCGGGAACAGGGCCGGGACCCGAATGCGCAGCGACGCGGCTCGGTACCGCCGATCTGCTAACGTTAGCCCCCTACGTTTCGCAGCACTTCCTCGACAGCTCCGGCGCATTCGGGGGGCCGGAGCTTCCATCCGGAGACCGGTCGCAACCGGGCGGAGCAGCGTCATGCGGGTGTTCGGCATCCTCGTTGCGGTCCTCATGCTCGCCTTTCCCGCCTGCTCGGGGAAGTCGGTGAACCGCACCTGGGACAACCTCTACGACTTCCAGGGGCTGAACACCTACGATTGGGCCCCCAAGGAGCCGGAGACCGGGCCCGAGCTGCCCTACGACCTCATCGACGCCGCCGTCAAGCGCGCCGCCGAGCGGGCCCTGGCGCGGCGGGGCTTCCGAAGGTCCAGCGAGAATCCCTCGTTTCGGATCACCTACTACGTCGGCGCCGAAGAGGTGGCGGCGCTCAGCGACAGCCGCTACTACGGCTCGGGTTGGGGCGGCCACTGGGGCTACGGCTGGTACGGGCCTACGGGCGTCAACGCCTCCCTGTACGACGAGCGCACGCTGACGATCGACATCCTTTCCGCAGACGCCGCCACCGGGCTGATCTGGCGGGGCGTAAAGCAGGCCTGGGGTGAGACCGACGTAACCCCGGCGCGGATCGTCAGCGGCGTCGAGGCCGCGACCGCCGATATCCTCTCCCGCTTCCCGCCCGACCCCGACGACTGACGCGGCTCCGCGCTCCGCCGGCCGCCGGTCACCTCCGGGAGTCGGCGCTGACATGCGGGTTGCCGACGATCCAGTAGCGGAGCGGCCGGTGTTGCCACTCCTCGGCGTAGGCGACGCCGATCCGCGGTCCGTTGCCGATCTTTCTGAGGGGCAGGGTCCGGGCGCGCAGGCGCTCGAGGAACAGCGTCGAGCCGGCAACCAGGTCGGCGCCGTCGTGGCCGCGGGTGATGCCCAGCGCCTGGCAGAGCTTCGCCGGCCCCGAGCACAGATCGGTGTCGCGGCGCGCCCGGGGCCGCCGCTGCCGCATGGTCTCGAGGCCCTCGTCGGGCTCGAGGGCGCGGATGAGCACGGCCACCGGCTCGCCGGCTCCGCCGGCGACGACGTTGACGCAGTAGTGCATGCCGTAGATGAAGTAGACGTAGGCGTGGCCGCCTTCGCCCCACATGGCGGCGTTGCGGCGGGTGCGCCGGCCGCCGTAGGTATGCGCCGCCTTGTCGGCGATCCCCAGGTAGGCTTCGGTCTCGACGATGATCCCGGAGACCCGCCGGCCGCCGGAGCGGCGCACCAGCCGCTGCCCGAGCAGGGCGCGAGCCACCGCGCAGGGGTCGCGCTGGAAGAACGAACGCGGCAGCCGTTCCCTAGCCGGCATTCGTCATCGCCTTTCGCCGCTCGCGAGGGTTCGATCGGTTGGCGTCGAACATGATGGCGCGAGAGTATACTGGCGCGTTCACCTGAGCTTGCGCGTGCCGCTCGCCGACGTTGACGGAAGCTCGCGCCGACCGATCTGTCGCCGCATCGACCCATCACACTCCCACGACCGCCGGATGGACCCCATGAGCGAGCACCGCGACGCCGACATCGAAAACCTGCCCCTACTGGCCGGCAAGAAGGGCCTGATCGTCGGCGTCGCCAACGACCGCTCGATCGCCTGGGGCATCGCCCGGCGGGCCGCGGCGGCGGGCGCCGAGCTGGCGTTCACCTATCAGGGCGAGGCCCTGCTCAAGAGGATCACGCCGCTCGCCGCGTCGGTGGGCAGCGATCTGGTGGTGCCGATGGACGTCACCGACAACCAGCAGGTGGACGCCGCCTTCGAGGCGGTGGCGGCGGCCTTCGGCTCCCTCGATTTTCTCGTCCACTCGATCGCTTTCGCCGAGCGGAACGACCTGCAGGGGCGCACGCTCGACACCTCGCGCGACGGTTTCCTGCGAGCGATGGAGATCAGCGTCTACTCGCTCATCCAGCTCGCCCGCAGGGCGGAGCCGATGATGACCGACGGCGGCAGCATCGTGACGCTGACCTACTACGGCTCGCTGAAGTCGGTGCCCAACTACAACGTCATGGGCATCGCCAAGGCGGCCCTCGAGGCCAGCGTCCGCTACCTGGCACGGGACCTCGGCGAGCGGCAGATCCGCGTCAACGCGATCTCCGCGGGCCCGATCAAGACACTGGCGGCCTCCGGCGTCTCGGGGCTGCGCTCAATGCTCGCCAGCCTCGCCGAGCGCGCCCCGCTGCGGCGCAACGTCGATATCGACGACGTCGGCGCCGCCGGAGTCTACCTGTTGTCGTCCCTCTCCAAGGGCGTCACCGGGGAGGTCCACTACGTCGACGCGGGCTTCAACACCACGGCGATGTGAGCCGAGAGTGCGGCTCTGTTCATCGGCTGGGGGGCCGCGGCGCAGCATCCGCGAAACGGCGGCGGCGCCCACGAAGCGGCTCGCCAAAGCTGCCCTCGTAGGGCACCATACCCACGGTGCAGGAGGCCCCAAATCCGAGCCGTCCGCGCCCTGTCAAAGGCAGCCCAGCCTTCCCCGTGAAGACATCCAGATTTTTCTCGTCTGAACCACCGGCGCGCCGACCAAGATGCGGGGAGCCGAGGAGGACCTCAAATGGCTTCGTTCGTCAGCGAAATCATGGCCGAGGTAAAGGCCAAAAACCCTGCCGAGCCTGAATTTCACCAGGCCGTGCAGGAGGTCGTAGAGTCGCTCGAGCTGGTGCTCGAGCGCCGTCCGGAGTATCGCAAGCAGAGGATCGTGGAGCGCGTCATCGAGCCCGAGCGGGTGATCATCTTCCGGGTTCCCTGGATCGATGACGCCAGCAACGTGCAAGTGAACCGCGGCTTCCGCATCGAGATGAACAGCGCCATCGGCCCCTACAAGGGCGGGCTCCGCTTCCATCCCTCGGTCAACCTCGGCATCCTCAAGTTCCTCGCCTTCGAGCAGGTGTTCAAGAACTCGCTCACAACGCTGCCCATGGGTGGCGGCAAGGGCGGCTCGGACTTCGACCCCAAGGGCAAGAGCGATACCGAGGTGATGCGCTTTTGCCAGAGCTTCATGAGCGAGCTCTTCCGGCACATCGGCCCCGACACCGACGTTCCGGCCGGCGACATCGGCGTTGGTGGCCGCGAGATCGGCTATCTGTTCGGGCAGTACAAGCGGCTGCGCAACGAGTTCACCGGCGTGCTCACCGGCAAGGCCCTCAACTGGGGCGGCTCGCTGATCCGGCCCGAGGCCACCGGCTACGGGGCCGTCTACTTCGCCGCCGAGATGCTGCAGACCCGTGGCGAGACCCTCGAGGGCAAGGTCTGCCTGGTCTCGGGGAGCGGCAACGTCGCCCAATTCACCTGCGAGAAGCTGCTCGATCTCGGCGGCAAGCCGGTGACCATGTCGGACAGCAGCGGCTGCATCTACGACGAGGCCGGCATCGATCGCAAAAAGCTCGACTTCGTGATGGAGCTCAAGAACGTGCGTCGCGGCCGCATCAAGGAGTACGCGGAGAAGTACAAGAGCGCGGTGTACACCGAGGAAGACCCGGCGGCCGAGGCCAATCCGCTGTGGGATCACAAGGCCGACTGTGCCTTCCCGTGCGCCACGCAGAACGAGATCGGTGCCGCCGACGCCACCAACCTGCTGAAGAACGGCGTCTACGTGGTTTCCGAGGGCGCCAACATGCCGACGGTGGTCGAAGGCGTCAACCAGTTCCTCGACGCCGGTATCCTCTACGGCCCCAGCAAGGCCGCCAACGCCGGCGGCGTCGCCACCTCCGGGCTCGAGATGTCGCAGAACAGCCTGCGCATGCGCTGGACACGGGAGGAGGTCGACGGCAAGCTGCACACCATCATGAAGGCCATCCACCAGGCCTGCATCGAGACCGCTGCCGAGTACGGAAAGTCGGGCAACTACGTCGATGGCGCCAACATCGCCGGCTTCATCAAGGTCGCCGATTCGATGATCGATCAGGGGGTCGTGTAGCGGGGACTCTGCGGGCGGCGGCGAAGGAGCCGCGATGGACGAGGTAAGCAGGCCAGTCGAGGGCGGCGGGCGCTCCGAGCCCCGCAGCTACCCGCGCAGCTTTCAGGACCTGATGCTGTGGCGGGTCGACAAGATCCTGCTGGTCTCGAGCCTCTACGACTCGTTCATGCTCTCCGAGGACCGGCTCGTCAACGAGCTGGTCCTCGGCGACTTCCTCGGCCTCGACCTCTACAACGTCCCCGATCTGACCCGGGTCTCCACCGGGCAGGAAGCCCTCGACCTGGTCCAGAGTCGCGGCGGCTACGACCTGATCGTCAGTGCCACCCAGGTCGGCGACATGGGAGCCGGCGAGCTGGCGCGGCGGGTCCACGAGGCCGGCCTGGACATCCCGGTGATCGTGCTCGCCTACCACCACCGCGAGCTCCACGACTTCATCCGCCACGACGACCTGACCCACGTCGAGCGCACCTTCCTGTTCCAGGGCGACATTCACATCCTGTTCGCGATCGTCAAGTACATCGAGGACCGCATGAACGTCGCCCACGACGTCGACGTCATGGGGGTGCAGGCGATCATCGTGATCGAGGACAGCATCCGCTACTACTCGTCGTTCCTGCCCTCGATCTACACGGAGATCATGCAGCACACCCGCAGCCTGGTCCCGGAGGGGGTCAACCTCTCCCACAAGCTGCTGCGCATCAAGGCGCGCCCCAAGATCCTGCTGTGCGATACCTACGAGGAGGCCTGGCACTACTTCTGGACCTATCGGGAGAACGTCCTGGGCGTGGTCACCGACGTCGAGTTCCCCAAGGGCGGCGTCAAGTGTCCGGATGCCGGCGTGCGCTTCGCCGACAAGGTGCGCGAGACGCTGCCGGACGTCCCCGTGGTGCTGCAATCCGGCAAGCCGGAGAACGCCGAGCTGGCGCGCCAGGCGGGGCGCGCGTTTCTCCTCAAGGGCTCGCCGACGCTGCTCACCGAGCTGCGCCAGTTCATGCTCGAGAACTTCGGCTTCGGCGACTTCGTCTTCCGGCTGCCCGGCGGCGAGGAGATCGCCCGAGCCCACGACCTCAAGTCCCTGGAGCGGGCGTTGCAGAACGTGCCCGCCGAGAGCGTCGCCTATCACGCCGAGCGCAATCATTTCTCGGTCTGGCTCAAGGCCCACACCGAGTTCGCCATCGCCCACCGGCTGCGGCCGCGCAAGCTCTCGGATTTCGGCAGCGCCGACGCCTTGCGCGAGTACTTGATCGAGGCGATTCGCATCCACCGGGAGGAACGGCGGCGGGCGGTGGTCACCGACTTCGATCCCGACCGCTTCGATCCCGACGACGGCTTCGCGCGGATCGGCGGCGGCTCGTTGGGTGGCAAGGCGCGCGGGCTCGCCTTCGCCAACCTGCTGCTCACCGAGCTCGACGTCGCCGCTCGGTTCCCGGACGTCCGCATCTCGGTGCCGCCGACACTGGTGCTGGGCACCGAGGTGTTCGACCAGTTTCTCGAGGACAACGACCTGCGGCAGCTGGCGATCACTTCGGAAGACGACAACGAGATCATCGAGCGCTTCGCCGACGCCGCCTTGCCAAAGAAGGTTAGCGACTCGCTCTGGGAGTTCCTCGATCTTTGCTACTACCCGCTCGCCGTGCGCTCCTCGAGCTTGCTCGAGGATTCGCGGTATCAGCCCTTCGCGGGCATCTACGAGACCCTGATGATCGCCAACAACAACCCCGACCTCGGGGTGCGCCTGCACGAGCTCGACCTGGCGATCAAGCGCATCTACGCGTCGACGTTCTCGCAGCGCGCCAAGCGCCATCTCATCGCCACCTCCTACCGGCTCGAGGAGGAGAAGATGGCGGTCATCCTGCAGCGGCTCGTGGGGGCCGCGCACGAGTCGCGCTTCTACCCCGAGATGGCGGGCGTGGCGCTGTCGCAGAACTACTATCCGGTGGGGCCGATCAAGGCCGAGGACGGCCTGGTGGCGGTGGCCCTGGGGCTGGGCCCGGCGGTGGTCGAGGGCGAGGACTGCCTGCGCTTCTCGCCGCGCCACCCCGAGCGGCTGGTACAGATGTCCTCGGTCAAGGACACGCTCGACAACTCGCAGCGGATGTTCTACGCGCTCAACCTCGACAGCGAGGTGAATGCGGCGAGCGCCGAGGCGCACGGCGAGCAGGCGCAGCTCGGCCGCTATGACCTCGCCGTTGCGGAGAAGGACGGCACGTTGGCATGGGTAGGCTCGACCTACTCGCCGGAGAACGACGCCGTCTACGACGGCATCGCGCGGCAGGGCGTGCGGCTGGTGAGCTTCGCGCCGGTCCTCAAGCAGGAGCTCTTCCCGCTCGCCGGCATCCTGTCGCGGCTGCTGGAGGTCGGCGTCGATGCCGCCGGCGGTCCGGTCGAGATCGAGTTCGCGGTCAACCTGTCGACCCCCGAAGAGGCGCCCAAGGAGTTCGGCTTCCTGCAGATGCGTCCGGTCGCGGTCTCGCTGGATCGCGGCGCCGCCGCGATCAGCGAGATCGACCCGGCGCGGGTGCTGTGCCGGAGCTCCAGCGTCCTCGGCAACGGCCTCATCGACGACATCCGCGACGTTGTTTTCGTCGACTACCATCGCTTCGAGCGCGGCAAGTCGCGCCTCGTCGCCCAGGAGGTCGCCCGCTTCAACGCCAAACTGGCCGAAGAAGGCGTTTCCTACCTGTTGATCGGCGTCGGCCGCTGGGGATCCGCCGACCCGCTGCTCGGCATTCCGGTGGCCTGGGAGCAGATCGCCCGCGCCCGGGTGATCGTCGAGGCCGGCTTTCGCGACTTCAGGGTGCAGCCCTCGCAGGGCACCCACTTCTTCCAGAACCTGGTCGCCAACAACATCGGCTACTTCACCGCCAACCCGGAGATTGGCGAGGGCTTCGTCGACTGGGACTGGCTTGCCGCGCAGCCGGCGGCCGGCGAGGCGACCTACACGCGGCGGCTCCGCCTCGACGAGCCGCTGACCATCAAGATGAACGGCAGCCGCAACGAGGGCGTGATCCTGAAGCCCGGGACGGGGGCCGCGTGATTCCGCCGTAGGCGGCGCCCGGACACGCGAGCTCACTAGCCCGGGCCTGGAGAAATCAGGGGGAAGGCCGTGGTTGCCTGCCACGGAGAGGCGCCCGTCGGCGGCTCGTCAGCGGCTGCAGACGTCGAAGTTGCGCATGAAGCGCTGGATCTCGACCTCGTCGGCGACCGAGCCCGAGAAGTCGGCGTCGGCCGGCGAGGCCGCCGGATCGGGATCGGGGCCGAACCAGATGCCCATGCGCACGCGCTCGGCGCCGGGGCACTCGAACATCACCATCGTGCTGAGCCCTTCGGCGGATTCTCGCGAGCCGCGGGTGTTGATCTCGCCGCGATAGCTCGCCCAATGGATCGTCCGGCCGGTCTCCTCGAGCGTGCCGCGACCGACGACCTCCTCGGCGTTGACCCGCACCGAGGTCTGGTCGAGGAGCTGCGAGTCCTCCGTGCGGCCCGCGAAGAAATCGCGCAGCTCCTGCTCCTGCGCGCCCACCGCCAATGTCTTGAAGTAGATGAAGCCGCGCCGATCGAATCCGTCGATCTGGCCGTTCTCGCCGGGGGCCCTGTCGGAGAGCACGACCGTCTCCATCAGGAACGGGATCGAGAGCGCGACCACCGCGTGGTAGCCCTCGGGGAGCTGCTCGGCGCCCAGCAGCTCCTCGGCCCGCTCGGTGCGAGCCACCGGATTCTCCATCGTCTCCTGGAACTGCCGCACCTGGCGGAAGCCCCAGAAGGCAAGCCCGCCGATCGCGAAGATCACCAGGAACACGGCCAGCACGCAGCCGATGCCGACGAACACCCAGGGCGAAGTTCGTTTCTGTTCGGGCTCCATGGCTGGCGACTCTAGCAGAGGGGGCGCCGGCGGTCTCTACCGATTCCAGGGAACGTTCGTCGCTCTCTCAGGGATAGGCGATCGGTCTCGTCCCCTCCCGGCACGAGAAATCCTGCGCCGTCAGGCCCTGGCTCGTGGGCAAGGTTGCCACCTCAGCGAAACGG
>DASWHK010000191.1:0-11973 GCA_036398215.1 Acidobacteriota bacterium | reverse complement strand
GTCTCCGCCATCGTTTCGATCAGCCGCCCGGCGGTGTCCAGCACGCCGCTGCCCGGACCCACCAATTCCGAGGGGCTGGTCGTGTCGATCGCCACGACCCGCTGCGCCCCCATCTCCAGGGCGACGTCGACGGGGATGTTGTCGGCCAGGCCGCCGTCGACGACGAGTCGGCCCGCGATCTCGACCGGCGGCAGCACGAGCGGGATCGAGACGCTCGCCCGGACGGCGTGGGCGAGGTCGCCGGCGGCGAACACGACACGTTCCCCGGTCTCCAGATCCATGCCCACGGCGCGGAACGGCACCGGCAAGCGGTCGAAGTCACGGCCGGCGAGCAGGTTCGGTGCGGCGAGCAGCTCGGTCAGCAGACGATGGATGCGGTACGCGGCCGACATGGTGCGGTAGAAATGCAGGTCGCCGCCGCCGAGATCGACGTGCGCGAGTACCTTGGTCCGCTGCTCCCGCCGCGACAGGGGGGCCAGCGCCTGCTCGGCGTCCCGCCGCGAGGCTCCCGGCTCGAAGAAGTCTTGTCGCTGCGCGGTCCGCATGGCCGCCGCGATCTGGCGCGAGTCGTAGCCGCTGGCGTACAGGGCGCCGATCACCGCTCCCATGCTGGTGCCGGCGAGACAGTCGAACGCGATGCCGGCCTCCTCGAAGGCGCGGAGAACGCCGATCTGGGCGATGCCGCGGGCGCCGCCGCCGCTGAGCACCAGCCCGAGGCCGCATTCGGCGCCCTGTTGCGTCGCGTCGATGCGTCCGGGGCGCGCGCCGGCGGTGTCTTGCGGCGAGGGCCCAGCGAGCGCCGTCGGGACGATGGCGGCGAGCATCATGCAAGCGCCTGCCGCCAGGCGAAGCGGCGAGCGGCTCGTCCTCATCGGCCGGTGCGGATCGTCGACATCGTGGTTTGCCTCGAGGCAGGTCGCGCTCGCCGACATGGAGGTGCCGAGAGCGAGCGGTGGGAGAAGCCCGGCCCTGCCGGCGGTGGTCTCCGGGTTCCGGCCGGGTCGATTGCCGAGAGCGCAAAATGCAACTTCCGTGCCGCGCCTTCCACCGTCGCCGTCTCTCGCAACGTCCATTTCGTTGCCCCGCCCACATAACTCCTCGGCTCGCGGCACGTGGATTGCACCCAAGTTGCACAACCGCAATACAGTACACGTGTATCCAAGGGACCTCGACCGGTTGGGCCGAGGCCCATTGTCAGACCGGGAGCGCCGGGATCCATACAGGCCAGCTGGTAGGGACGATTTTACAGCCGCGTTGTGCTGCCGCGCTCGACTGCCCGCAAAACGAGCCGCGGTTGCAGGATTTGCGGGAGGCCTGCAGGAATTGCAAGGGGAGCGGACCGGATGGCGTCAGGACAGCAACAAATGAGTAGCAGCGCCTGGTGGGTGCAGGGCGGCGCCGAGCACTGCCAGTTCTGCGGCCGGGGGTACGATCGGCAGGTCGAGAGCCGTTGCTTTCACTGCGATCGGCGCATCTGCCCTTTCTGCGTGATCATCGTCCGCGACACCTGGCGCACCGTTTGCCCAGAGTGCCGGGACCGTGAGGTCCGTCCGCCCACTTCCGAGAGCCGCGGGGCAGCCAACATCGAGGTCGAGGAGGAAGAGGAATGACGCCGGCCGAGCTCGCGACGTTGGCGGCGGGACCCGGCACGGCAGGCCCGGATGCGGCACACGGTTTGCACACTTTTCCGGGACGGCGGGAGAACGCTGAAAGGGCCGGCGCACCCACGAGGCATTCACCGTCGCTTCGATCCATCCCAAGCGCGTCGCAAGTGACGCGGAGGAGACGAACATGCCCATAGCATCGCTCGAAGGCCTATTCCACGAGGAGCTCAAGGACCTCTACAGCGTCGAGACCCAGCAGCTCGAGGCGTTGCCCAAGATGATCGACAAGGCCGGCTCGAAGGAGCTGCAGCAGGCCTTGAAGGGTCATCTCGAGGTCACCCGCAAGCACAAGGACCGCCTCGAAGAGGTGTCGCGGTCGCGCAAGATCGCGCTCGACGGCAAGACCTGCAAGGGCATCGCGGGGATCATCCGCGAGAACGAGGAGATCCTTGGCGAGGTGCAGGGCGGAGGTGCCGTGGACGCGGCGCTGATCGCCTCCGGCCAGCGCGTCGAGCACTACGAGATCTCCGGCTACGGAACCGCCCGGGAGTACGCCCGCATGCTCGGCGACGAGAGCGCCGCCAAGCTCCTGCAGCAGACGCTGGACGAGGAGAAGGCGTCCGACAAGAAGCTCACCGAGATCGCCACCAGCAAGGTCAACGAACGGGCCTTGAACGGCTCATAGCGGTTTCAGCGCGCTCCGGGGCGAGGGCGCGGCGGCCCATGGGATGGGAGCCGCCTCGCCCCGCCCCGAGCGACGTACCTTCGCCGTCGCCAATTGGCCTTCGCTCTTGCGGGGGAAGCTCCGCTGCTCGATACCCCAAAAGGCGCCGCCGCCCGAGCCGCCCACGGTGACGGGATGGCGTCACTTCACGCGTACTTCGAAGGGCTCGGTGCTCCTCGTTCCTGCGGCGCGGCAAAGGAAAGCCCTCGACCCTGAACGAGAACCGGGCGACCTGACGGTCGCCAGCGGCGCTGCCCCTGGCCGAGGGCTCCTGCCTCACCTCAAGCGCGTCGCGCGCTACTGATTGCGGGCCTCGCGCTTCTCTTCCTGCGGGCCGCGCGGGTGCTTGGTGTCCTCACGACGGGGGTTGGGCCCCTTCTTGCCGCCCGGGCTCTGCTTCTGGTCTTGCCGATCCGGACGGCGCTCCTGCTGCTTCTGTGCCATGTTGGTGGGCCTCCTGGCCGCGTTCCACAGCCGGTTCCGTGGCGACTGCGGCGTTCTCAAAAGAGGGACGCCTGCAGGCCGCGGTGGCGTGTGACCAGACCCATCACGCTTCCATCACGGCCTGCCGGGACGGAACTCCCGATCGCCTTCCGTTCCGTGCAAGGTGTGTGCCCGTCGTTGAAGGCCCGAGACCCCGCCTCGGTGTGGGACAGCGCCGCGGCATTGATGGGCGACATAGGTGTCGTTCTCATGAGAGCGCGGCGCCGCCCCGCCGGCCGCCCGCGAGCCGGCGGCCGGCGACGATGGCTGCAGGAGGTGCAGCGGTGATGCAGCCGTTGCACGCCGTCCCGTCGTCGCGTACCTTCCACGTGCCGCAAGCAGGCGCGCCTCCCGCGGCACGAGAGTTGCTCCCTTCACGCGAGTGTCCGCCCGTTCGTGAATCGATGACCGCCGCCGAGCTATTCGTGAAGTGCCTGGAAGCCGAAGGAGTGCGCCACGTCTTCGGCGTGCCGGGCGAGGAGAACGAGGACCTGCTGTTCGCGCTCGCGGCCTCGTCGATCGTGTTCGTTCCCTGCCGCCACGAGCAGGGAGCGGCCTTCATCGCCAACGTCCAGGGCCGGCTCACCGGCAAGGCGGGTGTCTGCCTGAGCACGCTCGGCCCCGGCGCCACCAACCTGATCACCGCGATCGCCGACGCCAACCTCGACAAGGCGCCGCTGGTGGCAATCACCGCGCAGGGGGGCCTCGACCGCCTCCACCACGAGAGCCACCAGCACCTCGACATCGTCAACATGTTCCGGCCGATCACCAAGTGGAACGCCTCGATCGCCGCCCCCGAGGTGGTCGCCGAGGTGGTGCGCAAGGCCTTCAAGCTCGCCGAGATGGAAAAGCCCGGCGCCACCCACATCGAGCTGCCCGAGGACGTCGCCGGCGAGCAGGTCGAGGGCATCGTGCCGATGGAGCCGCGGCCGGTGCGCCGGCCGGCGGCCGACCACCGCGCCATCGAGCGCACAGTCGAGCTGCTCCGCGGGGCCGAGCGCCCCCTCGTGCTGGCCGGCAACGGCGCCATCCGCAAGCGCGCCAGCAAACACCTGCGCCGCTTCGTCGACGCCCACGGGCTGCCGGTGGTCTCGACGTTCATGGGCAAGGGCGCGGTCTCGGACCACAGCGAGCACTCGCTGCTGTCGATGGGGCTCGGCTTCAAGGACTACGTCATCGAGGCGGTCGAGAGGGCGGACCTGGTGATCAGCGTCGGCTACGACATCGCCGAGTACTCCCCGGACAGCTGGAACCCCGACGGCGGCAAACGCATCGTCCACATCGACTTCGCCGCCGCCGAGGTTTACGAGCGGTATCATCCGGAGGTCGAGGTGGTCGCCGACATCTCGGCGGCGTTGTGGGAGCTCGATCGACGGCTGTCCGGGGAGAGTCTCGGCGCCGAGCCCGGCTGGTACGCGCCGATCCGCCGCCGTATCCTCGACGACATCGGCGGCTACGACCTCGAAGAGGGGCGCCCGTTCACCGTCCCTGGCGCCCTCAACGTCATCCGCGAGGCGCTGGCGGACGACGGGCTGCTGATCAGCGACGTTGGCAGCCACAAGTTGTGGATCGCCCGCAACTTCCTCACCTGTTGCCCGGGAGGCTGTATCATCAGCAACGGCCTCGCCAGCATGGGGATCGCGCTGCCGGGAGGCATCGCCGCGGCGCTCGTCGAGCCCGGGCGGCAGGTCGTCGCGGCAATGGGCGACGGCGGCTTCCAGATGAACTCCCAGGAGCTGGAGACCGCCGTCCGTTTGGGCGTCGGCTTCACGATCGTCGTCTTCCGGGACGACGACTACGGCCTGATCAGCTGGAAGCAGAGGCGCGCCCGGGGACGATCGGTCGGCACCCGAATCGGCAACCCCGACCTGCTCGCCTACGCCGCCAGCTTCGGGATTCCCGGCTTCCGGCCGCAGGGTCCCGGCGAGCTGCGCGAGGTGCTGGGTAACTCGATCGGCTCCGGGAAGCTGGCGCTGATCGAGGTCCCGATCGACGTCGGCGTCAACGACGAACTGGTAGAAAAGCTGCGCAACTATTACCAATGAACCGATTCGCCCGCCGGATCCGGGCGGCTGGAATCGATCGCTCGACGGCCCCGCGCAGAGGACCATCAACGACAGCCAGAGGAGATTGCCGACGATGAGCATCGAAGCCGTGAACCCCGCCACCGGCGAGTCCCTTCGTACGTACGAGGAGATGTCGCCCGCCGAGGTCGAGTCGATCGTCGCCGCGGCCCACGAAGCCTGGCTGGACTGGCGGCGGGTCCCATTCGCCGACCGCGCCGAGCTGATGATCGGCGCCGCCGACCTGCTGCGGCAGCACCGCGGCGATTACGCCGGCCTGATGGCCGACGAGATGGGCAAACCGCTCGCCGGCGGCCGCTCCGAGGTCGACAAGTGCGCCTGGGTCTGCGACTACTACGCCGAGCGCGCCGAGGAGTTCCTGGCGCCAGTGAGCATCGAAACCGACGCCAGCGAGAGCTTCGTCGGCCACCAGCCGCTCGGCGTCATCCTGGCGATCATGCCCTGGAACTTCCCCTTCTGGCAGGTCTTCCGGTTCGCCGCCCCGGGGCTGATGGCCGGCAACGCGGCCGTCTTGAAGCACGCCTCCAACGTTCCCGGGTGCGCGCTGGCGATCGAGACGGTCTTTCGCGAGGCGGGTTTTCCCGAGGGCCTCTTCCGCAGCCTGCTGATCGGCAGCGGGGCGGTCGAGGCGGTGATCGAGGACCCGCGCGTGCGGGCGGTGACGTTGACGGGGAGCGGGCCGGCAGGCAGAGCGGTGGCCGCGGCGGCGGGCAAGGCCTTGAAGAAGTCGGTGCTGGAGCTCGGCGGCAGCGATCCGTACGTGATCCTCGAGGATGCCGACCTCGGCCATGCCGTGCAGGCCTGCGTTACCAGCCGGCTGATCAACTCCGGACAGAGCTGCATCGCCGCCAAGCGGTTCGTGGTCGTCGAGGCCCGCCGCCGGGAGTTCGAGGAGCGCTTCGTTGAGATGATGGGGGCCAAGAAGATGGGCGACCCGCACGACGGGCACACCGACGTCGGCCCGCAGGCCCGCCCGGACCTGCGTGACCAGCTCCACGCCCAAGTGGAGCGCAGCATCGAGCGGGGCGCCCGCTGCGCGCTCGGCGGCGAGATCCCGCCCGGCCCAGGCGCCTTTTATCCGCCGACCGTGCTTTGCGACGTCGGCCCCGGGATGCCGGCCTACGACGAAGAGCTGTTCGGACCGGTCGCCGCGATCATCGGCGCCGCCGACGAGGCCGCCGCCATCGAGATCGCCAACGACTCACCCTTCGGGCTCGGCGCCGCCGTGTTCACCGCCGACGCCGAGCGAGGCCGGCGCATCGCCGCCGAGGAGCTGCAGGCCGGCTGCTGCTTCGTCAACGACTTCGTGCGCTCCGATCCCCGGCTCCCCTTCGGCGGCATCAAGGAAAGCGGCTACGGCCGCGAGCTCTCGCGGCTGGGGATCCACGAGTTCGTCAACGCCAAGACGGTCTGGGTGCGCTGACGCTTCGTAGGCATCTCCATACGCCGAAGGTTGGACGTATGAGTCAAGTTTTGCGAGGTGGGCGAATTGTACAAGGCCCCAGCGTGCGCACGGCGTGCGAGGACAAGGCGCACGCCCGCAGGCCGACCGCAGGCGTACGGAGGGAGGCCGAGGAAGTGCAACGCCGTCCTCGCGCGTCGTGCGCGCGCCTACCGCCCTAATAGACCTGGCGGCGGCCGGAGATCAGCCCCAGCACGGCCACGAACAGCGCCCCGCCGATGATCGACCAGAGGATCGGGAACGGCTGGCCGCCGACGTTGATGACGAAGATCTCCGGGAGCCCCAGGGCGCCGGCGATCCAGGAGCCCAGCAGGGCGCCGATGAACCCGACGGCGATCGATACCAGACAGCCGCCGCGGGAGAAGCCGGAGAGCGCCTGTCCGATGGCCCCGCAGAGCCCAGCGATGAGCAGCAGAATCAGAAGGTCGACGATCGTCATCGTGGTGGTTCCTTGGCTTGGGCGGCCTGGCCCGGCCGCCGTGAGAGACCCTGGCTGGTCCGGAAAGAATTGCAAACCGCGTGCCGAAACTCGCGGCCGCCCGGAGCTAAAGTTGCGCTTGCTTCGCGTGCTCGACGCCGGTGAATCCGCGGCACGCCCCTTGCATCCGTAAGTGGCGACAGTTCGTCAATCACTGTAATCGAGAGGACTGGCCGGAGGTCGACGGCAAGTACATGGACACGATCTACGGCTACTACGACGTCAAGCCCTACTGGAAGAGGTAGAGAAGGGGGACGAACCCCCGAGCAGCGGCGTTGAAACGTCCCGGTGCGGATCGAGCAGCGGCCCGTTCGGCTCGTCGTCCCCGCGAGACGCGAGCGACGCGCCGGCGGCCTTCCGCGCCGGGACGCCGCCGCCCGCCGCGGCCCTTGGGCATTGCCGCGCCGCCGTCCAGGCGCCGTTCCCTGCAAGTCTTGCGCTCGCCGCCGCGACCAGGCCCTTTCGCGCTCGCCCCCACCTCGGCCCCGCGGCTGGAGATATCGGGCCGTTCGCGGTATCACTGGCGGGAGGTGGCGACGCTCCGACCGGCCGATGAAGCGAGGCGGCCCGCGGGGCGGCCAGCAGCAGGGTCTCACGATCGGGGGGCGTTCCCGCATTGGCGCAGATCTTCCATCCCAGCACCAACACGATCTCGCGGCTGACGATCTTCGGCGCCGCCTTCGTGCTGATCGGGTCGACCTGGGCGCTGGGCGTGATCACCCGCTCCTCGTACGTCAACCAGGTGGGCGTCGCCCGCGAGCAGCCGGTTCCGTTCAGCCACAAGCACCACGTCGACGGCATCGGCATCGATTGTCGTTACTGTCACACGGCGGTCGAGGTGGGGCCCTTCGCCGGGATCCCGCCGACGTCCACGTGTATGGGTTGCCATTCCCAGATCTGGGCCGACAGCCCCATGCTCGAGCCGGTGCGCGCCAGCTGGCGCACCGGGGAGTCGCTGGCCTGGAGCCGGGTCCACGATCTCGCCGACTTCGTCTACTTCGACCACTCGGTTCACATCACCAAGGGAATCGGCTGCGACACCTGCCACGGGCGCGTCGATCAGATGCCCCTCGTCTGGCGGCAGCACACCCTCTATATGGAGTGGTGCCTGCAATGCCACCGGCAGCCGGAGCGCTACGTGCGCCCGCTCGAGGAGGTCTTCAACCCGCGTTGGAGCCCGCCGCCCGACCAGCCGGCGCGGGGCAGTGCTCTGGTCCGTGAGTACGACATCGAGCGGCTGACCAGCTGCAACACGTGCCACCGATGAGCCGCACCCGCTTCTGGCGCAGCCTCGACGAGCTCGCCGGCGACGAGGAGCTCCTCGCCGCCCTGCACCGCGAGTTCCCGGAGAACGCCGCGGAGTTGCTCGACCCCGTCAGCCGCCGGCGCTTCCTGGAGCTCATGGGGGCCTCGCTGGCGCTGGCGGGGGCCACCGCCTGCGTGCGCCAGCCGGCCGAGCGGATCGTTCCCTACGTGCGGCAGCCCGAGGAGCTGGTGCCCGGCAAGCCCCTCTACTACGCGAGCGCCGCGCCCCGCTTCGGGGCCGCGCACGGCATCCTGGTCGAGAGCCACATGGGGCGGCCCACCAAGATCGAGGGCAACCCACTGCATCCCGCCAGCCTCGGCGCCACCGACGCGGTCGTGCAGGCCGAGATCCTCTCTCTGTATGATCCCGACCGCGCGCAGGTGGTGCTTCGCGGCGGCAGGATCACGACGTGGGAGGCGTTCCTCGCCACCTTCGCGGCGCTGATATCCGAGCAGGAGAGGCGGGGCGGCGCCGGCTTCCGCTTGCTGACCCCTGCGGTGACCTCGCCGACCCTCGCCCGCCAGCTGCAACTGCTGCAGCAACGGCTCCCCGAGGCGCGCTTCCACGCCTTCGACGCCGCCGGCCGCGACAACCTCCGCCGCGGCGCGCTGCGGGCCTTCGGCGAGTACGTCGATACCTGTTACCGGCTGGATCGAGCCGACGTCATCGTCGCCCTCGACGCCGACTTCCTGACCGCCATGCCCGGCAGCGTCCGCTACGCGCGCGACTTCGCCGATCGCCGCCGCGTCCGCGCCGGCCAGCTCGAGATGAACCGCCTCTACGCCTTCGAGTGCACGCCCTCGCCGACGGGGGCCATGGCCGACCACCGCTGGTCGGTGCGGCCCTCCGGCATCGAGGCCGTGGCGCGGGCGATCGGCTCGCGGCTCGGCCTGGCCGGCGGCGCGCCGGCGCTGCCGGAGGGCATCGGCGAGGCCTGGATCGACGCGCTGGCCGAGGACCTGCGCGCCCGCCCGGGCCGCAGCCTGCTGATCGCCGGCGACGCGCAGCCGCCGGCGGTCCATGCGCTCGCCCACGCCATCAACGCTCAGCTCGGCAACGCCGGTGAGACGGTCGTCTACATCGATCCGGTGGCCGCCGCCCCGGTCGACCAGCTCGCTTCGCTCACCGACCTGGTCGCCGCCATGGGCGCCGGGCAGGTCGGGGCGCTCGGCATCCTCGGCTGCAACCCGGTGTTCGACGCCCCGGCCGACCTCGACTTCACGGCGGCGCTCGCCAGCGTCCCGGTCCGCTTCCACCTCGGCCTCTACCGGGACGAGACCGCCGAGCACTGCCACTGGCACGTCCCCGAGGCCCACCTCCTCGAGGCCTGGGGCGACCTGCGCGCCTGGGACGGCACCGCCGCCGTGATCCAGCCGCTCATCGAGCCGCTCTACGACGGCCACTCGGTCCACGAGCTGCTCGCCGCGCTGCTCGGCCAGCCCGAGCGCGACGGCTACGACATCGTCCGCGCCACCTGGCAGGAGGCCTGGGAGGCCGGTGGTCTCGCGTCGGCGGGCAGCGCGTCGGCGGACGCCGCGCCGGCCGGCGCACCGGTCGCTGGTCGCACGACCGGTGCACCGGGGGTCGGGGCGGCTGCCGGCCCAGGAAACGATTTCGAGGCCTTCTGGAAGCGATCCATCCACGACGGCGTGATCCCGGGCAGCGAGGCGATACCGCGCGACGCGGCCCTGCGGGCCGACTGGGACCTCGACCCCGGCGGGCTGCCGGAGGAAGGTTCGCCCGCCGAAGTCGCGGCGGGGCGGGACCCCGGTGGGGCGGCCGCCGGCTCGGAGCCGGCTGCCGGGCAGGCAGGTGGGGCGGAATCGGCCGCGGGGCAGGCGGAGGGCGCCGCCGTCGAGGTGCTCTTCCGCCCCGACCCGACCATCCACGACGGCCGCCATGCGAACAACGGCTGGCTCCAGGAGCTGCCCAAACCGCTCACCTTGCTGACCTGGAGCAACGCCGCGCTGCTCGCCCCGGCGACCGCCGAGCGCCTCGGCCTGGCCAACGAGCAGCATGTGAGCATCGAGGTCGCCGGCCGCAGCGTCGTGGCGCCCGTCTGGATCCTGCCCGGCCAGCCCGACGGCGCCGTGACCCTGCACTTCGGCTACGGGCGGAGGCGCACCGGCCGGGTCGGCACCGGCACCGGCTTCGACGCCTATCCGCTGCGGACCACGGCCGGATTCTGGGACGCCCCCGGGCTCGTCCGCCGGGCGGGCGGGCGGACCCGCCTGGCCACCACCCAGCACCACCACAGCATGGAGGGCCGCGACCTGGTGAGGGTCGGGACGCTGGAGGAGCTGCGCGCCACCGGCGGCATCGATGTCCCCGGCGGCCACGGGCATCCTCCCGGCCCCGCGGAGAGCCTGCATCCGCCCTGGAGCTACGAGGGCTACTCGTGGGCGATGCAGATCGACCTCAACGTCTGCATCGGCTGCAACGGCTGCATGACCGCCTGTCAGGCCGAGAACAACGTGCCGGTGGTCGGCGAGGAGCAGGTCCGCGCCGGCCGCGAGATGCACTGGCTGCGGGTCGACCGCTACTGGGCGGACCGCCTCGACAACCCCGAGACGTTCTTCCAACCGCTGCCTTGCATGCACTGCGAGAACGCCCCCTGCGAGGTCGTCTGCCCGGTCGCCGCCACCGTTCACGGCGACGAGGGGCTCAACGAGATGATCTACAACCGCTGCGTCGGTACCCGCTACTGCGCCAACAACTGCCCGTACAAGGTGCGGCGCTTCAACTTCCTTGCCTACGCGGATGCCGAGGGCGGCGGGGTCAGGCAGCTCGGCCGCAATCCCGACGTCACCGTGCGCTCGCGCGGCGTGATGGAGAAGTGCACCTACTGCGTGCAGCGCATCAACGAGGCGCGCATCACGGCGAAGAACGAATGGCGTCCGATCCGCGACGGCGAGGTGGTCCCGGCGTGCGCCCAGGCCTGCCCGACCCGGGCGATCAGCTTCGGCGACATCAACGACCCCGACAGCGAGGTCTCGCGGCTGCGCGCCGAGCCGCTCCACTACGGGATCCTCACCGAGCTCGGCACCCGGCCGCGGACCAACTACCTGGCACGGCTGCGCAACCCCAACCCGGCGATCGCGGGCGACCCCGCCGGTGCGGCCGTTGCCCGGGCTGCCGATTCCGTCGAGGCGGACGCCGATGCCGCCATCGCCCGCGACACGGATCCTGCGGACACCGCCGTGGCGCCGGCGCTCGCCGATTCGCGGGGGCTCCCCTGATGGCTGCGCCGGGCCCCACCCACGATGGCTCCCGCGACCGCGAGCCCCCGGTCATCGAGGGCGACTACACGTTCGCCTCGGTCACCGACAAGATCAGCGCCATCGTCCTGGCCGGCCGCAGCCCGCGCTTCTGGTACGTCGGCTTCGCCGTCGGCTTCGTGCTGCTGCAGGCCTTGCTGGTCTCGATCTGTTACCTGCTGCTACGCGGCGTCGGCATCTGGGGGATCAACAGCCCGGTCGGCTGGGGGTTCGCGATCATCAACTTCGTCTGGTGGATCGGCATCGGCCACGCCGGGACGCTGATCTCGGCGATCCTGCTGCTGCTGCGCCAGGACTGGCGAACCTCGATCAACCGCTTCGCCGAGGCCATGACGCTGTTCGCCGTCGCCTGCGCCGGCCTCTTCCCGCTGCTGCACATGGGACGGCCGTGGTTCGCCTACTGGATGCTGCCCTATCCGAACACCTACGGCGTCTGGCCGCAGTTCCGCAGCCCGCTGGTCTGGGACGTCTTCGCGGTCACCACCTACGCGACGGTATCGGCGCTGTTCTGGTTCGTCGGGCTGATCCCCGACCTGGCGACGCTGCGCGACCGC
>DASWHK010000190.1:0-6911 GCA_036398215.1 Acidobacteriota bacterium | reverse complement strand
GGTCAAGCCATCGAACCAGGCTCGCGCGGCCCCCCAAGAGCGAACCGCCAGCCCCCGCATCGCGGCGCCGGCGAGAAAATGGTCGGCGAGCAGCGCGACGGCCGCGGTCGCCGCGACGATGAGGGCGGCGCGATGGCGACGCGCGAAGAAGATGATGCTCGCTCTTGGATCCACTGCCTGCCAACCGATCTGGTCCCCGCCAGACGCTAGCAATGTTTGCGGAGCGGGTCGAGCCGGCTTCCTTGACCCCGGCTCTCTGCCACGCGGTACAATGCGCGGATGAGCGCCGATCTGGAGAGCCAGCTGCTCGCGATCATCAGCCGCAAGCTGTCGGTCAGCGAGCCCGTCCTTGTCGAGATGGTGGAGGCCGACGAAGCCGTCGTGAAAACGACGCTCTCGAAGCTCGAGACCGAGGACTTCGTGCAGCACACCGAGGACCCGACCACCAACCAGCCCCTCTACTCGCCGACGTCCCGCGGCATCATGAGGTTCCGCCAGACCGCCATGAAGGCGTTCTAGCAGGCCGGCGTACTTGAGCCGGGCCCGCGGCGCTGGAACAATCTTCCCGGCGCTGCCCGCGGTTCTCTCGAGGCAGCCCCGCTACGCTCAGGAGAGCCCCGATGAGACTGCGAAGCTTCCCGCGCCCGTTGCTGCTAGCCGCCTTTCTCGCCCTCGCCGTGACCGCCCTCGCCGCCCCGCCGCAGCGCGGCCGCGGCGGCCGCGGCGCCGATCTGCCGCTCGAAGCGGCCTCGACGATCCGCTTCACGACCGACGAGGGCACCTGGATCTCGCTGGACGTCGACCCCGGCGGCGGCGAGATCGTCTTCGAGCTGCTCGGCGACCTCTGGGAGGTGCCGATGGCCGGCGGCGAGGCGAGCCGCCTGACCTCGGGAATGGCGTACGACAGCCAGCCGAGGATCTCGCCCGACGGCGAGTGGGTCGCCTTCGTCTCGGATCGCGACGGCAACGACAACCTGTGGATCGCCCGCCGCGACGGCAGCGAGCCGCGCAAGCTCTCCTCGGGGCGCCAGGGCTCGGTCGTCTCGCCCTCCTGGACGGCGGACAGCAACTACGTGCTCGTCACCCAGCGCGGCGGCGGCTCTCCCCAGGTGCGCATGTACCACATCGACGGCGGCTCGGGCATCAGCGTCGGCGGCGGCGAGCCCGAGGGCGGCGGCGGCGGTCGCGGCGGCGGCGGTGCGCCGACGCGGCTCGGCGTGCAACTGTCGCCGGACGGCGACTTCCTCTACTTCGCCCAGACCGCCGGCGGCGGCAGCGGCATCGCCCGCTGGCAGATCGCCCGCATGGACCTGCGCGGCGGCGAGGTCGACGTGCTCACCCAGGCCGAGGGCGCCGCCATCCGGCCGGTGCTGTCGCCGGACGGCGACCGGCTGATCTACGCGACGCGCCACGAGACGCAGACCGGCCTGCGCATCCGCGACCTCACGACCGGCGCCGACCGCTGGGTGATCTGGCCGGTGCAACGCGACGAGATCGAGAGCGGCGGCGCCCCCAGCCGCGACACCTTCCCCGGCTACGCTTTCACCCCCGACGGCCGCGAGATCGTCGTCACCTTCGACGGCAAGATCCACCGCGTCGACGTCGAGAGCGGCGCGACGACGCCGGTGCCGTTCACCGCCGACGTCGAGCTCGAGGTGGGGCCGGACCTCGATTTCCCCTATGAAATCCCGCAGGGCCCGGTGCGGGCGCGCTTGGTGCAGAGCCCGGCGCCTTCCCCCGACGGCAAGCGGATGGCCTTCTCAGTGTTGACCAAGATCTACGTCATCAACGTCGGGCAGGTAGCGACCGAGGAGGACGACATGAGCGGCGGTAGCCGCCGCGGCGGAAACGGCAACGGCGCGGCCGGCTCCGCAGGCAACGGCGGCAACGCGGCTCGCACCGCCGGCAACGACAGCGGCGGGAACGGCACCTCCAGCACCACGGCGCGCCAAGCCGCCCCGCAGTCCACTCCGGCGCCGGCGCGGCTGACCTCCGGCGACGCCTGGGAGTTCACGCCCGCCTTCTCGCCCGACGGCCAGTGGATCGCCTACGTGACCTGGTCGATGAACGACGGCGGCCACATCTGGAAGACGCGCGCCGACGGCAGCGGCACGCCGCAGCGCCTAACCACCTACCCGGCGTTCTATACCGACATCGTCTTCTCGCCCGACGGCGAGCGCATCGTCGGGTTGCGCGGCAACGAGTACATGCGCCACCAGACGTTCAGCGAGTTCGGCGGCCTGCGCATCCCGCTCGACCTGATCTGGCTGCCCGCCGCCGGCGGTGACCCGACGTTGGTCGTGCCGGCGCGCGGCGTCGGCGCCCCGCACTTCGCCGGCGATCCCGAGCGCATCTTCGTGTACTCGAACGACGGCCTGATCTCGTTGCGCTGGGACGGCACCGACCGGCGCACCCACATCCGGGTCACCGGCCCCGGCCGCGCCGGCTCGGCGCGGCCGCCGGCGGCCGAGTCCGTGCTCATGCGCCCGGACGGCAAATGGGCGCTGGCCGACGTCAACAACCAGCTCTGGGTGGTGGCGGTGCCGCCGCCCGCGGGCGAGGCGCCGACCGTCAACGTGCGGAGCCCGTCGCTGCCGGTTGAGCGCCTCACCGACATCGGCGCCGACTACTACGGCTGGGCCGACGGCGGCGCGACGATCTTCTGGGCGATCGGCTCGACCGTCTACCGGCGGCCCTTCGACAGCATCGACTTCACGCCCGAGGACGAGGAAGACGAGGAGGCGGAGGCCGGCGGCGAGGAGGCCGGCGCCGGCGATCCCGACGACCCCGAAGCCGAGCAGGCGCAAGAGGAAGAGGAGCAAGAAGAGGAGGCCCGGGAGCCGCTCGACCTCGACGAGCACGTCGAGGCGCTCGAGATCGTGATGGAGTTCCCGCGCGCCACGCCGGCGGGGACGATCGCGCTGCGCGGCGCCACCGTCGTCACCATGGCCGGCGGCGCCGGCGGCCCGGTGATCGAGAACGCCGACGTCGTGGTGGTCGACAACCGGATCACCGCCGTCGGGCCGCGCGGCAGCGTCTCGATCCCGCCTGCGGCGCGCCAGATCGACGTCTCCGGCGCCTACATCGTGCCGGGCTTCATCGACACCCACGCCCACTGGGAGTTCCGCACCCACGACGTGCTGGAGCCGCACAACTGGACGCTGATCGCCAACCTGGCCTACGGCGTCACCGCCGGTCTCGACGTGCAGACCTCGACCAACGACTACTTCGCCTACCAGGACCTGGTCGAGACCGGCCAGTCGATCGGCCAGCGCGCCTTCATGACCGGGCCGGGGGTCTTCTCGAACAATGACTTCCAGTCGTATGAGGCGACGCTCGCCTACCTGCGGCGCTACAAGGAGCATTACCGGACGCCGAACATCAAGTCCTACATGGTCGGTAACCGCCAGCAGCGGCAGTGGGTGGTGAAGGCCGCGCAAGAGCTGCAGCTCATGCCGACCACCGAGGGCGGCCGCGACATGAAGATGGACATCACCCACGCCATCGACGGCATGCACGGCAACGAGCACACCCTGCCGGCGATCGACCTCTACAAGGACGTCGTCGAGCTGTTCGCGCGCACCAAGACCGCCTACACGCCGACGCTGCTGGTGCAGTACGGCGGCCCGATCGCGCGGCTGTTCTTCTTTACCCGTACCGAGGTGCACGACGACGCCAAGCTCAACCGCTTCTACCCGCACAACCGGCTCGACGAGATGACCCGGCGCCCGGGCGACTGGGTGCGCGACGACGAGTTCAGCTTCGATGAGGCGGCGGCGGCGGCGGCCAGGCTGCAGCGCGCCGGCGGCCTGGTGGGCGTCGGCGGTCACGGCGAGCTCCAGGGGCTCGGCTACCACTGGGAGATGTGGGCCCTGGGCATGGGCGGAATGACCCCCGCAGAAGTCCTGCAGGCGGCCACCATCGATGGCGCCCGGATCATCGGCTTCGACGGCGACCTCGGCAGCATCGAGGAGGGCAAGCTCGCCGACCTCGTGGTCTTGGCCGCCAACCCGCTCGAAGACATCCGCAACACCAACACCATCCGCTACGTCATGAAGAACGGCGAGCTGTACGACGGCGGCACGCTCGATCAGATCTGGCCCATCGAGCGGCCGCTGCCGCGCTTCTGGTGGTGGGACGCGCAGGTGGAGGAGCGCGGGAGCCGCCGATGAACCGACGCGTGCTGGCGATCGCCCTGGCGATCAATGTCGTCTGCGCCACCGGCTTCGCCCAGCGGATCGATTTCTCGGGCACCTGGCGGCTCGACCGCGAGGCCAGCACGATCATCACGGCGGAGGGGCTCGCCGGCCTCGGCGAACCGGCGCCGGAGAACCTCCACGTCACCCACGCGGCCAACGGCGGGTTGCTCCTCTCGAGCCGGGTCAACGGCGCGCAGCCGCGCGCCTACCTGGTCGAAGGTGGCAGCACGGTGCCGGCGCCCGGTGGCGGCACGATGCTGGTGGCGACGCGCTGGCGGAACGGCGCGCTGGTGAGCGAGGGTAGCGCCCGGGTGGATGGCAACACGGTCGGCATCCGCGAGGTCATGACGCTGAGCGCCGACGGCCGCACCTTGACCCTCGAGGTCACGACGACGTCCCCGAGCGGAGCCGAGACCAACACCCTCGTGTACCGCAAGGCGGGGTGATGACGGCCAGACGGCAACGATGGCGGAGACGAACGGTCCCGTGGCTGGCGTGGGTAACCGGGATCGCGCTGGCGGCATGCGCGGCGCCCGGCGGCGGCGTGGACGGGGCGCGCGGGGCCGCGCGGGGCGCGGTCCGGGAGATGGCCGCCAGCGGCGGCCCGCCGGTCGCGCCGGGAACCGTCGGCGCGGCCGACGACTGGCCCATCTGGGGCGCCGATGCCGGCGGCACCAAGTACTCGCATCTGGATCAGATCAACCGCGACAACGTCGGCGAGCTGGTGGCGGTGTGGAGCTGGGAGACCGGCGAGCAGCCGGTGCGGGGGCCGCGCGCCCCGCTGCGCGGCGAGGACGTGCGGCCGGGCAACTTCGAGGTCACCCCGCTGGTAATCGACGGCGTGATGTACCTGTCGACCCCCTACAACCGGGTGGTGGCGCTGGACGCCGGCACTGGCGAGCAGCTCTGGGCATACGACCCGCGCATCTGGGAGTTCGGCCAGCCACCCAACGGCACCGGGCTGGTGCACCGCGGCGTGGCGTTGTGGGAAGGGCCGGCGAACGCCGACGGCAGCGGCGAGATCGAGCGCCGCATCTTCCTGAACTCGCGCTGGCGGCTGATCGCACTCGACGCCGCCACCGGCGAGCCGATCGAGAGCTTCGGCCCCGGCGGTGAGATCGACCTCACTGAGGATCTGATCTGGCCGACCAACCGGCTGCACCACACGCAGACGTCGCCGCCGGTGATCTACGAGGACCTGGTGATCCTCGGCAACGGCGTCGGCGATCGGCTGCGCTACCGCAACGACCCGCCCGGCGACATCCAGGCCTTCGACGTGCGCAGCGGCGAGCGGGTGTGGCGATTCAGCCCCATCCCGCAGGCGGGCGAGCTCGGCAACGATACCTGGGAGGACGACTCCTGGAGCTACACCGGGCACACCAACGTGTGGGCGCCGTTCACCCTCGACGATACGCGCGGCCTGCTGTACCTGCCGGTGGGCACGCCGAGCAACGACTACTACGGCGGCCACCGTAAGGGCGACAACCTGTTCGCCGAGTCGATCCTGTGCCTGAACGCCGCCACCGGCGAGCGAGTGTGGCACTTCCAGACCGTGCATCACGGCCTGTGGGACTACGACGTCTCCTCGCCCCCCACCCTGCTGACCATCAACGTCGAAGGGCGCGCCATCGACGCCGTCGCCCAGCCCACGAAGCAGGGGTTCCTGTTCGTCTTCGACCGCGCCAGCGGCGAGCCGGTGTGGCCCATCGAAGAGCGCCCGGTACCGGCCAGCGACGCGCCCGGCGAGCGCTCCGCCGCCACCCAGCCGTTCCCGACCCGGCCGGCGCCCTTCGCCCGCCAGGGGATCACCGAGGCCGACCTGATGGGCTACACGCCCGAGCTGAAGGCGATGGCGCTCGAGGCCATCGCCCCCTACCGCTGGGGCGAGATGTTCCTGCCGCCGTCGACGCAGGGCTCGGTCGTGCTGCCCGGCCTGATCGGCGGGGCCAACTACGGCGGCGCCGCCGCCGACATCGAGACCGGCCTGATCTACGTCAAGGCGAGCAACTCGCCCAGCCTGATGACGGTGGTCGAGGCCGACCCGTCCGAGGTCGAGATGGAGTACACCGGCGCGACCAGCACGCCGCGCTTGCCCAACGGCCTGCCGCTGCTGAAGCCCCCCTACGGCACGCTCACCGCCATCGACCTGAACAGCGGCGAGCAGGTCTGGCAGGTGCCGGTGGGAGACGATCCGCGCCTGCGTGAGCACCCGGCCCTCAGGGGCATCGAGCTACCTGAACGGCTGGGGGCGATCGGCCACTCCGGCCCGATCGTCACCGCCGGCGGCCTGGTGTTCATCACCGGCGGGGCCTCGAGCCTCTACGCCTTCGACGCCGCCACCGGCGAGGAGCTGTGGTCGGCCGACCTCGGCGCCGCCAGCGGCGCCAACCCGATGACCTTCACGGACCCGGCCGGCCGCCAGCTCGTGGTCATCGCCAGCGGGCGCGGGTCGGAGGCCAAGCTGACCGCCTTCGCGCTCGCCAGCCGATAGCCGCCCGCTTCCTACTGCGATTGCGGCCCCAGGTCGAGGGCCACGATGCGGGCGCGGTCGCGGGCGTAGAGGGTGGTGCCGACCAGCGTCGGCACGGTCCAGGAAGTGGTCTCGAAGATCGACGCCCGGGCGAGCGTCTGCATCTCCTGCGGCGACATCGTCGCCAGCACCAGGTCGCCGTCCTCGTCCATGATGATGAACTTGCCGTCGGCGTGCAGCAT
>DASWHK010000189.1:0-6217 GCA_036398215.1 Acidobacteriota bacterium | reverse complement strand
CCCCCCCCACGGCCTGCTAGGGCTGAAACCGACGAGCGCCGAAGCGCAAAGGAACAATATGACGGCCGGGGCTCGCAGCAGGGACCCGCAAGCCGATGCCAGGCTCGTGGAGCTCATGGTCGCCTACCAGCGAGGTGAGCTGGATGCGTTCGAGGAGCTTTTCGAGGGGCTGTACACGAGCGTGCGCAATTACCTGGCCTCGCTGGTCAGAGATCTCGACCGCGGTGAGGACCTGGCCCAGGAGACCTTCTTCCAGGTCCACCGCTCGCGGCACACGTACGGCCCGCCGCGGCCGGTCAAGCCGTGGGTGTTCGGCATCGCCCGGAACGTGTACTTGATGGACCGACGGTCGCGGGGCCGCAGGGAAAAGCACGAGCGCCTTGCCCCGGCGGCGCTGCCGGAAGTGCCGGTGCGGGCGCTTGCCGAGGACCTGCCGGTTACCGACGAGCTGCTGGCCGCCTTGCAGCAGCTCCCCGAGGATCGCCGGGAGGCGGTGTTCCTGCACCACATCCAGGGCTTCAGCTTCAAGGAGATCGGCAACATGCTGGGAATCAGCACCCAAGCCGCCAAGCTGCGCTCTTTTCGCGGCATCGAGGGGCTTCGCGAGCTTCTCGGCCGGGGGGAGATTGGCTAGATGAGCTCACCGCCGAGGATGCCCGAGCGCCTGCGTGCGGCGGTCGCGGCGGACCTGCGGCCGGTGAGGGCGTTGCCGCCGCCGTCGATGCGCGCGCTCTGGGCGGTGCCCCTGATCGTCGCGGTCTGTGCCGCTGCCTGGCTGTACTTCGGCGTTCGACGAGACGCCGGCGAGCTCGGGTTGCTGCTGGCCTGGGGGCCGCTGGCGCTGCAGGTCACGCTCGGGCTGGCGCTCCTGGCGATGGCGCTGCATGAGACCGTTCCGGGCCTGAGGCCACCGCGGGAGCTCGTCGTCGTCGTCGTGGCCGCCGCCCTGACGATTCATCTGGCCGCGAACTTCCTGATCTGGCGGCGTCATCCGCTCGGCTACGGGAGCTTCTTCGCCTCGTTGTGGCCGTGCCTTCGCTACGAGGTCATGCTCGGCGCGCCGTTCCTGATCGTCATCGCCTTGCTGGCGCTACGGGCGCTGCCGATGCAGCCGCGGGTGATCGGGCTGCTGGCCGGCGTCGGAGGGGGGGTGATCGCCGACGCTTCCTGGCGGCTGGTGTGCCCGGTCTCGGTACCGGCGCACTTTCTCACCGCCCACCTCGGCGGCGTCGTGGCTCTCGGAGCCGCCGGCTACCTGCTCGGTTGCCTGTTCGAGCGGGGCGGCCGCCCGGCGGCGTTCAACCCCGAAACCATCGGGGGCGCGCCCGCAAAGGTACACACGAGGCGCCCTGACGGGCGCGACAGACTCTCACGGAAGGGGTGACGAGTGGATGAGCGATCACCGGCGGCCGCCCAGGCCCGTTATTGGCATCTGAAGCAGGTGGCGATGTTCGGCGGCCTCCCAGGGACCGACATCCGACGGCTCGGCGAGCATTCCGAAACCGGGCTGGTCGAAGCCGGGCAGCATGTCTACCAAGCCGGCGACCCCGCCGATTCCGTGTACGTCCTGAAATCGGGGCGGATCAAGGTCACCCGGGCGGAGGATGGCAAGGAGTTGATTCTCTACTTCGTGAGCCCGGGTGAGATTCTCGGCGAGCTGACGATCACCGGGCGCCGGCGGCGTAGCGGCACGGCCACGGCGCTCGAAGACGCCTTCATCTGCGCGATCGGCGGCGCGTCCTTCGAGGAGCTCATGCTGCGCCACCCCAAGGTCGCGGTCGAGGTCGTCCGGGTCATCGGGGGGCGCGAGGAGCGTGCCGAAAGGCGGGCCCTGGAGATGATCAGCAAGGACGTCCGCACCCGCCTGGCGCACACGCTCGCCGAGCTGGCGGCGGACTTCGGCGAGCCGAGGCGACGCGGCGTGAAGCTGGATCTGCCGCTCACACAGTCCGATCTGGCCCAGCTCGTCGGCTCGACTCGCGAGACCACCAGCACCGTGTTCAACGAGTTTCGCCGCGCCGGGCTGGTGGAATCGGCGGGCCGGACGATCTGGGTACTCGATCGCGAACGGCTCCAGCGGTATTCTTGGCCGGTTGGCGCCAACGGAAAGGCCGCCTGAGGTGGCCACGCCGTCGCGCCCGGATGTCCGAGTCCTAACGAACCCGGAGGCGCTCCCCGTGTCCCGACCTGGAAACCACGTCTCTCTCTCATCGCGGCGCCCGCTGTCGGGTGCCGCGGTCCTGCTGACTGCCCTGACGGCCGGCGCCCTGCTGATGGTGCTCGACGCCGGCGCTGCGGCGGGCGGCGGGCGGCCGTCGCAGTCGCAAGCGGCGGCGGCAGCGCGCATCGCCGTCGGCGACCAGGCGCCCGACTTCGAGCTCCGGTCCCTTGAAGGCGCCAGCTACCGGTTGGGCGACCTGCGCGGCGAGAAGACGGCGATCGTCATCTTCTTCCGCGGCGCCTGGTGACCATGGTGCCGCCAGCAGCTCGTTGAGCTGCAAGCCAACATCGACGCCCTCGTCGGTCCCGACACGGTGCTGTGGACCATCAGCAACGACGATCCTGCCAAGCTGCGCGACTTCAAGGCGCAGGAAGGGCTGGCGTTCCCCTTCCTGCTCGATCCCGACGCCGGGACGATCAAGCGCTACGGCGTCCACAACGAGGCCGACGAGCGGATGATCCCGCACCCCACGGCGTTGATCATCGACAAGGCCGGGATCGTGCGCTTTGTGCGTGTCGACGAGAACTACCGGGAGCGGCCCGCCGTCGAGGAGCTCCTGGAGGCCCTCGCGGGCCTGTAGTAGCTTCTTAGGGCTCGCGCAGGAATGATTCCTGGGCGCGCCCGAAGTGCTGCTGGCCGCGGATCGCGCGTTCCAGCGGCCGCGGCGGCACCATGCCAATCCTCGGTCAATCAGGAGGCACGATGTTCAAGCGAGTTTCCCTCAGCGTGATCTTCCTGCTGGTGGCGACCCTGTCGCTGTCGGCAGCCCCCGCGGGCGCACAGAACGGCGGCAAGCGTCCCCTGACCCACGACGACTACGATTCCTGGAGGCAGATCCGCGGCCAGGAGATCTCCGCCGACGGCGCCTGGGTGCTGTACTCGGCGGTGCCCCAGGATGGCGACGGCGAGCTGGTCGTCCGCCACGTCGATCGCGGCACCGAGTACCGGCAGCCGCGCGGCACCGGCGCCCGGTTCACCGCCGACTCGCGCCACGTCGTGTTGCTGATCGCGCCGGGCGAGGAGGCCACCGAGGCCGCCCGCGAGGAGAAGAAGAAGCCCGAGGACATGCCCAAGAACGCCCTCGGGATCATGGACCTGGCGACCGGCGACGTGGCCAGCGTCGAGCGCGTCAAGGGGTTCCAGCTCCCCGCCGACGCCGGCGGCTGGGTGGCCTATCTGCGCGAAGGCCCGACGTCGGCGGACCAGGGGGTCGTCGAGGAGGAGCCCGAGGAGCCGGAAGCGGGCGAGGAGAGCGAGGAAGAGGAGGCCGAGGAGAAGGAAAAGGAATACGGCACCACGTTGACGGTTCGCTCGCTCGCCGACGGCAGCGAGTGGAACGCCGCGTCGGTCACCGAGTACACGTTCACCGACGACGGCAGCCGGCTGCTGTACGTGGTTTCGAGCGAGGAGGAGCCCGCCGCCGACGGCATCTACGCCTACAGCCCCGCCGACGGCGCCAACCTCACCGTCATCAGCGGCGAGGGCAACTACGAGCGGCTGGCGTTCGATGAGGAGCAGAGCCGGGCCGCCTTCGTGACCGATCGCGACGACTACGCCGCCGACGAGCCGACGTTCAACCTCTACGGTTGGGAGGTCGGCTCGGCGGGCGCCGAGCTGTGGGTCTCGCACGCTTCGACCCCCGGATTCCCCGCCGGCATGGCGGTCTCCGAGAAGTCGCCGGTGATCTTCAACGAGCCCGGCGACGTGGTGATGTTCGGCATCAAGGAGATCCCGCCGCCGCAGCCGGAGGACGACGACGACGACGGCGAGGACGAGAAGGCCGTCTTCGACCTGTGGAGCTGGGACGATCCCTACCCGCAGCCGCAGCAGATGCAGATGCTCGACCGGGTCGAGAACCAGACCTGGGAGTCCGTATACCACCTGGACAGCGGCAGCTTCGTGAAGCTCGCCGACGAGGCGGTCCCCGACGTGCGCTTCAGCGCCGACGGCTCGATCGGCTTCGCCGAGACCAACGTACCCTACACCAAGCGGATCTCGTATTACGGCGGCTTCGACGACGTCTACGTGATTGACCTGGAGAGCGGCCGGCGCACGCTTGTCGCCGAGGCCCTCTTCCGCGGCGCCAGCATCTCGCCGGGCGGCAAGTACGTGGCCTGGTTCGGCATGGACGACTACGACTGGCACGTCTACGACGTCGAGTCGGGCGAGACCCGCAACCTGACCCGGACGCTCGACGTCCGCTTCGATCGCGAGGACTGGGACACTCCCCAGGCCGCCTCGTCGTACGGCATCGCCGGTTGGACCGAGGGCGACGACGCGATGCTGGTCTACGACCGCTACGACATCTGGTTGCTGCGGCCCGACGGCTCCGAGGCCCGCATGATCACCGAGGGCTACGGCCGCGCCAACGACCTCTCCTTCCGCTACATCGAGCTCGAGCGCGACGTCGACGCGATCGATCCGAGCGCCTCCCTGCTCCTCGCCACCACCAACGAGGAGACCATGGCCACCGGCTTCTATCGCGACTCGGTGGCCGGTACCGCCGACCCGCGCGAGATCGTGATGGTCGACAAGAGCTTCGGGCGGCCGACCAAGGCCGACGACGCCGACGTCGTCCTGTATACCGTGTCGCGCTTTGACGAGTACCCGGACCTGTGGGTCGGCGGCATGGACTTCATCGGCAAGCGGGTCTCGCACCTCGGCGCCCAGATCGACGCCTTCACTTGGGGCGCCGCCGAGCTGCGCGACTTCTACAGCGCCGACGGAATGCCCCTGAAAGGCATCCTGATCAAGCCCGAGAACTTCGATCCGAACCGCCGGTATCCGCTGCTCGTCTACATCTACGAGACGCTGCACCAGGGGGTTCACAGCTTCCGGCACCCGTCCCCGGGGACCTCGGTGAACGCCTCGTATTACGTTAGCAACGACTACGTGATGTGGATGCCGGACATCGAGTACGGCACCGGCTACCCGGGCAAGGATGCCCTCAAGTGCGTGCTACCGGGCATCAACATGCTGATCGAGGAAGGGTTCATCGATCGCGAGCGAATCGGCATCCAGGGGCATTCGTGGGGCGGCTACCAGATCTCGTACATGGTCACCCAGACCAACATCTTCGCCGCCGCCGAGGCCGGCGCCCCGGTCTCGAACATGACCAGCGCCTACGGCGGCATCCGCTGGGACAGCGGCATGGTCCGCCAGTTCCAGTACGAGCAGACCCAGAGCCGCCTGGGAGCCAGCCTCTGGGAGGTGCCGCTGCGCTACGTCGAGAATTCGCCGATCTTCTGGGCCGACAAGATCGAGACCCCGCTGCTGATCCTCCACAACGACGAGGACGGCGCCGTCCCCTGGTACCAGGGGATCGAGTTCATCATGGCGCTGCGGCGGCTCGAGAAGCCGGCCTGGATGTTCAACTACAACGGCGAGGCGCACGGCCTGCGGCAGAGGGTCAACCAGGAGGACTACACGGTCCGCATGCAGGAGTTCTTCGACCACTTCCTCAAGGACGAGACGCCGCCATTGTGGATGGTCCAGGGGATCAAGGCCTGGGAGAAGGGCAAGACTCAGAAGTAGGCGGAGCCAGCCTCGCGGACCTCCGACCCGCTCGCGGCAAGCGCACGGCGCTCGATGGAGGGTGACGACGATGGTTGGGAGCCGTGGCGGCGGCGGGCAGACCGTGATCGGCGTCGGCAGGGCCGACATCGAGGCGGCGGCCGAGCGCATCGGCGGCCACGTGCGCCGGACGCCGGTCCTGCGGCTCGAGGCTGGGGCGCTCGGGATCGATCCTGGCCCGGCCTCCCTGTCCCTCAAGCTCGAGCTCTTCCAGCACACCGGCTCCTTCAAGCCGCGCGGCGCCTTCAGCCGGATCCTGGCGGCCGAGGTCCCCGAGGCCGGCGTGATCACCGCCTCCGGCGGCAACCACGGGCAGGCGGTGGCCCACGTGGCCCGGCAGCTCGGCCTGCGGGCCGAGATCTTCGTGCCGTCCGGGTCGCCGCCCCTCAAGGCCGAGCGGATCCGCGCCAGCGGCGCCGAGGT
>DASWHK010000188.1:0-41848 GCA_036398215.1 Acidobacteriota bacterium | reverse complement strand
GTTCGAACGCTTGCGGGCGGTGATTCGCGCGGCCGAGCGGATGCGTGCCGAGATGCCCGCAGGACACAAGCGCCCGCTCCGTTTCCCCGAGGAGGTGGAGCACGCGATGGTCACGGGCGCGGCGCCGCCAATGTTCGTCACTGGCGAGAGCCCGCCGCCGGATTCCGGTGCCGCCCGAGATCACCCGCCAATGTTCGTCAACGGCGCAGGGGCCGCAGGTGTGCAGGAATCGAGCGCGGCCGTTTCCGGAATGGCGCGGTGCGCCGCGAGCAATGCGCGATCAGCACGCGGGAACGCCCGATACGTGGTCTGGATCACCGATGACGAGCTGGAGATCCTCCAGCGGGCCATCGCACATGTTCGCAGTGCACGCGCCCCCGGCGACGGCCCGCAGCTCGCCGATTCCGCCTGCATCGAGGTGCTGCTCGATGAGTTCGTTCGCGCCTATGCCGACGTCGCGGCCGCGATGCGCGCGAGCTACCCGCTGTTGGAGCGCGACGGCTGGCGCTGTAGCGTGCCGGGCTGCAGCGCGCACGGGCCGCTGCACCTGCACCACATCGTGTTCCGCGCCCACGGCGGCGGTGACGAGGCGGAAAACCTCACGTCAATGTGCAACCTGCACCACCTGGCGTTGCACGACGGCTGGATCCGGTGCGTCGGCCGCGCGCCGGACGGCCTCTACTGGGAGCTGGGAACGGATCGCGGCAACCAATTTGGCGGCGCGCCGGTGGCGCGCATCGCCGGGCACCGCCGCCTGGACGCGAACGAATACTGGGACGGCGTGCAGGTGCGGTGCATGACGAACCGCGCCGGCGCGGCGTGACGTGCAGCACAGAGGGTGTGGATTCGCGACAGCTTGCTGGATACACCGCGAGCCGCGGCCGCCTCGCGCGCCCCGAACATGCTGTAGTAGATGCCGTCGTTGCTGGTGGTCTTCACCTGGCCGGCGGCCTCGCCCACGACCAGGGCGCGGTCGTCGTGGGAGCGGGCGAGCGCGCCCACCGGGATGAGGCTGAGCTGCACGCCCTCGACGAAATCGCGACTAGCGCGCTGAGATCGGGCATCGAGCCGGCGTCATGCGGCCGCGGCCCGGAGGAAGTCGCGCTCGATGCCGGCGAGGCGGCGGCCGGCCCAGCGGCGCGACCAGACGGCCGGTAGCGCGGCGAGGATGAGGCGTGTTCCGGAGCGCCGCTTGCCCCAGGGCGGGCGGCCGGCGCGATCCGCGCAGCCGCGGAAGTACTGGTCGGTAAACGACAGCATCAGCAGGCCGGAGGCCCGCGCCAGGCTCAGCCGGCGGGGGCTCAGGAAGTCGATCAGCGGCTGGTAGGCGGGGGCGCGCCGCAGCGCCATCAGCAGGAGCTCCTCGCGCACCCGTCGCACTCTTTCGAGGAGTTGTGGGTCGCCGTCCGCGGCGTTGGCGCCGAGGTCGCCGGCCAGGTCGGGATGGTAGGCGATGCCGCGCCGCAGGTCCTTCTCGATGTCACGGGTCACGTTGGCGAGCTGGATCATCTCGCCGACGCACATCGCGTTCTCTTCGATCTCCGGGGGCAGGGCCGCCTCGCCGGTCTGGTGCCGGCGCAGGAGGCGGCTGGCGAAGCGGACCGGGTGACCGAGTACCCCGCGACAGTAACGGGCGAGCTGCTGACGATCGCGCAGCACGCCGCCCTGCGCCGCGAAGGTCGCGTTCGACCAGCGCATGCCGGCCGCCATGTCTTGCACGAGGTCGCGGATCAGCCCCTGAACCGTTGGATCGAGATCGACGAAGAGGCGGTCGACCAGGCGATGCCGCTCCACCAGCAACAGGTGGCCGGCGTCGCGCTGGTCGCCGGCGTGGTTGACGTCGATCGAGGGGGCCGGTTGCAGTCGGCCGCCAGCGCCGCCTGTCGCCGACCCCAAGCGCGGAGGCCGAACCCGATCGTGCGGACCACGGCCGCCCGGCAGGTTGCCGGGTTGCCCCGGTCCACTCGTTGCTTGTGAAGAAGCGGCGGGGCCAGAGTCGAAGCGACCCGCGAAATCGCGGAGGGCGGAGTCACGTGCTGCGGCGTCGACAACCAGATCCTCGTAGGTATCGAGCATCCGGCAGTAGAGGTAGGCCACGGCGGCGGGTTCGGCGGCGCGTTCGGGGAGCAGCGCAATGCAGGCGGAAAACGTCCGCGCCGCGTGCGGCAGGATCGCCCAGACGAAGCGGCGCGGGTCATCGATCGCACGGAGCTTTTCGAGCGGCGGGTCGTTCCGATCGACGAGCAGATCGCGCGCCAGCAGGTAAGGACGGCGCAGGAAGAACGGAACCCGGTCGCCGCCCAGGCTGCCGGATGCAGGGCGCGTGCTTCGCATGCCGGCATGCTAGCAGGCACTCGCCCCGGAGCCGCGTGTCTTCTCCGGGCGGCCTCAGGGGCCAGGGAGAAGGAGAGACAGCCGACGACTCAGTGCCACCGCCCTTGCTCTTCAGGACGGTCTGGATGTTTTCTCGGAGCAGCGGAGAAAATGAAGGCCACGGTGGTTGGCCAAGATCGTCGATTTGAGAGACAAGCTGCGAGAGCCAGCCAGAGATCCACAGCATTTCGCGGGCGCCACCGCGGGCGAGGTCGAGGCGCGAGGACGAAGGCGACGCCGATGCGCCGGGGCTGCGGTTGCGCATTCCGTGGGTTGCGGCGTACCGTCGTCGTTCATGCAGATCGTCCGCAGCCCCCAAGTGCACGATGTCGTCATCGTCGGCTCCGGCGCCGGCGGCGGCATGGCTGCGCACGAGCTCACCGCGGCGGGCGCCAACGTGCTGATGCTCGAGGCCGGCCCGATGTGGGACACGCGGGCCGACGGTTTCATGTTCAAGTGGCCGTACGACTCGCCGCGCCGCGGCGCCTCGACCCCCCAGCAGCAGTTCGGCGAGTACGACGCCGGCCTCGGCGGCTGGTCGCTCGACGGCGAGCCCTACACGGTCGCCGGCGGTGAGCAGTTCGACTGGTTCCGCACCCGCATGCTCGGCGGCCGCACCAACCACTGGGGACGGATCTCGCTCCGCTATGGGCCCGACGACTTCAAGCGGCGCAGCAAGGACGGCCTCGGCGACGACTGGCCGATCGGCTACGACGACGTCGCCCCCTACTACGACCGGGTCGACCGGCTGATCGGCATCTTCGGCTCCCGCGAGGGGCTGCCCAACGATCCCGACGGCATCTTTCAGCCGCCCCCCGAGCCGCGCTGCTGGGAGCGGATGATCAAGCAGGGGGCCGACCGGCTGAACATCACCTGCATCCCGTCGCGGCTGTCGATCCTCACCCGGCCGCTCAACGGCCGCTCGGCGTGTCACTGGTGCGGCCAGTGCAACCGCGGCTGCGCGACGCGCTCGAACTTTTCCTCGCCGACGGTGCTGCTGCCGCCGGCGCTCGATACCGGCCGCCTGACGATCATCCCCAACGCCATGGCCCGCGAGGTACTGGTCGACGACCGCGGCCTGGCGGCCGGCATCTCCTACGTCAACAAGGACGACGGCCGCGAGTATCAGGTGCGGGGCAGGGTCGTGGTGCTGGCGGCGAGCGCCTGCGAGACCGCGCGGTTGCTGCTGAACTCGAAGTCGCCGCTGTTCCCCGACGGCCTCGCCAACTCGACCGGCAACGTCGGCAAGTACCTGACCGACAACACCGGCAGCGACGTCGCCGGCTTCATGCCGCAGCTCATGGACAACGTCCCCCACAACGAGGACGGCTCCGGCGGCGCCCACCTGTTCATGCCCTGGTGGCTCGACAACAGCCGGCTCGACTTTCCGCGCGGCTACCACATCGAGATCTGGGGCGGCCGCCGCATGCCGGGGTACGGCTTCATGGGCGGCATCCAGCGGCTGGCCGGGGGCGGCTACGGCCGCCAGCTCAAGGAGGACTACCGCCGCTACTACGGCTCGATCATCGGCTTCTCCGGACGCGGCGAGATGATCCCCAACGAGGACTCGTACTGCGAGATCGATCCGAACACGGTCGACCGCTGGGGCATTCCGGTGCTGCGCTTCCACTTCCAGTGGAGCGACCACGAGATCCTGCAGGTCAGGCACATGCAGGAGACCTTCCGCGAGCTGATCGAAACCCTCGGCGGCACACCGACCTCGGCGATGCCCTCACGGGAGCAGGGCTATGGGATCCTCGCCGGCGGTCGCATCATCCACGAGCTCGGCGTCACCCGCATGGGCGACGATCCGGCGACGTCGGTGGTCAACGCCAACTGCCAGGCGCACGATGTCAGTAACCTGTTCGTCGCCGACGGCGGCCCGTTCGTCACCAACGGCGACAAGAACCCGACCTGGACGATCCTCGCTCTGGCGATGCGGACCAGCGAGTACATCGTGCAGCAGCGCAGCATGGGGAACATTTGAGATGCGAGCTTTTGCCGTAACCTTGGTTCCCCCGCTGCTGACCCGTCCGGGGGCCTAGAGAGGGGGCGAACCGTATGAATCGGCGGCAGGCGATCAAGCTCATGGGCGCTGCCTCGGCGGCCTTCTGGACGCCGGCGCACGCGCTGGCGGCGCGCCGCAAGGCCGACGCCGCCATCGCCCAGGCGGCCCAGGCCGGCGCCGACTTCGTGCCCGAGTTCTTCACCGCCCACGAGCACGCCACCGTGCGCCTGCTCGTCGACCTGATCATCCCCGCCGACGAGCGCAGCGGCAGCGCCACCGAAGCCGGCGTCCCCGAGTTCATGGACTTCATGATGATCGACCGCCCCTCGATGCAGGAGTGGATGCGCGGCGGGCTGGCGTGGCTCGACGTCGAAAGCCTCGAGCGCTTCGACCGCACGTTCATCGACGCCGGCGAGGCGCAGCGCACCGAGATCCTCGACGAGATCGCCTGGCCGGACCGGGCCCCGGAGGACTCGAGCCACGGCGTCGCCTTCTTCAACCGCTTCCGCGACCTGACCGCGTCGGGATTCTGGACCACCGAGATGGGGATCGCCGACCTGCAGTACATCGGCAACCGCGTGGTCCGCGAGTGGAACGGCTGTCCCGACGAGGCCCTACGTCACGTCGGCGTCCTCGCCGACGACTGAAGCGCGCGGACGCCACGGCTGCGGGACGGCTCCCGCACTTGCAATCCGGGCCTCCGCGGCCCTGCGGCGTGCCCGTCACCGCCCGCTGCGCCTCCGCGGCTGCGATAGGCCGCGCACCCGCAACGTCACTGCCCGCTGCGCCCCGCGGCTGCGATAGGCCGCGCACCTGCACCGTCACCGCCAGTGGGTATCGCCGGCGGGAGCATCGTGGCCGGGCAGGATCTCGCGCAGGTAGGGCTGCATGCCGCGCTCGCGCCGCCACTGGCGCGGGTAGCCGAGCGAGACCTCTTCGAAGCGGACGCCGTCGACGAAGCGGGTCGTACGGACGTGGAGATGGCCGGAGACGACGACGCGCGCCGCGAAGCGCCGGTGCCAGTCGCCGGTCCGGCGCGTGCCGCACCACAGCGCGAAGCGTGGGATGCGGGGCAGGCGGACCAGGTCGCGGCGCAACGGGAAGTGGTTGACAAGGACGGTAGCGTGGCCGTCGGGGACGGCGGCCAGCCGCTTCTCGGTGGAGGCTACTCGTGCCAGGCACCAGGCCTGGCGCGTCGCGTAGGGATCGGGATGCAGATAGCGCTCGTCGGCGCAGAGCACCCCGTCCTCGCGGGCCCAGGCGACCGCGTCCTCGAGGGACACATCGGCGGGCCGGAAGCTGTAGTCGTACAGGAGCATGAGCGGCGCGATGACGGTCGGGGGGCCGGCGCCGGTCCACACGGGGTAGGGGTCTTCCGGGGTCAACACCCCGTAGCTGCGGCAAAGGGCAACGAGCTCGCGGTAGCGCGCTTCGCCGCGCAGCTCATCGCCGGGCGTCGACCACAGCTCGTGGTTGCCGGGCACCCAGATCAGGCGCTCGAAGCGGGGTACGAGGGTCTCGAGGCCGAGCGCCAGGTGATCGAGCGTCTCGCCGACGTCGCCGGCGAGGATCAGCCAGTCGCCGGGGTGGGCGGGCACCGAGGAGAGCGCCTCCCGATTGGGCGCATGGCCGAGGTGCAGGTCGCTGATCGCCAGCAGGCGCGGCCCGCAGCTGCCATCCTGCTCGCTGGCGTCGCCAGGCTCGGGGATCGCGGCATGCTCAGGCTCGGCAACGTTGTCGCCGCTGCGGAGCGCGGCGTACGCGTCGCGTCGCGCCGAGCCCGTGCCATGTGGCCGCCCGTTCCGGTTGCCGAGCCGCTCACTCATGGTCGACGAGAGGGACCACTTCGCGGGGGCAAATCGGCAGGTCGGCGCCGTCGTTGCGCCGGATCGCCACCGCCATGGCGTGGTGGGGCGTCGGCTCGAACTGGGCGAACTGCCAGGCGCCAGGGTCGTCGTCGAGGTCGGCGGCGAACGAGATGGCCGGCGGCCGGCGCTCGGGATCGCCGATGGGAGCGCCGCTCTCGTCGAGCGCGAACGAGAAGCGCCCGAGGCCGAGCGAGATGCCGACGCCCACCGCCTTGATGTAGGCCTCCTTGAGCGTCCAATACTCGTAAAACGCGACCTGCTGGCGGTCGAGCGGCAGCCGCTCGAAGTCCGCCACCTCGCGCGCCGAGAAGTAGCGCCGGGCGATGTCGATGCCGGCGGTGTCGCGGCGGCGGTCCTCGACGTCGACGCCGACCTCGATCTCGGGCGCCACAACGCAGGCCACCAGCCCGCGGGTGTGCGAGAGGTTGAAGCGCAGTGGCGGCGCCGCCGCCGGCCCGGCGATCCGCGGCTTGCCGTAGCGGTTCAGCTCGAACCTCCAGGCCGCCGGCTCGACGTCGGCGTACGCGGAGAGCATGGTGCGCACCAGGCTCCAGGCGACCAGGAACAGATGGCGGTCGCGATCGAACCAGAAGCGATCGTGGCGCGCCCGCTCCTCGCCCGACAGCAGCCGCCGGTAGGCGCCGAGCAGCTCCGGATTGCGTACCGCCCCCGGCAGCGCGTACCAGAGGGCGGCGCACCGCTCGGGCAGCGGCGCCACCGCGGCTGGCTCGCTCCGCTTGCCGGGCTCGCCGAGTGCGTCTTCGGGTGTGTTCATCCGCTTACGATACCGCGCCCCGCGCGGGCGTGAAGCTCCGGAGCCGCCGGCGGCGAGACCGTCGGGTCTCCCTCCGCGCCCCGCGCGGGCATGAAGCTCTGACAACCTGCGGGCCCGACCGTCTCGACGCGGCGTGAAGCGAGCGGGCTGGCGGGCGATGCCGCTATTCGGCGATTTGGAAAACCCGGCTCAATACTGTTAACTTCGCGCGCATCGAAGGTCGAGAAACCGCCTTATCGAGGCGTCGCGGCCAATCGTCGGCCAAAGGTCGTAAAGGGCTCGACTCGCCGGAGGGACCAGGATGAGGGATGCGGATTCGGGGCGGCTCGTTCGAAGTCGCGCGGCTGGCCTTCGGAGACGCCGCGCCGGGACGCGAGGCGAGGGCGGTGGCGCCCGATCTGGTGGCCGGGTAGCGCTCGCGCTCGCGCTGCTCGCCTCCACGGCGTCGGGCTTGCAGGCCCAGGGCGAAGGGCGCCTGCAAGTCGGACGGCCGCCATTCAATCAAGGCCAGACCGCCGCTGAGATTGTGGTCGAGCAGGTCGGCGGGCCGGCGGAAATCCTGACGACCGGCGACGTGGAGAGCCTGCTTCGTGTCGCCGCGGGGGCGATCGCCGATTCGACGATGACGATCGCCGTGGTCGACCGCACCGGGCAAATCATCGGTGTGTACCGGCGTCCGGCGGCGACCGGCTTCGCGGCGAATCAGGCCGTGACCCTGGCGCGTACCGGCGCCTTCTTCTCCAACGACCAGGCGCCGCTGTCCTCGCGCACGGTGCGCTCGATCAGCGGCATCCATTTCCCGGCGGGCATACCCAACACGCCGAACGCCGCCCTCTACGGCATCGAGAGCACCAATCGCGGCTGCCGGATCGAGGTTCCTCCGGGCTCGCCGTTCGCGCTGCTGTCGCCGACCGGCTCGATCGAAGGCACCGACTTCACCCCGGCCGACGACGTCGGCGCCCTTCCCTGCGAGCCCTCGGACACGCGGGGATGCGCGGTTGGCGGGCCCATTCTCGGCGCGCTGGGCGTTCCGTTGCCCTCCGTCGGCATAACGACCGGCAAGGCCAATGTCTTCGACCGCGCCCCCGCCGGCAACGTCGAGGAGGGCGTCAACCCCGGCGGCATCCCGGTCTTTCGCGGTGGCCAGGTCGTCGGCGGCATCGGGGTTGCCGGTGTTTCCACCGACCGCGCCGAGTTCGCGGCGGCATTGGCGGCCGCGACGGCCGGCAACGGCATCGGCTTTCCGCCGGCGCTGCCGGTGCCCGGAGCGGTATTCATCGAGGGGATCCGGCTGCCCTTTTTCAGCGATTGCATCGACATCCCCTGCATCGCCGACCGGCTGGCGAATGCGCGGCCGGCGGGCTCCTCTCCGGGGTCGTTCGAGGCCAGCCACGTCGTTGCCGGCACGATTCGCGCCGGCCGGCAGGCGCCGGAAGGCTTCCTCGTCGGCCCGCGTGACAGCACCGTGGGAGGCCTGACGCAGACCGACGTCGAGACGATCGTCAATCAGGCATTGGTCGCCGCTGACATCACCCGCGCCATGATCCGCCTGCCGATCGGCCAATCGGCAAGGATGGTCATCGCCGTGGCCGACCAGGCCGGCGAGCTGCTGGCGCTCTTTCGCATGGCCGACGCGACGATGTTCTCGGTCGACGTGGCGCTCACCAAATCACGCAACGCCTACTACTTCAGCAGCCGCGAAGGCTACGAGACGCTGCGCGGCATCCTCGACAACAGCGGTCGCGGCTACCGTTGGCTTCCCGACCCCCCGGGGGGACAGGGCTGGGCGGTCACCAACCGAACGCTGAGCTACGGCGGCCAGCCGCTCTTTCCGCCGGGCATCGACCTGCACAAGGAGCCGACGCCGGGCCCGTTCTTCGATCTCTTCACCTTCGACGCCGGCAACCCGTGCACCGAGGGACCCGGCCCGTCGCGGGGCGGCAACCGCAGTTACCTGAACCAGAGCGGCATCGTCTGGTTTCCGGGGAGCGCGCCGCTCTACAAGGGTGGCCAGCTCGTCGGCGGCCTCGGCGTCAGTGGCGACGGCGTCGAGCAAGACGATTTCGTCTCGGCGCTGGCCGCCGCGGGCTTCTACGCTCCTGCCGAGCTGCGGGTCGATCGCAGCGTCGTCGTCACCGCCGAGGGTAGGGCCGTGCGGCTCCCCTACTGGAAGTTCCCGCGCAATCCCACCAGACGATGAGGCGACCTGCTGCAGTTTTGGGGGCGGCGGTCCTCGTCTCTCTCGGCTCGCTTGTCGCCGCGGGGGCCTTGACCGCGGTGCCTACCGGCTTGCCGCCGGCGCCCGTGCCCGCGCCGCCTACCGGCTTACCTCCTACGTCGGTGCCGGCGCCGCCTACCGCCGTGCCTCCTGCACCGGCGCCGGCGCCGGCGCAGGAGCCCGACATCGTTCTCCGCGAGGCCCGCGAGCTGCCCCGCGACGCCGCCTACCTCGGGCCGGCGAACTGCGAGAGCTGCCACGAGCCGAACGGTCGCCACGGCGACGAGTTCACCTGGTACAACACGCAGGACGGCGTGCCCGGCACCAACCGGCTGCACAAGAACGCCCTCAATCAGCTCGCCGACAGCCAGTACGAGCGGCAGAGCGCGGCCTTCGCGCGGGCGTTCGATCCCGCTGTTTCGGACTGGGTCGACTTCGTCTACCAGCCGAGCGGTCCGTGCGCGCGCTGCCACGCCACCGTGGTCAACGGCTACGCCGATTACGGGGTCTCCTGCGAGTCGTGCCACGGCCCCGCCCAGAGCTACCTCGAGCCCCACAAAGAGGAGGGCAATCGTCCCGCCGCGATCGTCGCCGGCCTGTGGGACATCTACGGCAAGCCTGAGGTCTGGGGCGCCGTGTGCATGAATTGCCACGTCCTCAGCAACCAGGCGTTGATCGATGCCGGCCACCCGAGCGGCGTGGATTTCGACCTGGGCGTCAAGTTCCAGACCACGGCGCTGCACTTCATCGAGAATCGCTCGACGTACACGGCAGCGAGCATCGCGTCGATCGGCAACGGGTACGCGGCCACGATCCGGGCCAACTTGCCCGCTGTTGCGCCCGTTGCGGGAGGCGCCGGCGGTGGCGCCGGCGCGGCCGCCGTCAGTACGGCAGGCGAGACCGGCGGCGGTGGGAGAGGCGAGACCGGCGGCGGTGGAGGCGATGCCGCTGGCGGCGCACGAGGAACCGCTGGCGGTGGAGGCGAGTCGCCCGGCGCCCGGGGCGAGCCGCCGAGCCGCGTCGAAACGAGGATCGTCGAACGCATCGTCGAGCGCCCGGTGCCGTCGGGCAGCGGCGTGCTGGTGCCGGTCGACCCCCAGCTCCAGGTCGTCGATTCCCTGCCGCCGACTCCGGCGGCAGTGGTCGCCGCCGTGCAAGGGCGATTGGTTACGGTACTGCGCCTGCTGCTCAACCGCGGCGCAACCTCGCCGCGCCGGATCACGCCACCGGAGGATCCCGTGCCCTACACCGGCGCGGATGCCCAGCTCCTACGCCTGCAGCAGGAGATCATCGCGCTGGCTCTCGAAGCGCTGAGCAGGCCGCCGAGGCAGCCGCAGCAATGACGCGCGGACCGGGCAAGCCCGTGAGTCCGGATGTGGGGCACGGCAACCCCGACAATCCCTTCTACCCCTACAACGAGCCGCCGAGCCTCGATGAGCTGCGCACCTATCCGTTTTTCGCCGAGGTCGCCGACCGGCTGCTCTCCAAGCTCCAGCCCAACACGGCCGAGCGCATCTACGAGCCGGGCGAGATCATTCTGCGGATGGGCGAGTACAGCGACGCCGCGTTCTACATCGCCGCAGGCTCGGTCGAGGTGCGGCTCATGGGCGCCGAAGGCGAGCCGCCGCCGCCGCGGCCGAAGTCGAAGGGCCCCGGGCTCGGCGCCCGCCTCGCCGGGATCTTCAAGCGGGCCGCCGCCCAGAAGCCGCCCACCTCGGCCCGTGGCGCGACACCGGAGGGGACGGTGGTGCTCTCCGACATGCCGGTCGAGGTGAAACCCGGCGGCGCCGTCGAGCTCGGCGCCGGTGAGCTCTTCGGCGAGATGAGCGCCCTGTCGCGCTACCCGATCTCGGCCGACGTCGTTGCCAAGACGCGAACCAAGTGCCTGCTCATCGCCACGGCGGCTCTCCGCAAGATGATCCAGAAGAAGGAGTTCGCCGCGTTCAAGGAGATGATCGACGAGCGCTATCGCTCCCGCACGCTTGGCTCGCACCTGCGGCGCGTCGACCTCTTCGCGGAGCTCGACGACGAGGCTGTCGACCGCTTGCGCGACGTCGCGGAGCTGGCCTCCTTCGAGCCGGGCGCCGTCATCGTCGAGCAGGGCACCTCCGACGACGCCTTCTACCTCGTGCGCGGCGGCTTCGTGAAGGTCGGGGTCCGATCGGGTGCCGGCGACCTCGCCGTGACCTACCTGCGCAAGGGCGACTATGCCGGCGAAGTCGCCCTGTTGCTCGACGAGCCCTGGCCCTTTTCGCTCTCCGCGCTCGAGCACGTCGAGCTCGTCAAGATCTCTCGCGCCGAGTTCGAGGCGGCCATCTCCCGGCACCCGGAGGTCGAGAAACTGTTGTGGGAGGTGGTCGTGGAGCGCCTGAAGGAGCGCGGCTTCGCGGCTCGCAACCCGCTTTCGTCGCAATACCTGCAGATGGCAATCGACACGGGTCTGATCCACGGCGAGAGCGTGCTGCTGATCGACCTCGACAAATGCACCCGCTGTGACGACTGCGTGCGCGGTTGCACCGACACCCATGGCGGCTTGCCGCGCTTTATCCGGGAGGGCATTAAGTATCGGAACTGGAGCGTGCCGACGGCCTGCTATCAGTGCACCGACCCGGTATGCATGATCGGCTGCCCGACCGGCGCCATCACGCGGCCGATCGGCACCGCCGAGGTGCTGATCAACAGCGACACCTGCATCGGTTGCGGCAACTGCGGCCGCCGCTGCCCCTGGGGCAACATCATCAGCGTCGAGTACGACAGCCCGACGCTGGGCCGTGAGATCCAGCTCGCCACCAAGTGCGACCAGTGCTACGACCGCGACGAGGGGCCCGCCTGCGTGCAGATGTGCCCGCACGAGGCCGCCATCCGCATCAACTTCAAGGAAGTCAGCACGGTGATCGGAACGTTGACGCGCTGATCCATGTCGTTCGCCTACCTCAGACCAAAAAAGCCGCGTTGGATGTGGACCGCGCTGGCGATCGCCGCCGGGTCGTTGCTGTTGTACGCGCTGCTGAGCTGGCTCGGCCCCTGGCAGCCGGGTCGATTCTGGGGATTGACCTACGGCTCCTTCGCGGCGGCGATCTTCGTGCTCGACGCCCTCTACCCGCTGCGCCGGCGGCTGCTGTCTTGGCCGCTCGGTACGGCGCAGCGGTGGCTGCAGCTCCACATCTACGGCGGGCTGTTGGCCGGCCTCTTCATCTTCATCCACGTCGGCTTCGAGCTGCCGGCCGGACGGATGGGGTGGTGGCTGCTGCTGCTGTCCCTGTGGGTCATAGGAACCGGCATCTTCGGCGTCCTGCTGCAAAAATGGCTGCCCACCGTGATTACCGGGAACCTCTCCGTGGAGGCGATCTACGATCGCATTCCCGAGGTGGTCGGGCGTCTCGAAAAGGAGGGCGACGCGTTGCTCGTGGGCTGCTCGGAGGCACTCGAGCAGGTGTACATGGCCGAGATCCGGCCCCGTCTCGCGGCGCCGGAGCCGGCCTGGTCCTACATCGTCAATCTGCGCGCCGGCCGCGACCGGCGGCTGGCCCCGATCACCGACTTGGAGCCGTTCATCGAGGAGCGAGACCGCGAACGTCTCGCCGACCTGACCGCGATCGTCAACGAGAAGCTCGAGCTCGACCTGCACCTGAGCATCCAGCGGGCGTTGAAGTACTGGATCTACCTGCACCTGCCGCCGGCCATCGTCTTGATGGGGCTGTTGACGGTGCACGTCTTCGCCGTGGTGATTCACTGACATGAGCCGCCGACTTCCCAGCGGAACGCCGACCCGCTCCGCGGGATACGTCCATCCCAAAGGCAAGCGGCGCATCTGGCTGCGGTCGGCGGGCGCCGGCGCGGCCCTGATGCTGGCCCTCATCGCTCTTTACCTCGCCGGCGCCAAGAGCGCGCTCTCACCTGGCCCGGTGATCGGCGCCCATGCCCCCATCGAAGGCAACTGCGCCCTGTGCCACAACGTCGGCAGCGCCGTCGACGACATCCGCTGCGAGCGTTGCCACGACAGCGCCGGGACCACCAGGCTGACCAACCAGGCGCACGTCCTGTACGGCAGCGGCGACGTCCGCAAGGCGGACCGTGCAGAAAGCGTCGCCTGCATCGAGTGCCACACCGACCATCGCGGCCGCGAGCATCCCTTGCGGCAGGCGGATAATCGCGAGTGCGGCACTTGTCACACGTTTTCCAGCTTGCGACGGCACCCCGAGTTCGCCGCCGTCGCCGCCGCCACTCAGACCGGCCTCGGAATGAAGTTTCCGCACGAGCGCCATATTGTCGACGTGCAGCGCGACCTCGGCACCGAGTGCGCCGCATGCCATGTGCCGGCCGCGGACCTCGCCGACTTCGAACCCATCGACTTCGATCGGCACTGCGCCGCCTGCCACGCGCCCGACGGCTTGATCACCGGCAAGACGGGCAGGATGAGCGAGGCTCTTCTCGTTCTGGGCGACGACGTTCCGGCGGATTCGCGCCAGCCGGGCTTGATCGTGGAAGCGAGCGGACCACCGGGGCGCCGCCGCGTCGAGGTATCCGGCATGGCGCACCGCGACCCGTGGGTGCTGTACAACGCCATCAAGCTCAGCCGCGAGATCGATCCAGAGGAGGAGCGCGCCGAGATCGCAACGCTGCAGGCGCAGCTCGCCTGGCTCGAGCAACAACGCCGCGAGAGCCCGCTTCGAGCGCTCACTTCGACCCAGCTCGATGCCATCGAGGCCAGCCTGAGCGTGCAGCTCGGCGGTCTCGAGGAGCGGCTTGCCGCGGTGGTCGCCGACACCGACGACACGACGGCGTTGCAGGGTCTTGCCGACGGCGCCCGGATGCTCGCCGGCGAGCTGGACGGCGCCGGCCTGGTGGCCGCCGGTAGCGGGCTCGATCCTTCGGGCCGGCCCCTCGTCGACGCCTTGCAGGACCTGCAAGCGAACCTGGGCGAAGCCGGCGAGGCGGCGCCGGAGCCCGAGGCGGTCGCCGCGGATCGCTTCGAGCGCCGCAAACAGGAGCTGCTCGGCCTGCTCGACGCGATCGCCGCCCGCGGCGACGAGTCTATCCAGTCGCGCGCCGCCGACCTGCGCCGGGCCGTCGAGACCGTCGTCGCCGATCAGGCGGCCGGCGCCGGGGATGCCGGCGCGCTGCGGTTGCAGCTCGAGGCCCTCGACGACGCTCTACGCACGGTCAGTTCCCTCGGCGACCCACAGGGTCGTATCGGCGCCGCGCAGGTTGCCGGCCTACGCGCGCTGGCGAGTCAGCGCGTCGGCGGCGGCTTGGCGCCGACCGAGTTCGCCAGTCGTCGCCGTGAGCTCCTCGATCTGCTCGACGCGATCGAGCGCCGCGGCGGCGAGGAGCTGACGCTGGCAGTGACCCAACTGCGAGCCGCCGTGCTCGCGCTCCGCATCGGTGACTCCGGAGACCTGGATCTGCGGCGGCGGGTGACGGCGACGCGGCGGCTGCTCGAGCGCGTGCAGCTCGAACGCGAGCTGCTGGCGCAGGGCGGCGGCAGCGGCCCCGAGCTCCGCGCCCGGCAGCGTCCCCTGGCGCTCGGCTCGCAGCGTGATCTGGCCGCCATCGATGCCGCGATCGTCGAGATCGGCGGGCGGCTCGCGGAGCTACGCAGCGGCCCCCGCGGCAGCGTTGCCGTCGGCGACGACGAGCGGAGACTGCGGGAGGCGACGCTGAACGCCCTCTACGTCGCCTGTCTCAAGTGCCACGAGCTGCCCACGGCGCGTCTCGCCCCGGTGCGCATTGCCGAGCCCGTGATGGCGAACTCGATCTTCAATCACGCGCCGCACGTCACCCAGGTCGACTGCGTCGCCTGTCACGGTGACCCGAGCTCCGAAGCCCCGGTCGTTCGTCGCGTCTACGCTTCCAAGCTCGCCACCGACGTCAACGTCCCGGGCGTCGGCGAGTGCGCCGTCTGTCATAACCCCTCCGATGTCAGCGACGATTGCCAGACTTGCCATCGCTATCATCCGCCGTCGGTCGGCAGCCTCCTGGGGTTGCGATGAGCGCCCGGCTGATCGGTCGTACCGGCGAGGCTGCCGGAACCGACTTCGCGCTCGGCGACGACGCCAAGCTCGGCGCCGCCGCCGGCAACCAGGTCAGGTTGCCGGTTACCGGCGTGTCGCGTCAGCACGCGCGGATCTGGAAGGACGGCGAAGTCTATTACATCGAGGACTCGGGGAGCACCAACGGGACCTTCGTCAACGGGCAGCGGATCGACACGTTTCGGCTCCGTCACCTCGACGTCGTCAGCCTGGCGCGCTACGTAGACCTCATCTTTCTGCAGGATGGCGGGCCGTCGCGCCGGGTCCACGGTCAGGCGCTGCAGGCGGCGTCGATCGAGTGGTTGGACGGTCCCGACGCCGGCACCGTCGTCGATATCCCTCTCGGCGAGACGACGATCGGCCGCGACTGGTCGAGCAACATCGCCGTCGAGGTGTCGGTCGTATCCAAGATCCACGCGCGGTTGACCCGCCACGGCAACTTCCTGACGATTCAGGACCTCGGCTCGACCAACGGAACCGCCGTCGATGGGCGCGATGTGCAGGGTGTGCTGACGCTCAACGGCCGGGAGGAAGTGTCGCTCGGCGGCGGCGTCAGATTTCGCGTCAACGTGCAGCGCGATCCGGCGGCGCGCGTTGCGGAGCGGCGCGCCGTCGATACCGTCGACGCCGAGGTCTTCGATCAGGAGTGGCGCACGCGGCTCATCTGGTCGCCGGAAGAGCTCGCCGAGATCGAGTCGGTACGGGCCCGCATCCGATCCGACGGTATCGGCCGGCCGGCCGCGAAAGACACCGAGAAGCTCGACGACAAGAAGATCGAAGAGGCGCTGGCCCGCGCCGACGAGGAGGAACCCGCCGGCCAGCGCACCATGGTGGCGGCGCCGGAGCTGCTGGAAGCGGCGGCCCAGCGGGCGGCGGAGCCCGACAGGGAAGCCACGCACGTGGGAAGCGTGAAGGACCTGGCCGGCCCGGTGCCCGGCGACGTGCTGGCGGCGGCGCAGAAGGCGGCGGCGCCCGACAAAGAAGCGACCCAGGTGGGAAGCGTAAAAGACCTGGCCGGCCCAGTGCCCGGCGACGTGCTGGCGGCGGCGCAGAAGGCCGCGGCGCCCGACAAAGAAGCGACCCAGGCGGGAAGCGTGAAGGACCTGGCCGGCCCGGTGCCCGGCGACGTGTTGGCGGCGGCGCAGAGGGCGGCGGCGCCAGACAGAGAAGCGACCCAGGCGGGAAGCGTAAAGGACCTGGCCGGCCCGGTGCCCGGCGACGTGTTGGCGGCGGCCGGGGCCGCCAAGCGCGCGCCCGCCGCCGGGGGTGAGCCGGCCGCCGCCGGTGAGCCGGCAATCACAGGGATTCGCCTCGAAGGAGATATGGGGTCCTTTCGCCTGGGCACCGGAGATTTCCTCATCGGCCGCGACCTCGCCGCCGAGGTCTGGCTCGACGGCGAAGGTGTTTCGCGCAAGCATGCGATGGTCTACGTTACGAGTCACTCCGTCGAGATCGAAGATCTGGGGAGCAGCAACGGTACCCGCGCCAACCGCGAGGCCGTGACCCGACGACGGCAAATCGACGACGGTGACCTCCTGGAGTTCGGAGGCGCGAGCCTGCGTCTGGAGGTGGTGAGGAAATGAGACGGCGACCCGTTGCGAAGGTCGGGCTGGCGCTTCTCGCCTTCCTTGCGGTCGGCGTGGCGTCGGCCGCCGCGCAGGGCGAGCAGCTGGCGCGTATCGAAGGTACCGTCGTCAACAACGCCGGGGCCCCGCAAGGGCGCGTCACCGTGCGGATGATCAACCTGGAGAGCGGCCGCGAGCGGCAGGCGGTGACCGACGCCAACGGCCGTTTCTCGATCGGCGGCCTGGAGCCCGGCAACTACGAGCTCCGGGTCGACGATACGCTCTACGCCGCCTATAGGCTGCCGAGCCTGACGCTGGCTGCCGGCCAGGACGAGGCGCTCGAGGTCGTCCTGCAGCCGATGCGGCCGGACTTCGTGCCGACCTCCGACCGCTGGGCGCTCGAGTTTCCCGACTGGCAGCGCTACCCGGAGGGGCAGGGGGGCGACTACCCCTATGTCCGCGGCCGCGCGCTCGACCCCTTCAACCAGAACATTCTCAAGGGTGACAAGCCGGTCCTCGGCCAGGACATTTTCATGGTTCTGACCGGGATCAGCGAGACCTCGTTCGACTTCCGCAACGTTCCGACGCCTTCGGGCGTGAGCACGGAGGTCCCCGGTTTCGAGGAGTTCTTCGGCCGCGGCACCGGCTACTCGCTGCTGCAGAGCTTCATCGGCTCTTTCGAGCTCTTCAAGGGCGATACCGCTTTCAAGCCCCGCACCTGGGCCGTTCGGGTGACGCCAGTCTTCAACCTCAACTACCTGAACACCCAGGAGCGCAACGTCGTCAACGTCTCTCCCGAAGAGGGAAAGAACCGCTTCGAGAACCACTTCGCGCTGCAGGAGGCCTTCGGCGAGATCAAGCTCTTCGACGTCGGCCCCAACTACGATTCGGTCTCGGTGCGCGGCGGGATTCAGCCCTTCTCCAGCGACTTTCGCGGCTTTCTGTTCCGCGACAACAACATGGGCGTGCGGGCATTCGGCAGCTGGGGCCGTAACCGTAGCCAGTGGAACGCGGCCTACTTCAACCAGCTCGAGAAGGACACCAACAGCTTCCTGAACACTCTGGACCGGCGCGACCAGCAGGTCTTCATCGCCAACTACTACCGGCAGGACACTTTCACCCTCGGTTATACGATCACCGCCAGCTTCCACGCCAACATCGACCAGGGCGACGAGTTCTTTTTCGATCACAACGGCTTTCTGGTGCGTCCGGCGCCGATCGGCCGGGTCGAGCCGCACGAGGTACGCGCCTACTACGTCGGCTTCGGCGGCGACGGCCACATCGGTCGCCTCAACCTCACGCACGTCTTCTATCAGGCCCTCGGCCGCGATCACCTCAATGGGATCGCCGCCCAGCCGGCCGACATCAACGCCCAGTTCGCGGCGCTCGAGCTGTCGATCGACAAGGACTGGTACCGGCCGCGTGCCACCTTCGTCTTCGCCTCCGGTGACGGCACTCCGGACGACGACGAGGCGCGCGGCTTCGATGCCATCTTCGACAATCCGAACGTTATCGGCGGTCCCTTCAGCTTCTGGAACCGGCAAGGGATCCGGCTGGCGGGCACCGGGGTCGAGCTGGTCGGCCCGGCGAGCATCCTGCCGGCGATGCGCAGCAGCAAGATCGAGGGCCAGGCGAGCTTCGTGAATCCGGGAATTCTCATCGCCAACGCCGGCCTCGACATGGAGCTGACGCCGAAGCTGCGCTCGCTGATCAACGCCAGCTATCTGCGCTTCCACAAGGTCGAGGTCCTGCAGGCGGTGCTCTTTCAGGAAGGCATCCGCAAGGACCTCGGCATCGACCTGAGCGTCGGCTTCCAGTGGCGGCCGTTCCTCAACGACAACGCGATCATCCAGGGCGGGCTCTCGATCTTCACGCCCCTGGGGGGCTTCGAGGACATCCTCACCGGCGATACGCTGTACGACACGTTCGCGGTGGCGACCTTCACCTACTGACAGGACTTCGGCGATGAGCGAACGTATGACCGGCGGCCCACGGGGCAACGAGCGATGACGACGACGACGCTGACCGCTGCAAACAGACCCGACCGCAGGAGCTTCCTTCTGGCTCTGGGCGTCAGCACGAGCGTACTCCTGCTGGCGGGTGCTCTTCTGGTGCCGCTGTCGCTCGGCGGCCCGGCGCCATCCATGGCCGGCCCGCTGCCGAGCGGCACGCCGGGCGGCGTCGCGGGGGCGGCCGGCCCGGTTCACGGCGGCGGCAGCGGCGGCGCGGCCGCGGAGGCCGAGCTCAACCTGCAGTCGGCCGAGGAGGTGGCGGCGAAGAGCGGCGGCTGCATGTCCTGTCACCTGTACGAGGGCAGCGACAGGACCAGCATGCACGTGAGCCCGGCCGTCAGCATCGGTTGTACCGACTGCCACGGCGGCGATGCTTCGGTCTTCCGCTCTGCGGGCGACGCGCCGGGCAGCCAGCCTTTCGAAGGCGCCAAGCAGCGGGCCCATGTCCAGCCGTTGCTCGACATCTGGACCTCGTCGGCCAACCCGGAGCTCTCCTACGCGGCGACGCTGCAGGAGAGCGCCGAGTTCATCCGCTTCGTGAATCCCGGCGACCTGCGCGTCGTCGACCAGACCTGCGCCAGCTGCCACCGGCAGGAAACCTACGCCGTTCAGAAGAGCATGATGCGCAACGGCGCCATGCTGTACGGCGCGGCCCTCTACAACAACGGCTCGTTTCCGTTGAAGAACCCGTTGTTCGGCGAGCAGTACATGCCCGACGGCCAGGCTGCGACCGTGTACAACAACCCGGAGCCGACGCCGGAAGAAACGCGGGATCGCGGCATCTTGCCCCTGCTGCTGCCGCTGCCCCGTTGGGAGGTGACGCAGCCGGGCAACGTCTTCCGGATCTTCGAGCGCGGCGGCTTCCGGCCGGCCGAGGTGGGCAATCCCTCGATCGACGAGGAGCCCGGGCGCCCGAAGAGCCGCCTCAGCAACCGCGGCTTCGGAACGCTGAACCGCACCGACCCGATCGTCATCGGCGCCCAGAAGACGCGCCTGGTCGACCCGACGCTCAACTTCATGGGTACCAACGAGCAGCCCGGCGACTATCGATCGGGCGGCTGCTCGTCGTGCCACGTCGTGTATGCGAACGATCGCTCCACCGTGCACTCCGAGGCGGCCTATGCCTTCACCAACGAGGGCACGTCGCGCACCTCGGACCCGATGATCCCGGGCGACGAGTCGGGCCACCCGGTCAACCACGTCCTCACGGCGGCGATTCCGACCAGCCAGTGCATCACCTGCCACGTCCACCCGGGGACGAACATGGCGGTCGCCTACCAGGGACTGACCTGGTGGGACAACGAGACCGACGGCGAGCGGATGTACCCGGTGGAGACGAGCCGGCGCAGCGGCGAGGAGATCCGCGAGATCGAGCTGCGCAATCCCGAAGGCAGCGCCGTAAGGGGCCTGTGGTCGGACCCCGAGTTCCTGAAGCGCACCGGCACCGAGGAGTTCAACAGCGCGCTCGACAGGACGGTCTTCGCCGACTTCCACGGACATGGCTGGATGTACCGCGCCGTCTTCAAGCGCGACCGCAAGGGCAACCTGCTCGACGCGCAGGGCAGCGTCGTGAGCGACGCCACCCCGCAGCAGCTCTGGGAGGCCGTGCAGTACTCCACCGCGGGCGCCCAGCCGGCGACGCCGCCGCCCGGCGCTCCGGTCCATCTGAAAGACATTCATCTCGAGCGCGGCATGCACTGCGTCGATTGCCACTTCAAGCGCGATTCGCACGGCGACGGCAACCTCTACGGCGAGCCGCGCAACATGATCGAGATCGCCTGCCGCGATTGCCACGGCACGGTCAGCGAGCGCGCCACGCTGGTGACCAGCGGTCCGGGGGCGCCTCCCGGCGGCACGGACCTGACGCAGGAGTACACCGGCAGGTTCCAGCGCCGCGGCAATCAGCTCACCCAGGTCTCGACCATGGACAACACGCGCCGCTGGACGATCCCGCAGCTTCTCGACTCGCTCGACGGCGACAACGAGCGCGCCGCGCTGGCGCACTCGATCCAGAAGGACGGCGTCACCTGGGGTGAGGCGGGAGCTCCGGCGGACGTGCTGGCGCACGCCGGTACGCAGATGACCTGCCAGAGCTGCCATTCGTCGTGGATCACCAGCTGCTTCGGCTGTCACCTGGCGCAGCGCGCCAACGAGAAGAAGCCGATGCTGCACTACGAGGCGGAGACGACGCGCAATTGGACGCAGTACAACTACCAGGTCCTGCGCGACGACATCTTCATGCTTGGCATCGACGGCAGCGTCATCGGCAACACCGTCTCGCCGGTGCGCTCGTCGAGCGCCTTGGTGGTCAGCTCACAGGACGCCAACCGCAACTGGGTCTACTTCCAGCAGCAGACCGTCTCCGCCGAGGGCTACGCCGGCCAGGCCTTCAACACCCACGTGCCGCACACGGTGCGTAAGACCGAGACCAAGTACTGCAGCGACTGCCACGTATCCGAGGCCGGCGACAACAACGCCATCATGGCGCAGCTCCTGACGCTCGGCACCAGCATGACCAACTTCTTCGGCCGCTTCGTCTTCGTCGGCACCGGCGAGGGCGGAGTCGAAGCGGTTGCGGTCACCGAGCTCGACGAGCCGCAGGCGGTCATCGGCTCGGACCTCCATCGCATTGCCTACCCGGAGGCCTATGCCGAGCACGCCGCCAACGATCGCGAGCTGACCCTCGGCGTTCATCACGGCTCCAGCAACGCCCTGGACGTGCAGCACCGCGGCGAGTACCTCTACATCGCCGACGGCGAAGGCGGCTTCAAAGCCTTCGACATCGCCCAGCTCAACCAGAAGGGCTTCTCGGAGAAGATCGTTTCGGCGCCCTTCTCTCCCCTCGGCCAGAGCACCAACGTGGGCACGCGCTTCGCGACCGCGGTGGCGTCGCCCTCGACGATGCTGGTCGACGCCAACCGCCTGCAGCTGCCGGTCAACGAAGAGCAGTCGATTCACCCGATGTACAGGTACATCTACATCTCGGATCGTGAGGAGGGGCTGGTCGTGTCGACGGCGATGACGCTGCTCGACGGCAACCCGGCCAACAACTTCCTCGAGCGGGCCGCCGCCTTCAACCCGAACGGCGCGCTCGACGGCGCCGTGAGCCTCACCATCGCCGGCCACTACGCCTACGTGCTTTGCGACCGCGGCCTCGTCGTGGTCGACATCGACGACCCGCTCAATCCCAGCATCGTCGGCGAGGTCGGCGCGCCGCAGCTGCGTGACCCGCGGGCCATCGAGATCCAGTTCCGCTATGCGTTCATCACCGATGACGACGGCTTGAAGATCGTCGAGGTGACGGATCCTACGGCGCCGCGCTTCATCGAGGGCGCCACGGTCGAGCTCGATGACGCGCGCGGCATCTACGTTGCCCGTACCTACGCCTACATCGCCGGCGGAGCGCAGGGGCTCGTCATCGTCGACGTCGAGCGCCCCGAGGCGCCCTTCATCGACCAGGTGTTCAACGCCGGCCGCGCCATCGACGATGCCAACGACGTCAAGGTAGGCATGACCAACGCCAGTGTCTTCGCCTACATCGCCGACGGCCACAACGGCCTGCGGGTGGTGCAGCTCGTTTCGGCCAATCGTACCGAGGGCGCCTTCGGCTTCTCGCCGCGGCCGACGCCCGAGCTGATCGCCAGCTTCCACACCCACGAGCCGGCGCTGTCGATCTCCAGGGGGCTCGACCGCGATCGCGCCGTCGACGAGACCGGCAACCAGGTCGCGGTCTTCGGCCGCCGCGGCGGGCGCCCCTTCAACCTCGAGGAAATGCAGCGTCTGTTCTTGAGGGACGGCGAGGTATGGACGGTCGACGACATGCCGCCCGCTCCGCCGGCCACGAGTGGCCTCTCGGGCGAGGCAGGCTCCTCCGAGTCGTCCGAGTCCTGGGCGGCGACGCTGCGCAGGTGGGCCGGCTCCTGGCTTCCTCACTGAGCGGATGATGGCGAAGGACAACGGTCAGCGCGGCGAGCCCGATGCCTCTCCCCGGATCATGGACGACGGCACCGTCGTCCTCGCCGAACCGGTGGAGCTGCCCGACGTCCTCGACATGCTGGTCGTCGGTGGCGGCCCGGCCGGCACGGCCGCCGGTTTCCGCGCCAAGGAGCTGGGGATCTCGGCGCTTGTAATCGACTACGACGACCTCATGGCGCGCATCCGCGACTACGCCAAGGACAAGCTCATCTACCCGAGCTACGGCGGCGGCGACGGGATGAAGTTTCCGCTCGGCGACGAGCTTGTCGGGAAGTTGCATTTCCCGCCGCTCGACAAGGACGACCTGTTTCTCACCTGGCGGCGCTTTTACGCCGACCACTCGGTTCCGGCCAGGGTAGGTATCGAGCTGGTCGGTCTCGAGCACGCCGACGACGGGGTCTGGACGGCTCGCTGCTGGAACCACAACGTCAAACAGGAGGAGCTCATCCGCGCCAGGCACGTCGTCATCGGCGTCGGTCGCGGCGTGCCGCGCCGGCTCGACATACCGGGTAACGTCGAAGGCCTCGCGTTCCGCATGGCCGACGCCGGAATGTACCTGGGACGCCCTGTTTGCGTGATCGGCGGCGGCACCTCGGCCGCCGAGGCGGTGATCGAGATCTCCAACGCCAAGGTCGCCGCCGGCGATGAGACGCCGGTCTGCTGGTCCTACCGCGGCGACCGGATGCCCAAGGTTTCGAAGGCCCTCGCCGACGTTTTCTTCGATGCCTACATGGGCAACGGCAACATCCGCTACCTGCCGAAGAGCAACCCGGAAGCGGTGGTCGAGGGCGAGGGTGGGGTCGATATCCTGCAGATCCGCTCGGCGGAGCTCGGCGCCGACGGCAAGCCGATGGAGAGCCGGTTGCTGGAGTTCGGCAAGCTTGACTGCATCGCCTGCATCGGCAGCGAGGTTCCCGAGAAGCTGCTCGACGGCTTCGGCATCAGGATGATGACGGGCGGCAAGACCAACAAGAAGCGAATTACCGTCAGCCCGCTGCTCGAATCGCAGCTTCCCCACGTCTATCTCGCCGGCGACATGCTCAGCCCCGTCTACCTGGAGACCGACGACTTCAGGTCGGACCCGGCCGGGTTCAAGGAGGCCAAGCGGCGCGGCAACATCAAGGCGGCGCTGCGTGACGGCGTGTTCGTGACCGAGGTGATCGCGCAACGGCTGGCGGGGAAGAGCGAGATCCGTGTGCAGCTCGAGTTCGCCGACGATCCACCGCACGATGTCGAGGAGGCCGCGGCGGACGCGGGGGCTGCGGGCCGCCAAGAGGCGGCGGCCTCCGCCACGTTGGTGCAGCCTTCCCCGGGCGCCGGCAAGGCACCACAGGCCGCTGCAACGCTCGTTCGGATCCTGCCCACGGGCGTCGAAGCCGACGAGTTTCCGGTGGCGGCGAACGCGGTCACCACGATCGGCCGCAGCGGTTGCGACGTGAGCTTCCCCGAGGACACGGCGCTGTCATCACGCCACGCTTCGATCTCGCACGGCCGGGACGGATTCTACCTGCGCGACGAGGGCGGCTCGGGCGGCGTCTTCTTGCAGCTTGCCGACGACAAGCCCGTGGCTCTCGAGGCCGGCACGATCCTCCGGATCGGGCAACAGTGGCTGGTCTGTGGTGGCAACGGCGCCGGCAGGGAGCTGGTGCATTTCAACAGGGCGGGGAAAGAGGTGGGCCGCTATCCGGTGGGCGAGGCGACGATCGTCCTCGGCCGCAAGGCGCCCGACGTCAACCTCGACGAGGCTGATATGACGCTGTCGCGGCGGCACCTTTCAGCGACGGCGCGCGACGGCAAGCTCACGGTGCGCGACCTGCGCAGCACCGGCGGCACGTACATCCGCGTCGCGGAGCTGGTTCGGCTCGAGCTCGGCAGTCAGTTCCTCGTCGGCCAGCAACGTTTGCTGCTCATGCCGAGGGCCGAGGAGACCGTCGCCGAGGAGGTTCGGGTCGACGCCGATCGGGCCGCCGCTTTCGAGTCGTCGCAGAGCTCTGTCATGGTGGCGCCCCGGCTCGAGGTCGACGCCGGCCCCGGGGTCACCTTTGCGGGCCGCGACGCTACCTGCCCGTTTCAGGCCGGGCAGACGATCTGCGAGATCGCCGAGGCCAACGGTGTCGAGATCGTCGCCGAATGCCACGCCGGTGTCTGCGGCAGCGATCCGATTCGCATCGAGGAGGGGGCGGAGAACTTGAACGAGATGAGCGCCGAAGAGCGCGACGCCCTCGAAGACATCTGCTCGCTGGAGCCGGGCAGCCACCGGCTCGCCTGCATGGCGCGCCCCAGCGGTCCCGTAACGGTGACCGTCCTCGAAGAATGAGCCACGCGACTTGTTCGCTGGTCTACGACCTCGGACAGGGGCCGATCGAGAAGAAGCTCTCCCGCAACCGCGTCGTGCTGGGCCGGGGCGCCGACTGCGACGTGGTGCTGACGGCCACCGCGGTGTCACGCCGGCACGCGGCGATGGAGCTCTCCGGCGGCGTCTGGCAGGTCAGCGACCTGGCCAGCCTCAACGGCGTTTTCGTCAACGGGCAGCGCATCACGACGCGGGCGTTGCAGGACAACGATCGAATCAAGATCGGCAGCGTCGATCTGACCTACCGGCTGCTCGCCGCCGGCGAAACGTGGGTCGGTGACACGCGCGTCGTCGTCAAGCCGTCGGCAGGAAGCGGCCTGGGCAAGGGGACGACGAGGTTCTGGATGGGGGACTTCGACCCCGTCGCCGCCAAGGCGGTGAGCCCCGATTCGAAGCCGGGCGAGGAATCGCGAGGGGAACCCGGCCCCCGAGGCTCGACCTGGCTCATGGATCTGCTCAGCGACGCCACCGAGTGCATCGTCACCTCGGACACGCTCGACGACATGCTTCGCGGCCTGCTGGAGGTCGCGATGAGCACGGTGCCGGCCGAGCGCGGGGCGATCCTGCTCCACAGCCCGGAGACGGGAACGCTCGTCCCGAGGGCCGCCCGCGTCGATTTCGGCGACCCGGACGCCGGCCTGGTGATCAGCGAGGCGCTGACCGATGAAGTGCTGGCCCAACAGAGCTCGGTGCTGGTGGCCGACGCCACCGGCGATCAGGGGCGGCACGGCGCGAGCCTGCGAGGCGAAAACGTCGGCTCGGTCATGTGCGCGCCGTTTTTCCGCCACGGCGAGAGCACCGGGCTCATTTATCTCGACAGCCGCCAAGGTGGAGCCTTCGAGCAGAACGACCTGCGGGTGCTCAGCTCCCTGGGCATCATTGCCGCGATAGGCGTCCAACAGGTGAGCCTGCGGGCGCTGGTGACGGGCGAGCGCAAGCGGCGCGAACGATTGCAACGCTACCTGCCGCACGATGTGGTCGATAGCATGCTGGCGAGAGAAGAGACAACGCATAGCCACATGCTGACGAGCGAGCGCGAAGTCACGGTGCTCTTCTGCGACCTTCACAAGTTCACGCGCATCGCCGAATCGCTGGCCCCCGCCGAGGTGGCGGCGTTGCTGAACGGCATCTTCGACGAGCTCACCCAGATCGTGTTCGAGCTCAACGGCACCCTCGACAAGTTCACCGGCGACGGCCTGGTGGCCTTTTTCGGGGCGCCGTTCGAGCAGGAAGACCACGCCCGCCGCGCCGTCCTGGCGGCCATGCGAATGCGCGACGCCATCGCGCGGCTCGACGAAGAGCGAGAGATCGAGTTCCCCCTGCGGATGCGCTTCGGCATCAACTCGGGCAAGGTCATCGCCGGCGACATCGGTGCGGCGATCCGTTGCGATTACACGGTGCTCGGTGACGTGGTGAACGTTGCCAGCAGGCTGGAGTCGACCGTCGCCCAACCCGGCGAAGTCGTCATCGGCGCCGCCACCCGGGCCCTGCTCGACGACGAGTTCGAGTGCGAAGAGCTCGCCGAAGCGACGATCCGCGGCCGCGTCCGAACGGAACACCCGTTCCGCGTCGTCGGCGTCGGTGGGGCGGCTGCCCCTCACTCATCCACGACCCGGTAGCCGACCCCCTGCTCGGTCAGCAGGTAGCGGGGTCGTGAGGAGTCCGGCTCGATCTTGCGCCGAAGGTTCGCTACGAAGACCCGCACGTAGCGAGGATCGTCGCTGTGGTTGGGTCCCCATACCGCGCGCAGGATGAACCGGTGCGTCAGCACCTTTCCGGCATGCCGAACCAGGGTGACCAGCAACCGGTATTCGATCGGCGTGAGCTGCACGGGTTCGCCCGCCAGGAAGGCGCGCCGATTCGCGAGATCGACGCGCAGGTCGCCCACTTCGAAGGTGGGTTCCTCGTCGGCGGAATCGTGGCGGGCGCGGTTCCGGAAGGCGACGCGGATGCGCGCCAGGAGCTCGCCGACCCCGAAGGGCTTGGTGAGGTAATCGTCCGCACCTCGATCGAGCGCCGTCACCTTGTCCCGTTCCTGCCCCCGCGCCGACAGGACGATGATCGGTGCGTGGCTCCAGTCCCGGAACCACTCGATGATGTCGAGGCCGTCTCCGTCGGGAAGGCCCAGATCGAGCACCATGAGGTCCGGCGGCTCGCTCGACGCCCTCGCTCTTCCCTGCGCCGCGGTCTCGGCCTCGGCGACGCGATAGTCGCTGCTCTGCAAGGAAGTGCGCAGGAAGCGGCGAATCGGCATCTCGTCCTCGATGATCAAGATCAGCGGGCGATCCGCGCTCATGGATGCTCGCCTCCTACGCCGTTACCCACGTCGGCACCCTCGATCGCCGGCGGCTGCTCCTCGACCGGGAGGCTGAGAATGAATCGCGCCCCTCCGCCGTCACGGTCCACCACATCGAGGCGCCCGCCATGCAGCCTGGCGATGGCGGCGCAGATCGCGAGCCCGAGGCCGGCCCCGTGCGAGCCGTCCTTGCGCCGGTGCGGCCCGCGGTAGAATTTCTCGAAAACCTTCGTCTTCTCCTCGGCCGTCAGGCCCGTGCCACGATCGGCGACTTCCATGAGGACCAGTCCGCCCTCGGTGTTGGCACGGACTTCGATCGGCGCCGCGGGCGGCGAGTATTTCGCCGCGTTGTCGAGCAGGTTGGACAGGACGAGCTCGATCAGCACACCGTCGACGCGAAGCATCGGCATCTCGTCGGGTATTCGGGTCGCGACTTCGCGGCCAGCGAGCTGCCTCGCGAGCCTCGTGAGCGACGAGCCGACGATGTCCTCGACGATGTTCCACTCTCTCTTTGGTTCGAGCTGGCCCGACTCGAGCCTCGTCATGTGGAGCAGGTTGTCGACGAGCCGACCGAGGCGGTCGGCCTCGTCGTAGATGGATTGCAGCAGGTCTCTTTGCTCCTCGGCATCGATACGCTCGCCGGCGTCGAGCAGACTGCTGCTCGCGCCGGTGATGGTTGCCAGCGGAGTACGGAAGTCGTGGGACACGGAGCTCAGCACCGCGCTGCGAAGCCTCTCGTTGTCGGCCTGGGCAATCGTGCGGTGGACCCTCTCGGTCAGCCGGTCACGGGCGAGAGCCAGGGCAACCTGCGCCGCGAAGGTCTCGACCAACCGCCGGCGGTCCGGCGACAGCAAGAGATCCGGATCGCGGGCCCGAACCGCCAGCACCCCGACCACGCCCTCGGGAGTCGTGAGCGGCAGGCAGAGCGCGGAGGCTCCCGAATGGGTCTCCGTGCCGGCGCCGGCGATCCGGTCGTGCTCGTACACCCACGCCGCGACCGGCGGCAGCCCTGGGTCTCCCGCGAGCCCCGGGGAACCCGTCCCAGCGGGCCGGAGGCGCCCGCGCTCGTCGGGAACGAGGATCGAGATCTCCCCGTCCAGGAGGCGGCCGAGGCGAGCCTCCGCCGCCGTCACGATCTGCAGATGGCCGGTTGTTGCGGAGAGCTCCTGGCTGAGCTGGTAGAGCTGCTCGGTCCTGCGTTCCCGCTGGTGTGCGATCACGGACTGGTCGCGGATGCGGGCGGTCAGGGTGCTGACCAGGAGCCCGATCACCAGCATCACGGCGAACGTGAACAGGTAACCCGAGTCGTACACCCGGAACGTGTAGCGCGGTGACGTGAAAAAGAAGTTGAACAGGAGCACCGCGCCGAACGAAGCGAAGATCGCGGGGCCGCGACCGAACCACGCCGCCACCGCGGTCACGCCCAGAAGGTAGGCGAGCACCAGGTTCGGCTCGTGCAGCCCCACGGCCTCGAATGCCCAGGCCGCAGCCGTTGCCACACAGAGAGCGGCGAGAGCGCCGCCGTAGCCTCGCAGCCGCAACCGTCCAACTGGGCGAAGAACAATCCGAGACCGAGCCACGTCAAACCCTCTCCGTTGCCAAGATACATGAGTGCTGCGGACACCGGAACGAGCGCACCCCGCACCAGCGGCGCTCCTCGGCTGCCCGCCTGCGGTCACGCGAGGAGTTTCCCGACCCGGTCGAGGGCCTGTGGCTGGCAGACGACGAGCAACTCGTCGCCCGGTTGTAGGACGGTTTCCCCCGACCCGATGAAGGCCACCCCGCCGCGGATGACCGCGCCGACGAGCGCTCCCTTCGGGAAGCCGAGGTGCTTCAGGGGCTTCTTGACGAGCGCGGTTCGGGCCGGGACGGCGGGAACCCGGAAATGGATGACTTCCGCCTCGTGGTTTCCGAGCAGCAACGTGGAGTCGATCGCGCCCTTCCGCAGATATCTCAGGATCGCTTCGGCCATCACTCGCTTTGGAGTCAACACCGCGTCCACGCCGAGCTTGACGGCGAGCTGTGCATAGCCTGACTCGTCGCAGCGGACGACGACCTTGCGGGCCCCGAGGGACTTGGCAAAGACACCGATCAATACCGACTTCTCCGCCTCCTCGAGCAACACAACCGCCGCATCGATCCGCTCCTCCTCGATCCGGGTGCGGAGAAACTCCGGATCGGAGCCGTCGGCGTGCAGGACGAGCGCTCGTGGAAGCAGGCCCGCCACGAGCTCAGCTCGAGCGTGGTCATGCTCGACAATCGTTGGCGCGAAACCCTCGCGCTCGAGCTCGCGGGCCAATGCCAGGCCCGTGTTGCCACAACCGACGATCAGGATCCGCTGCACGCGATGCCACGGCTCTCCCGAAAGGATCGCGAGCTCCGTGAGGTTCTTGGGCAGGGTCAGGACGAACGCCCGCTCATCGACCGCGAGACGATCGGCGCCCGTCGGGATCCGGATACCGTCGCGGCCTTGCACGGCAACCACCAGGAACTCCGGCGGGAAGTCCCTCCGCAGGCCCGCCAGCGTCTCGTGGACCAGGGGAGAGTCGGCGCTGAGGCCCATGCCGACGAGCACCAGCTTGCCGTTCGCCAGCTCGCGCATTTCACCGCTCCCCGGATATTGGAGGGCGTCCATCGTCGCCGCCGCAACCGCCTGCTCCGGGCTGACCAGGCCGTCGAGGCCGAGGTCTTCGGCGCTGAGCGCCACCTCTCCGGCCACCTGACGCGACTGCCGGACGCGGGCTACGGTACGCAGGCCGGCCGGTCGATACTTGCGTCCGGTCATGCAGGCGATCAAGTTCACCTCGTCGATCGCGGTGACGGCAAGCAGGAGGTCGGCGCGCTCGATCCCGGCGCGTTGCAGCGCGGCCGGGCTGGCGCCGGAGCCCTGCACGACGAGAGCATCGAGGGAGCCGTCGAGGTGGCGGGCGCGGCCCTCGTGCACCTCGATGATCGCCACATCGTGCCCGTCCTCGACGAGGATCCTCGCCACGTAGCTGCCGACCTCCCCGGCGCCGATGATCACGACGTACACGTCAGCGCCCCAGCGTCCATGACACCAATCCTCTGAGCAGAACGATGACCGGGAAGATCTCCAATCGCCCGACCCACATCTGGAAGATGAACACCAGCTCGATCGTGACCGGCATCGCCGGATCGGTGATGCCCGAGGAGAGGCCGACCGTGCCTTGCGCCGACGCGGCCTCGAAGATCGCATCGGCGAGCGTGAAGCCGGCGCCCATCTGGTGGGCCGTGATCGCCGTTGCGACAAGGAGGATGAGCAGATACAGAAACGAGAAGGCCGCGGCGTCGGCGACCTCACGTTGCATTTCCTCCGTGCGCAGGTAGCGGTCGCCGACGCGGAAGGGCACCACCGCATCGTTGGGCAGGAACACCTTGCGGATCCGCCAGCCGACGGCGCGCGTCAGCAGGTAGGCGCGAATGAGCTTCACGCCTCCTACGGTCGCGCCCGCGCTGCCGCCGACGAGCATCGCCCCCCAGACGATCAGCAGGACGGAAGCGTCGGGCCAATCGCCGATGCTCGAGGTCTGCCAACCGGTCGTGGACACGGCACTCACGACCTGAAACACCGCCTCACGGACGGGGTCGGGGACGCTCGCGGTGCCCTGGAGCGCCATCACCAGGAGCGGCATGAGGACCGCGAACAGGATGATCATCGAGCGAAACTGCGCGTCGCGCCAGAACAGTGCCAGGCGCCGGGAGCGCAGGAAGGCGTAGTAGAGCGGTATGGAGATGGCGCCGAGGACCATAGGCGGAATGTAGATGAGATCCATCGCGTAGGAGCCATACCCGGCGATGCTGTCGTCGAGCGTGCTGAAGCCACCGGTCGACTGACCGGCCATCGCGTGGTTGACGGCGTCGAAGAGGCTCGCTCCTAGCCCGTACTCGGGCAGGACCAACCAGGTGGCGACAAACAGGTAGCAGGCGACCAGGGCCGTGAGGCCGCTGTAGACCTTCCAGATCGCCCGCGCCGTGCCGAGGATGCTTGGTCGCAGCTTCATCCCCGTGGTCTCGGACTGATAGAGCTCCAGCCCACCGACGGCCCGCGGTCGCGGGATGATCGCCAGCGAGAGGACGATGACGCCGGCCCCCCCGATCCACTGCGCCAGCGAACGATAGAAGAGCAGCCCGTGCCCGATCGACGGCTCGTGGACGGACATGGTGAGGCCCGTCGTCGTGAAGGCGCTCATGCTCTCGAAGAACGCGTGGAGCGGGTTGCGGAAGTGGGCGAGGCTCGACGCGTAGGTCTCGCCCGCGGGAACGAGGGCCCGCGCGACTTCCGGCGGCGTCCAGTAGCCGGCGAAGAGGAACGGCAGCGCTCCGAAAGCGGCGCCGACGAACCATCCCGCGCCGGCAATGACCATCGCGTGACGGCGCTTCGGCTCGCCGGCGTCGCGGCAGGTTCGATAGGCGGCGAAACCACAGGTCGCGGTCACCGCGGCCGCAATCAAGAAGCTCAGCGCGCTGTAGAGCTCGCCGTAGATCAGGCAGACGAGCAGCGAGAGGAGCATCGCGCCAGCGATCAAGACTTGCAGGGCGCCGACATCCCGCGCGACGATCCACAGGCTCGTGAGGCGGTGGTCCGTCTCTGCGTGGAGCGTGCCGCCGGCCGCGCGCCGGGAGGCTGCCATCTAGCGGCCATCCTCGGCGGCGATCAGCTCGTGCATTTCGCGGGCGGTCTCGGCGGCCATGAGGCGGGCGCGGAAGGCGGCGTTCCTGAAGAGCCGGCTGATTCGGGCGAGAGCCTTCAGGTGATCGCCCGGCGCCCCCTCGGGCGCGATCAGCACAAAAAAAAAGTGGGTCGGCTCGTCGTCCGGCGAGCCGAAGTCGATGCCCCGGCGCGAGCGCCCGAAACAGGCGACGAGATCGCGAACCGAGTCGAGCTTGGCGTGCGGGATTGCGAGGCCCTCGCCGACGGCGGTGGAGCCGAGCCGCTCGCGCTCCGCGAGGGCGCGGATCGCCTCCTTCTCGGACAGCCCTGCGTGGTGCTTCGCCAGGAAGGACCCCAGCTCCCGAATGACATCGGCCCTCCGCCTGGCACGAAGGTCGGCGACGATGAAGTCCTCTCGGATGAGGTCCACGACCCTCACCTCTCGGTGGCGTCCGATCTGGTTGGCGTTTCCTCACCCCCCGAATCCCGCTCTGCGGTTGCTCCCGCCGGGCCGCCGACGGAAAGGACGATCGCCGCCGCCGCCAGCAAGGTCGGGCAGACGACCTGCACGCCGAAGCCAGCGAAGGTATCGGCCTTCTGCGGATCGCCGACCACGGCGAAGGCGTGCTCGACATGAAAGGCGCTGTGACAGGCGATGGCGGTGGCCAGATTCAGATCGTCCTTCGATGTCGCACCGACCATTACGTCGGTCTCTTCGATGCTGGCGCGCCAGAGCACGGACTTGTCGAGCGGCTCGCCCTCGATGCAACCCCCGGACAACCCGTCGGGAAACGCGGAGAAGTCCGCCCCCTTCCGGTCGATCACGGTAACGGCATGCCCCTCCGTTTCCCATTGAGTTGCCAGAAGCAAGGCGAGAGGAGTCGAACCGACGATCAGGATTCTGCTCCGCGGGCTCATTCGCTCCGGTCTTCTTTCCTTCGCGGATGGCGCAAACCACCCCCTGGGCCGAGTAAAGCAGAGCGGGCGCAGCGTCAGGCTCAAGAGTCGGCCCGGATGCATCAAGAAAGCGCAAAGGCGACGAAGGCGTTTGGCGTCCCGCCCCCGGTCGCCGCGAGCCCACCACCGGCGAGATCAACGAAGCGTAAAGGCGACGAAGGCGCTCAACGCCTCAACCAATGCTCCACAGGCCGGGAAAGGAACTCGTCGAGGGGGATTCCGTCGCCGCCGACGAGCAGGGTTGCGGTAGGCCGGGCGACTTCCGAGAAGGCCCCCATTCCGGGCAGCGAGTCGCGCCGGCGCCCGCTCTTCACCTCGATGGCCACCAGGCTCTTGCCGGCGCGGACGACGAAGTCCACCTCGCGATTCGCGTCGCGCCAGTAGTGCAGCTCACACGATCCCGCCGCCGCGGCGTTGGCGAGGTGCGCGCCCACCGCCGACTCCACGAGGCGTCCCCACAGCTCGCGGTCCTCGTGCGCCTCGTCGAAAAGCAAGCCCGACTGGGCGCTCATCAGCGCCGTGTTCATCACCTGGAGCTTGGGACTCGATCGCCGCTGTCGGACGGCGCGCTCCGAGAACTTGGGCAGCCCGATGAGCAATCCGGCGCCGCCCAGGAGCTCGAGATAGTGCGCCAGCGTCGTGGTGTTGCCCGCATCGTGGAGCTGGCCGAGCATCTTGTTGTAGGAGAGAACCTGCCCCGAGTAGCGGCAGCCCAGCTCGAAGAGCCGGCGCAGGAGCGCCGGCTTGTCCACGCGTGTGAGCAAGAGCACGTCACGGGCGATCGTGGTCTCCACCAGGGCGTCGAGGATGTAGCGGCGCCACCGCTCGGGCTCGCCGGCCAGCGGCGCCGCGCCTGGGTAGCCGCCGAAGTACACGTACTGGTCGAGAGTGAAGCCGAAGGCCGCGCGCATCTCCGCGAGGGACCAGTGCGGCAGGCGCAACACCTCGAACCGTCCCGCGAGGCTCTCGGTGAGCCCTTGCTGGACGAGGAGCGGCGCCGAGCCGAGCAACACCACCTGCACAGGGCGCTTCGCGCGCGTGTCCTCGTCCCAGAGGCGCTTCACCGACTCCGACCAGCCGACGGCCTTCTGGATCTCGTCCAGCACCAGAACGGCCCCGTCGCCGCCGGCGGCGAGGCGCGCCGCCTCCCACTGCTGGGCGACCCAGTCCGGGCCGCGCAGCGTCGGCTCGTCGGCGCTGGCGTACCGGATCGGCAGCCCGGACCGCTCCGTGACCTGCCCCACCAGCGTGGTCTTGCCCACCTGCCGCGCGCCGGCGACGACCTGGATGAACCGCCGCGGCTCGGCCAGTCGCCGCGCCAGCTCGGCCACCTGGGGCCGCCGAAAAGGAACTGATCGTTTGCTCATGACATTGAGTGTTTTTACTCAATGTACTGAGTAAAAGCAAGTCTTGCTTGGCGCTCCAGCAGGCTCCCAGCGGCGAGGTGCGCGTCGTCGATCCCAACGAGCTGCATCGAGACCCTGTCCCGTCGCGGGCCAGCTTGCTTGCGTTGGGAGCAGCGGGCCAGCGGTAGCTATGGATTGCGCAGCGCGATCATGGGGTCGACGCGGGCGGCGCGCAGCGCCGGGACCAGGCAGGCGAGCAGACCGACGGCCAGAAGGGTGCCGGCGATCGCCGTGAAGGTCGTCGCGTCGGTGGGCTCGACCTGATACAAGATCGCCTGGAGCAGGCTGGCCAGGCCGCGGGCCATCAGCAGGCCAAGCGCCAGGCCGAGGCCGAGCTGGACCAGGCCCTGGCGGATCACCAGCCCGAGGACGTCGCCGGAGCTCGCCCCCAGCGCCATGCGAATGCCGACTTCCGCGGTCCGCCGGCGGACCGCGAACGACATGACCCCGTAGAGGCCCACGGAGGCGAGCAGCAGCGCCACCGAGCCGAAGATCGTGAACAGGGTCCCGAACACCCAGTAGAACCAGGTCTGCTCGTGGATCACGTCGGTCATGGGGCGCACCCAGTAGAGCGGCAGGTCGGGGTCGACCGCCAGCACTTCCTGGCGCAGCGAAGGCGCGAAGGCGAGTGGTTCGCCGCGGGTGCGCACGGCGATGCTGAGGAACTGGGCGTCGGCCTGCGATAGCGGCACGTAGAACCCCTCGGGCCGCTCGTTGGTCGGGCCGTCCATGTAGAGGTCGGGGACCACGCCGACGACGGTAAGCCAGGTCTCGGCGCCGTCCGACCCGGCGGAGCCGAAAGCGAACCGCTTGCCGAGCGGATCGCGCCCCTCGAGCAGCTCGTCGGCGAAGCTCTGGTTGACGATCGCCACCGGAAGGCCGTCGCCGGCATCCTCGACCGTGAAGTCGCGGCCCTGCAAGACGTCGATGTCGAAGGTCGCGAAGAAGCCCGGCGTGACGCCGGCTTGATGGGCGAGCGGTTGAGCGCCGGCGTCGGCGTAGCTCTCCCCCTCGATGCGGACCGGACCCACGTTGGAGCCGGTCACCGGCAGGCTGGGGGTCAGGGAGGCGGCGATGACGTCGGCGCGACCCTCGAGCCGGGCGTGCAGCTGCTCGACAAACCGCCGCCGGTCCTCGACCTCGGGATAGTCGCTCGGGAACAGGCCCAGGCGAGCGGTGAACACCGCGTCGGGCTCGAACCCCCAATCGGCGCTGCCGAGCTTCACGACGCTCTTGATCATCAGCCCGGCGGCGACCAGCAGGCCGCATGACAGCGCCACCTGCAGGACCACGAGGCCGCGGCTCAGGCGCCCCATCTTGAAGCTCGACGAGCCGCGCGACTCGTCGGCGAGCACCTCGTTGAGGTTGCTGCGGGTCACCTGCAGCGCCGGCAGGGTGCCGGCCAGCAGCGTCGCCAGAGAGGTCACCCCGAGGACGAAAAGCAGGATCGGCGCGTCGACCCGGATGTCGATGACCGGCGGCGGATCGCTGCCGGCGATGGCGGCGTTGAACCAGGCGACCCCGAAGCGCGCCATGACCACGCCGGCGGCCGCCCCCGCAGCGGCCAGCACCCCCGCCTCGGCGAGGATCTGGGCGATGACCCGCCGGCGGTTGGCGCCCAGCGCGGTGCGGATCGCGACCTCCTTGTTGCGGTCGAAGGCGCGCGACAGCAGCAGGTTGGCGACGTTGGCGCAGGCGATCGCCAGCACCAGGAAGACCGCGCCGAGCGCCGTATAGAGCAGCGCCACTGGCTCGTCGCCGATGTACTGCTCGACGAAGGGAATGATCTCGGCAGTGCGGTCCTCGTTGGTCTCGGGGTGCTCGTCGGCGAGCTGGCGGGCGATCGCCGACATCTCCGCCGACGCCTGCTCGAGGTCGATGCCCTCGCGCAGAACGCCGGTGACGTTCAGCGTGGTCCCCTCGCCGCGCGGCAGCGCGACGCCGTCGAGCCGCAGCGGCAGCCAGACATCCGATCGAAGCGGGAACCAGAAGCCCTCCGGCATCACCCCGACGACCGTCATCTGCTCGCCGTTGGCGCGCACGGTCCAGCCGACGATGCCCGGGTCGGCGCCGAAGCGGTCGCGCCACAGCTCGTGGCTCAGAAGGATGACGGGCTCGGCGGCCGGGGTGTCTTCGCCGGGCAGGAACGTGCGGCCGATCGCCGCCGGCACGCCGGCGACGTCGAACGTGTTGGCGCTCACGAAGGAGCCGTCGTAGCGCTCCGCGGCCTCGCCGATGCGCAGGTTCACGGTTCCGGTGTAGAAGCCGGCGAGCGTCTCGAAGCTGCTCTGGCGGGCGCGCCAGTCGAGGTAGTCGTGGATCGGGATGCCGACCCCGTCGCCGCTCTCGATGTCGATGCGCCGGATCGCATAGGTGCTGCCGGCCTTCTCGAACGGCAGGCCGCGCAGCAGCGCCCCGTAGACGATGCTGAACATGGTCGCGGTGACGCCGATGCCGAGGGCCAGCGCGACGACGGCGATCGCCGAGACCCCCGGGCTCTTGATCAGCATGCGTACGCCGTGGCGGATGTCGCGGAAGAAGCTCATAGGGGGTCGGTCTCGCAGGTTGTCGGAGTCGCGGGGGGCGAACGGGGGTCCGCTCGGGTCCGGTGCTTGTGCTCTCGAAAGCATCGGGCAGCGCCCCGGCCGTCAGCGGCGGGCAGTCGTTCGAGCCGGGGTGCTGCCCTCTGAGATGGATAGACGCTCGGCGGCCCCGGCGGGTTCCACGAAACCTTCGCTCGATCTACTCGTTGCCGGCCGGAGCCGGCCGCTCGTCGAGCCCGATGCGGATGCGCTTGTTGATCCGCCCTTTGCTCTTGTAGTCGAGGATGCGCAGGGGGCCGACCTCGCGGGTGTTGGCGACGTGGGTGCCGCCGTCGGCCTGCAGGTCGAGGCCGACGATCTCGACGGTGCGGATCTCGGTGATCGCCGCGGGAACCAGGTTGATCTTGGTGCGGATGAGGTCGGGGATCGTCTCCGCCTCGGCGCGCGGCAGGATCTTCACCCGCACCTCGCGGGCGGCCTCGACCTCGGCGTTGATCTTCGCCTCGATCTCGTCGACGAGCTCGCGCTGCAGGTTCTCGAACTCGAAGTCCATGCGCCCCTCCAGCGGCTCCATGTTGCCGCCGGTGACCTGGGCGCCGTAGTCGCGCCAGACGACGCCGCAGAGGATGTGCATGGCGGTGTGGGTGCGCATCAGCCGGTAGCGGCGCTCCCAGGCGATGGCACCGGTGACCCGGTCGCCGGCGACGGGGAGCTCGCCCGGGGCGCCCGCCGCTGGCTCGGTGGCGTCCGATGCCTCGGCGCCCGAAGCCTCAACCGACACGCTGGACCCGGCGCCGGCGAGAAAATGGAGGACATCCTTCCCTTCCTTCTTGACCGCGGTAACCCGCCAGCGGGTCGCGGTTGCAGCGTCCTGGGGCGACACCGTGGCAGCGCCGATGGCCGCCGCGGCGTCGGGGGTCGCCCCGGCTTCCGGCGGCGAAGCCGCGCCGATCGGGCCCAGCTCCCCGACGTCGCAGGGCTGGCCGCCGCCGCCGGCGTAGAACGCCGTGCGGTCGAGGAGCACGGCGTTGCGCACGGTGTCGACCCCGACGACCTCGGCCTCGAACTCGCGCAGGTAGCTGTCGGTGTGGAAGAGGAGCTCGGTCATGCCGCGAGGATAGCCGAACGCCGGGGCGGGCGCCTCCGAGTTGCCACTCCCTGGGGGGTTCAGTAGACTCCCCGGGCGGGAAGCGCGGACCGCACGCGGGCGCGGCTTCACCGACATGATCCACGGCGAGTCCGCCGGCTCCAGCAACCGCGCCGCTCTCCTCATCTGCGAGCAGCACGGGCTACCGGCAACCGCCCGGCTCGACAGTCTGCAGGCAAGGTAGATCGGATGAGTCCTATCGAACAGCACCCCGACGAAGCGCCCGATCTGACGGAAGAGGCGCACGAGCAGGGCCACGCCGCGGACGAGCACCACCACGAGGAGAGCTTCATCCGTAAGTGGATCTTCTCGGTGGACCACAAGGTGATCGGCATCCAGTACGGGATCACCGGGCTCCTGTTTCTGCTCTTCGGCTTCACGCTGATGGTGATCATGCGCTGGCAGCTCGCCCATCCGGGCGCGCCGGTGCCGTTCATCGGCGGCCTCCTCGGCCAGGCCAACGCCCCCGGAGGGATCGTCCTGCCGGAGTTCTACAACCAGCTCGGCGCCATGCACGGGACCATCATGGTCTTCCTCGGCGTGGTGCCGCTGGCGGTCGGCGCCTTCGGCAACTACGTCGTGCCGCTGCAGATCGGCGCCCCCGACATGGCCTTCCCCAGGCTCAACATGATGAGCTACTGGGTCTACTTCATCGGCGGAGTGGTGATGCTGACGAGCTTCTTCGTGCCCGGCGGCGCCGCCAACTCCGGCTGGACGTCGTACCCGCCGCTGTCCACCGTCGTCGCCACCCAGGGGCAGACCTGGTGGCTGATCGGCATGGTCTGCCTGATCACCTCGTCGCTGCTCGGCTCGGTGAACTTCATCACCACGATCTTCCAGTTGCGCGCCAAGGGGATGACCTGGATGCGGCTGCCGGTCTTCGTCTGGACCCAGCTGGTCACCGCGTTCCTGCTGCTGCTCGCCTTCCCGCCGCTGGAGGCGGCCGGCATCTTCCAGCTCATGGACCGGGTCGCCGGCACCAGCTTCTTCTCCCCCGCGGGCCTGGTGGTCGACGGCCGGATCATCGAGATCGCCGGCGGCGGCACGGCGTTGCTCTGGCAGCACCTGTTCTGGTTTCTCGCCCACCCCGAGGTCTACGTGCTGGTCCTGCCGGCGATGGGGATCGTCGCCGAGGTGATCGCCAACAACACCCGCAAGCCGCTGTGGGGCTACCGGTCGATCGTCTTCTCGGCCGTTTTCATCGGCTTCATGTCGTTCGTGGTCTGGGCCCACCACATGTTCCTGACCGGCATGGGCACGGTGATGAACGCCTTCTTCCAGACCACGACGATGATCATCTCGATCCCCTCGGTGATCATCCTGACCGCTTTGCTGATGTCGCTGTGGGGGGCGTCGATTCGCTTCAACACGCCGATGCTGTTCGCCCTCGCCTTCCTGCCGATGTTCGGCATCGGCGGCCTGACCGGGCTGCCGCTCGGCTTGTCGCCCGCCGACATCCACCTGCACGACACCTACTACGTCATCGGCCACTTCCATTACGTGGTGGCGCCGGGGACGATCTTCGCGCTGTTCGCGGGGATCTATTACTGGTTCCCCAAGGTCACCGGCCGGCGGCTGAACGAGACACTCGGCAAGATCCACTTCTTCTTCTCGCTGATCTTCATCAACGGCGTCTTCGGGCCGATGTTCCTGCAGGGGCTGGCCGGCGTTTCGCGGCGGCTGTGGGACGGCGGCACCACCTACTCGCACGCCCAGGGCGTGTTGCACTGGAACGCCTTCATGTCGTACTCGGCGTTCCTGCTGTTCGCGGCCCAGCTGCCGTTCATCTTCAATTTCTTCTGGAGCATCTTCAAGGGCGTCAGGGTCGGCGCCAACCCCTGGCAGGCGACGACCCTCGAGTGGGTGGCGACCACCTCGCCGCCGCTCGGCCACGGCAACTTCGCGACCGTCCCGGTGGTCTATCACGGCCCCTACGAGTACAGCGTCCCGGGCCGCGGCGACGATTTCCTGCCCCAGAACGTGGCCGCGCAGGAGGGCTGAGGAACGATGGAGATTCCCTACACCGTAGAGGCCCGGCCCGATACCGGCCTGTACAACGGCAAGCTCGGCATCTGGCTGTTTCTGGCCTCGGAAGTCATGCTGTTCGGGGCGCTCTTCTCCACCTACGTGCTGCTGCGCACCGGCGACCCGAACTGGGTCACCGAGCCGATGAGCGTGCCGCTGGCGACGCTCAACACGATGATCCTGATCACCTCGAGCGTCACCGTGGTGCTGTCGTGGGCCTCGCTGCGGCTGCGGGACTTCGCCAAGTTCCGCCTCTACTTCGCGCTGACGTTCCTGCTGGCGGCGGGGTTCATGGTCGTCAAGGCCATCGAGTACAGCACCGAGTTCAGCCACGGCCTGTATCCATGGACCAACAACTACATGGCCGTGTACTTCACGCTCACCGGCTTGCACGGCCTGCACGTGCTCGGCGGCATGGTGGTCATCGCCTACCTGATCGGCCCCGGCGCCAAGATGTGGAAGAGCGAGCCGGCCCGCTTCACCAACCGCATCGAGACCACGGGCCTCTACTGGCACTTCGTCGACCTGGTGTGGATCTTCTTGTTTCCGAGCCTTTATCTGCTTTGAGAACGTGACGAGCATCCTCTCCGCGCCGCGACGAGCGGGGAGCAGGAGGAGCTGATGGGCGGACACAGTCCGGAGGACATCAAGAAGGAGACGCGCACCTACATCCTGGTGTTCGTCGCCCTGGCGGCACTGACCGTGGTCACGGTGGGGATCAGCTATCTCGACCTCAACACCGGCGCGGCGGTGACGCTGGCGATGATCATCGCGGTCGCCAAGGGGTCGCTGGTGGCGCTGTTCTTCATGCACTTGATCTCCGAGGAGAAGCTGATCTACGCGGTGCTCCTGCTGACCGTCTTCTTTTTCGCCGTCTTGATGTTCATGCCGGCGGAGAATTACCTCGACGACGTCGGCCAGCGCTTCACGATGGAAGGGGTCGGGCATCCCGAGGGCGGAGGCCACTGAAATGTGCAAGGCGTCGGGGACCCTGAGGGCGGAGGCCATTGAAATGTGGAGGGCATCGGGCACACCGAGGATGGGGGCCACGGACCAATGTCGCTGAAGGCCTTCCACGTCCTGTTCATCGCGGTTTGCATCCTGCTGGCGATGTTCGTCGGCGGCTGGGGGGTGCGCCAGTACATGGCGGGGAACAACCACGGCAGCCTGGCGCTGGGCATCTTCTTCTTCGCCTTCGGCTTCGTGCTGCTGGGCTACGGGCTCAAGTTCATCCGCAAGGTCGAGGAGCTGGGGCTCTGAGATGAGGCGCTCTGAGATGAAACGACGGCTGACAATCGGAGTATTGGGGGCGGCGGCGGCGGCGCTGCTGGCGGTCGAGCCGGCGCTGGCCTGCCCGGTGTGCTTCGGCGCCAGTGACTCGCCGATGGCCACCGGCGTCAACAACGGCATCCTCGTGCTGCTCGGCTTCGTCGGCGCGGTGCAGATCGGCTTCGTCGCGCTGTTCGTCAGCATCCGGCGGCGTACCAGGGACTATCAGGATCGCAAGGACTCGTTCTCGGTGATCAACGGAGGCGTTCGGTAGATGCAAGCACTCTTGTCGCGGTGGATGCCCATCGATGCCTCGGCCCACGGCCCGGCGCTCGACTCGCTGACCGTCTGGGT
>DASWHK010000187.1:0-2464 GCA_036398215.1 Acidobacteriota bacterium | reverse complement strand
GCGCCCTGGCAGCCGTCCACGAAGGCGGCGTAGGGGCGGCCATCGGGAGCGATGGTGACGTCGAGGAAGTCGAACTGCACGACGCAGCGGAAGTCGCCGGCGACGCACTCGGCGCCGCGCGAGATCGGGTCGCCGTTGGCCGCGTCGACCACCGCGAACGTCGGGGCGTCGCCGAGCATGTCGGTGCTCACCGCGAGGTACGGCGCCCACGCGATCTCCCCGGTGGCGCTGCCCGGGTAGCCGGGCGTGGCGAACCCCTGGGGCAGGTCGTCGGTGCCGACGAAGGACACCACCACCCGGCCCGGGTCGCCGGCCGCGACCGCCGGCAGGCCCGCCGTGATGCCCTCGCCGATCCGCAGGGGCGTGCTCCACGACCTCCCCACGTCGCGGCTCACGCTCATGAAGAGCGCGCCCGACTGGTCGATGAAGCCGGCATAGACGTTGCCGTCGCGGTCGAGGCCGAGGTCGGGATCGGAGAGCGGGACGTTCACCGGGGCGATCTCCGAGCGCTCCCAGGTGATCCCGTCGTCGCGGCTCACGAAGACGGTCGGCCGCGAGCCGCAGAGGGAGGTCGGCAGGTAGATCGTGCCGTCGGGAGCCGCCTCGAGGTGCCCGTGCTGCGTGCCGCAGACGCCGTCGTCCGACGGCCCCGGGTTGGGGTGGACGGGCGTCTCCGTCGACCAGGCCATGCCGCCGTTGAGGCTGCGCGCGCACATCGTCGCCGCCACGGCGCTCACGCACTGGTGGAGCACGTTGGGATAGTCGACGGTGGGCAACAGGCGGGGCCTCGCCGCCACCATCGTCTGGTGGTCCCAGGCCCCCGTCGGCGAGCAGCCGACCGGGTTGTGGCTCCAGGTCGCCCCGGCGTCGTCGGTCCACGCCATCATCGAGCAGAGGAGGATCGGCGACATGTGGAACTGGAACACGCGCCCGGTCGTCTGGTCGACGTAGATGTAGGGGTCGTTCGTCTCCGGCGGGTAGCGCTGGCCGGCCAGCGTCGGCGAGACGTCGGCCCAGGTCCGGCCGAAGTCCGTCGACTTGTAGGTGCCGGCGCTGAAGCCGGCCGCGACCCCGGCGCCGGGCGTCACGGAGTAGAAGAGGTTGCCGTCGCCGTCCGCGCCGATCGTCGGCTCGAAGGTGTTCGTCCCCACCGGGAAGGTCGTGCCGACCACCGCCTGCGACAGCCGGAAGAAGCGGTTGAGCCGCAGCGGAAAGGCGGAGATGGCGCCGTTGGGCGGGTCGCCGGCGGCCCCGCCGTCGATGAGGTCGATCAGTCGCTCGCCGTCGGCCGGCTGGATGTTCGCGGCGGGGATCGGCGACGCGATCGCCGTCGGGTTCGTGGTCGCCACCATGAACAGCACCGCAACCGCGCCGGCGGCCGCGCCGTTGTTGGCGATCAGCGCGAAGGGCGACGATGGCAGCGTCGGGTTGGTGAGCTTCACCAGGCCGATGCGGCCGCGCGCCTCCGCCGGCCACTCGGCGAGCGTCTGGCCGTTGCGCACGAACACGTAGCGCTGCGCCATCGACCCCGGAGGCGGGTCCTGCGAGCCGGCCATCTTGTACAGCCCGACGTTCTGGGGCTGGCCCGTGGCAGCCGGCAGGTCGGCGGCGGGCACTACGGCGCCGGTCGACTCGCGGTCGACGGCGCTCGCGTCGAGGACGTCGGCCGACCAGTTCTGGGCCGCTGCCGGCGCGGCGAGCAGCGCGATGGCGAGGGCGGCGAGGAAACAGCGTCGCGCTGGGAGAACAGGTCGGCGGTGAAGCATGACGGGCACCTCCTCACCATGAGGAGTACCGCCGCTGCCGGCCCGACGCAATCGGGGGAATCCCCCAGGCGAGGGCAGGAAATGCCCTCAGCTCGCAAGGCGGGGCTCAAGCGTGGCACTCAGCCCGGTCGTCGCCTCCGCGCTGGTTGGCTACCGCGCCGCAATCACATCCTTGGAGCTCATGTCGATGGTGATGGTCCATCCTGAGGTCCCACGAAACTCGAACGGTGCTGGCTTGGGCCCGCGACGATAGGCGACAATTTCGACCGGCAGGATATTGAACCCGTCATTTCGGGTGGCGGCGAAGTAGCTCATATTCTCGATGACAGTCGTACCTTCACCTGTGGCGCCGGAATATCGAGTCAACACCACTTCAGCCGCCTTCCCGCCATCGAGCTTGGCCTCGGCGCGCGCCGCCTCGGCCTTCCACTCGATCTTCGCATCGGGTCCTTCGGTGAAAGACTCCCACTCTAACGGCAGGAAATGGGACAAGAACTCGCGGATCCCCTCCCGCTGCTCTTTGGTCGCGGAAGGCTCGAAGGTAAGTTCGACAGTCTTGGCGTCGCCCTTGTCTCCCGCGAACCAGAACTTCAGACCATCCAGCCTAACCCTGCCATGATGCCCCTTATTGACCCGAAACGCCGCGTTGAAGTAACAGGACCTGTGTCCCTCATGCTCGTGGGTCGCAGCTGAGCCGA
>DASWHK010000186.1:0-12212 GCA_036398215.1 Acidobacteriota bacterium | reverse complement strand
GCCGCCGTCGCGGCCACCGCCCGAGCCGCCGCTGCCAGTCTTGGGGGCCACCAGCTCGGCGCGCTCCTCGAGGTGGTCGGCCATCTTGATGTGGGGGACGCCTTCGAGCAGCCAGCCGGGCGCCGCGGCGCCCTTGAGGTGGTGGTCGAAGAACTCGCGCATGCGGATCGTGTAGTCCTTCTGGTTGGCGGGCTGCCGCAGGCCGTGGTTCTCGCCGACGTACTGGAGCATGACCACGTCCTTGCCCAGGCGGCGCAGCGTGTTGTAGTACTCGATCCCCTGGTTCCAGTCGACGGCGCCGTCCTGGTCGTTGTGCAGCAGGATCAGCGGCGTCTTGACGCGGTCGGCGAAGAACACCGGCGAGTTGCGGTGGTAGGCGTCGAAGGCCTCCAGGTAGTCGCCCGTGAAGCGTCCCTGGCTGGACTCGAAGATCGCCATGTTGCCGCCGCCGGAGTTCCAGTAGATCGAGCTGTACATGCTGATCATGTTGGTGAGCGGCGCGCCGGCGACCGCGGCGGCGAACTTGTCGGTCTGGGTGATCAGGAACGACGTCTGGTAGCCCCCCCACGAGTGGCCGTGGAGGCCGACATTGTCCTCGTCGACGATGCCGGTCTCGATTGCCGCCTCGAGCGCCGGCAGCACGGACCAGACCGCCGACATCCCTGGATCGTTGACCTGGTAGACGATGTCCGGCATCAGGACGGCGTAGCCGTTGCTCGTGTACACCGACTTGTTGAAGCCGTTGGCCGACGGCTGGGTGTAGTTGTTGAGCCCCTGCGAGAGCCGCTCGTAGATGTAGACGATCGTCGGGTACTTGTCGCCGGGCTGATAGCCGGCGGGCAGGAAGAGGGCGGCCTGCAGCTTGTCGCCCTTGTCGGACTCGTAATCGAGCAGGCGGGCGCCGGCCGACCAGGTGAAGCCGGCCTGCTGCGGGTTGGCGTCGGTGATCCGCTCGCCGGCGGCAAACGAGGCGTCGGTCACGTAGTAGTCGGGGTAGTTGTCCTGGTCGGCGAGCGTGTAGGCGAACACCTTGGCGTCCTCGGCCTTCATCAGGCCCGAGTAGGCGGCGTCGCCCCAGAGCAGCATCTCGACCCCGGTGCTGCCAGCGGCGATGCGGCCGATGCCCGACTTCTTGGTCCACTCGCCGTAGGGGGCCAGGTACTGGTCCTCGGACAGGTCGATCCCTTCCTCGTCGGGATCGATGCGCAGCCGGCGGCCGTAGCGGATCTGGTCGGTGCTGCCGTTGACCGTCAGGTTGACGCCCTCGTCGCCGTGGACGCCGACCTTCCAGATGTCCCAGTTGTCGTACAGCAGAACGGCTCCGCCGTCCGCGGTCCAGCCGATCGGCCGCACCGGCGGGTCGATGACGTTGTGGTCGTCCTCGGTGTCGATGAACGAGGTGTCGACGTCGTCGGTGATGTTGTAGCGGTCGCCGCCGGCGAGCTCATAGGTGTGGTAGTCGCCGTTCTCGTAGTAGAGGAGATGGCTGCCGTCCGGCGAGGCGCCGTTGAACCAGCGCGCCCGCTCGAGCACCAGCGTGCGCTCGCCGGTGGCGGTGTCGATCGCGTAGACGTCCTGGAAGCGCTGGCCGTTGAGGTTGCCGAGCAGCTCGTAGCGGCTGTTGTCGTTGCCGACGGCGTGGCGCTGGCCGGGCACCAGTGAGACGTTGGGGACGGTGTCGTCGGCGAGCCGCACGAAGCGGCCCTCGCCGACGTGGTAGACGGACAGGTAGTTGAAGTTGCGGTCGCGGCCCTCCTGCACCTGCTGTTGCGATTGCAGGCGGTCGTCCTTCCAGTGCCAGATGACGAGCTCAGGCTTCTCGGGCTCGTCGTCGGCGCCGTCGCGGCGGCCCTCTCCTGGCTCGTCGCCGCCCTCGATCTCATCCTCGGCTTCATCGCGCTGCGCGCGACGCCGCCCTTCCTCGGTCATCTCGATCGCGGCGATCCCGAAGGTCAGCATGTCGAGGTCGTCGCTCCAGGAGGGCGAGCGGCTGGCGGCGATCGTCATACCGGCGGGGAAGGCGTCGTCCTCGCTCGGGTCGTAGACGACCTTGGCAGGGGCGCTGGCATCGAGCGCGGTGAAGCCGACGACACTGTAGAGCGGGTCTTCATAATCCGGGTGGTCGACGCCCTTCAAGACGCTCAGGGCGTCGCCTTCGTCGCTCCAGCTGAGGCTGCGATAGCGCGCCTCGCCGCTGTCCAGCGGCCGCACGACGCCGCTGTCCAGGACCCGCATCTGCACGCCGTTGCCGGCCTTGCCCTCGCTGTCCACCACCCAGGCGAGCCGCTCGCCGGCCTCGTCGAAGGCGAACTCGGCGACGTTGCCGATGTTCATCTGGATGCCGGTGGCCAGCTCGTGGAGGATCAGGTCGGCGCCGCGGGCGCGGTCGTCGTCGTCATCGTCGTTACCGCCCGTGCCGCGCGCCCCGCCGGCGCCGCCGCCGCGGCCGCCCCCACCGGCGGGCGGATACTTGTGGAGGGCCAGCCAGCCGGCGCTCTCGCCGGAGAACGCGAAGCTGCGGACGCTGTCGATCTCGACCATCTGGCCGCTGTCGAGGTCGAGCACGCCGAGCTTGTTGCGGGCCGGGGCCGCCGCGCCGCCGCCGCGGTTGCCGCCGCCACCGCGCCCGCCGGAGCCCTCCTCCGGGTAGATCGTGAACGCCAGCCAGCGCGAGTCCTCCGAGAAGGACAGCCCGCCGCCGCCGCCGAAGCCGCCGCCGCTGGCCTCGCCGATCTCGAAGCGGTGCTCGGTCGCGTCGGCGGTGCTGCGCACGACCACCTCGCTGTCGCCCTCGGCGGGCGACAGCCGGTAGGCGAGCCAGGCGCCGTCGTCGGAGAGCTCGGAGCCGGTGAGGCGCTTCCACTCCATGATGTCCTGCAGCTCGATCGGCCGGGGGGCGGCCTGCTCCTGGGACGGGGCGCCGCCGCCGGCGGCGGCCGGAGCAACCGCCGGCAGGGTCAGGGGGAGAACGAGGACGACGGCGAGCAAGAGCTTGTAGGCGCGGCGATCTCTCATGTAGCGGGCTCCGGATCGGGTCCGCGAGCCGGCGTCGGGCGCCGTCGGCGGGCCGAGGATGCGCTTCGGATTCGGGGTCGGGGATGCCAGGAATGCTGGCTTCATCGCCGGTGCCTGTCAAGAGGCTGCGGATTCACGGCTGTGTCGGTGTACCATGACCTCGACGGTGCGAGTGGGGCGCGACGGCGAGGCTTCAGGGGAAGGCTCGGAAAGGCCCGGCTTGATCGGGTCCGCCGGCAACGTGAAACTCGGGTGTGGTGGTGGGATCGGACCTTGACGAGAAACCAGTCGGGTGTGACTCTCCCCACGCCTCGTGCAACCTCCCCATAGGTGGGCCACCTGCAGGCCTGCGCAGCAAGCGGCCCGTGTACACCGTAGCGGCGGCGATCGGCTGCCGGCTTCGGCCGGGGCGCTCGCCCCGCAGGTTCTCCGGACCGCACACCACAAGGTTTCGATATGGCGCCAGCCAGCAGTAGCCCGGAAGGCTCGGTCATCAGCGCCGTCCTGCGGCGCATCGATCGGCGGGTCCGGATCAACCGGTTGCTCGAGCATCTCTCGGTGGCCGTCTGCCTGCTGCTCGGCGCTTTGCTCGCGGTCAAGATCGTATCCATGTTGTTGCCTGTGCCGGTGCCGACGACGCTGTCGGTGATCGGGCTCGCGGCGGCACTGTACGCGGGCTTCCTCGTCTGGTCGCAGATCGGCGCCCGCCAGCTCGGCCGGGCCGCCGGCGTCGCCGATCGACGCGGCGACCTGCACGACGAGCTCAAGAGCGCCTACTGGTTCATGCGCCAGGATCGCCCGTCGCCCCAGTCGGAATGGATCCGCACCCAGGTGGCGCGGGCGGCGCTCACCGCCGGCCGCCTCGACGTCAAGCGCCTGGTGCCGACGCTGATCCCGCAGCGCTTCTGGCTGGCGCTGGGGATGTGGGCGCTGCTGATCGGCCTGTCGTTCGTGGCCCTGGACGGCCCGTTGCTGTCGTTTGCAGGTGTTCGCCTGGACGACTCGGGTCGGCTGACGGCGCTCCAGGAAGAGCAGTTCGACGAGATCCGCGACCTGGTGGAGAGGGCCGACGAGCTGCAGGCCGACGAGGTCGCCGACGAGGAGCAGCTGAGCGCCGAGGCCCGCCGGCGTCTCGAGGAGGCGATGCGCCAGATCGAGGCCGACGAGATGACGATGGAAGAGCTGTTGCGCGAGCTGCGGGAGGCGCAGAACGCGCTCGACGAGGGGAACCTGCAGACGGCGGCGCTCGACGAGGCGCTCCAGGAGCTGGCCCGGGACATGGCCACCTCGCCGGAGATGGCCGATCTCGCCGAAGCGCTCATGAGCCAGGACCTCGCCCAGGCCGCCGAGCTCATGCGCCAGCTCGCCGAGAGCCTCCGCAACATGCAGGGCGACGATGCCCAGCAGCTCGCCGAGCAGCTCCAGCAGGCCGCCCAGGGCGACCAGGCGAGCATGGAGGAGCTCATGCGGGCGCTGCAGGAGGCCGCCGACGCCATGGCCAACGAGCAGATGGCCGATGCCCAGCAAGCCCTGCAGGAGGCCGCCGAGGCAATGGAGGCGATGTCGCAGCGCATGGACGCCCAGCAGATGATGAACCAGGCCTCGCAGCAGATGCAGGCGCTGCAGCAGTCGATGGAGCAGCAGCAATTGGCGGCGACCCAGATGTCACAGCAGATGATGGCTGCCGAGCAGTCGGGCGGCGAGCCGCAGGAGGGCGCCATGGCGATGCCCTCCGACGAGGTGCAGAAGTCGGCGGGCGGCGGCGAGACCGGCGATCCCGCCAGCCAGGAGGGCGGGCCGGCAGGGCACGCCACCAGCGATCCGATGGGTGGAGAGATGCCGCTCGGGGCGCCAACGACGCTGGAGGTGCAGCTCGAGATGGAAGTTCTCGACAAGGACGAGACTCGACCCGAGGAGGAGCCAGACCCCGAGGATCTTTTTCAGGAAGCCAGCAGGCAGCAGACTTCGACGGTCGAGTACAGCAACGTACGCGGCCCCTCGAGGTATGCCGAGGGTGCGGCGCTGGCCGTTGAGCACATCCCCTGGCGCTATCGGAATCTCGTCAAGCGATATTTTCTGGCCATCCGGCCGCGAGAGAGTCAATGACCATCGAAATCCAGGACCAGATCGGCCTTTTCACCGAGCAGTTCCGGGGCGTGCACGCGGAGATCTCCAAGGTCATCGTCGGTAACCGCGAGATCATCGACGGCACCTTGATCAGCCTGCTGGCGAAGGGCCATGTCTTGCTGGAAGGAATCCCGGGGATCGGCAAGACCAAGATCGTCTCGACCGTCGCCGACGTCCTGCACCTGGATTTCTCGCGCATCCAGTTCACTCCCGACCTGATGCCCGGCGACATCGTCGGCAGCAACGTGGTGCACGAGACCGAGACCGGCGAGAAGGTCCTCGCCTTCCAGAGGGGCCCGATCTTCACCAACATCCTGCTCGCCGACGAGATCAACCGCGCCACCCCCAAGACCCAGTCGGCGTTGCTGGAGGCCATGCAGGAGCGCAGCGTCACCGTCGGCGTGACGACCCACCGGCTGCAGCCGCCGTTCTTCGTGCTCGCCACCCAGAATCCGCTCGAGATGGAGGGCACCTACCCACTGCCCGAGGCGCAGCTCGACCGCTTCTTCTACAAGCTCAAGATCACCTACCCCGAGCCCGACGACATGCACGAGATCATGGACCGCACGACGCGCCGCGAGGAGCCGCAGGCGCAGACGGTCCTGAACCGCGAGCAGATCCTCGCCATGCGCGACGTCGCCCGCGAGGTGCCGATCGCGCGCCCGGTGCAGGACTACGCGATCCGCCTGACGCTGGCGACCCATCCCGGCACGCCCTACGCGCACGCCATGACCAACCGCTACGTTCGTTTCGGGGCCAGCCCGCGCGGCACCCAGACGCTGGTCATCGGCGGCAAGGTCAACGCCCTGCTCAACGGCCGCCTCCACGTCTCCTGCGAGGACGTCCGCTCGATGCTGCTGCCGGCCCTCCGCCATCGCATGCTGCTGAACTTCGAGGGCGAGGCCGAGCGCATCGACACCGACGAGATCCTGCGGGCGATCATGAAGGACACCCCGGAGCCGAACGAGTAGTCGGTGTTGCTCCCGGTCCTGAACCCCTCCGCCCCTTCGCCGGTCGCGGCGCCAGGCGCGGCCCTGAGCCATGAGTAAGAAAGAGACTCTTTTCGACGACGAGTTCCTCAAGAAGCTCGAGTACCTGAACATCGTCTCGAACCAGATGATCCCCGGCCACATGCACGGGGAGCACCGCGCCAAGAAGAAGACCGACGCGGGGATCGAGTTCGCCGACTACCGCCAGTACGTCTCCGGCGAGGACACCAAGAACGTCGACTGGCGCACCTTCCTGCGGCTCGACAAGTTGATCCTGCGGATGTTCGAGGAAGACGCCGACCTGCCGATCTACATCTTCTTCGACGCCAGCAAATCGATGGACCACGGCGAGCCCTCCAAGTACGACTACGCCCGCAAGATCGCCGCCGCTCTCTGCTACATCGGCCTGCTCAACCACGACCGCGTCAACCTGGTCGGCTACGCCGACGGCATCGCCCAGGAGCTGTCGGCGCGGCGCGGCAAGAACCAGGTGTGGCACGCCTTCCGCTTCCTGGAGTCGGTCCAGGCCGCCGGCCCGACGTCGATGCAAACCGCCTTCAAGAGCTTTTTCTCGTCGCGCCGCCGCCGCGGCCTGGTGGTCGTGGTCTCCGACTTCCTCGACGGCAGCGGCTGGGAGAAGGGCTTCGACATGTTGCGCTACTTCCGCCAGGACCTGTTCGTCGTTCACGTCTACAGCGCCGACGAGATGCACCCCGAGCTCCCCGACGAGGTGCTGCTCGAGGATTCCGAGACCGGCAAGACCCAGCGGCTCAAGGTGACCCCGGGGCTGCTCGACGCCTACGCCGAGCAGTTCGAGGAGCACTGCGAGGAGGTCAACGGCTACTGCCGGAAGAACGGCTACGGGTACGTGCGCACGACCACCGAGCTGCCCTTCGAAGACCTGGTGCTCCAGGTCTTCCGGCAGGGTAGGTTCCTCGGATGACCTTCCTGGCGCTGACCCCGGCGATGGCCGCCCTGGTGCTCGCCACCACCGCCGCGGCGGTGGCGCTCCTGTACTGGCTCAAGCCGCCGCCCAAGCGCGTCGTGGTGCCCTCCAGCCTGCTGTGGGACCGGCTGTTGCGCGAGAAGAAGCGCAGCACCTGGCTGGATCGGCTGCGCTGGTTGATCTCGCTGTTGATCGCGCTGGGCATCGGCCTGTCGGTGGCGGCGGCGATCGGGCGGCCGGAGGTCGGCTCGGGGGACGCCGAGCTCGACCGGATCACCGTGGTGATCGACAACTCGGCGACGATGGCGACCCGCACCTCCGACGGCTTCCGGCGCTGGGACCATGCCGTCGCCGAGGCGCGCTCGCTGCTGCAGCGCGGCAGCGCCGGCGGTCAGTTCTTGATCGTCGATACCGCCGGGCAGGCCCCCCCCACCAATCCGGGCGACCGCCGCGACGCCCTCGAGCTGCTCGACGGGCTGACCGTCTCGCTCGGCGGCCAGACCCAGTTCCCGTTGCTGCCGGAGAGCGACGCGCCGCTCTACTTCATCTCCGACGGCGTCATGGTCGACGGGATTCCGGCCGAGGCGATCCCGATCTCGGTGTTCGAGCCGGCCGACAACGTCGGCATCACCGCCTTCGAGATCCGCGCCGTGCCCTCGGCGCCGTTCACCTACCAGGCGTTCCTCGAGGTCACCAACAGCTCCCCCGGCCCCAAGGAGGTCGCGGTGCGGCTGAGCGGCAGCGGCGCCAGCCCGCGGGGCGAGACGATGAGCCTGCAGCCGGGCGAGTCGCAGGGGCGAACGGTCGAGCTCTCCGGCTTCGACCGCGGCCCGGTGCGCGCCGCGGTCACCACCGACAGGGACGCCTTCGCCGGCGACGATTTTGCCTACTCGTTCCTGCCGGTGCGCGCCCGCACGCGCATCTTGCTGGTCAGCTCGGGCAGCGTCTACCTGGAGAACGCGCTGGTGATCGAGTCCGGCGTCGAGCTGATCTTCCGGACCCCCGAGCAGTACGACGGCCGCCTCGCCGCCGACGTCTACATTTTCGACCGCTGGGCGCCGCCGTCGCCGCCGCCGGGCCCGGCGCTTATATTCCTGCCCCCCGACGTCTCCTGGATGCCGCCGACGCTCGAGGTCGTGGACTCGCCGCAGGTCGGCGGCTGGAACCGCGACCACCCGGTGTTGCAGTTCGTCTCGCTCGAGGACCTGCGCGTCAATCGCGCCGCCCGCTTCGCGGTCGGCGGCGGGCAGGGGGGAGATGGAGGCGGCGGGCGGAGGCCGGCGCTGGGGGCCGCCGACGGCGAGGTCCTGGTCGGCGACCAGCGCCTGCCGTTGATCGCGACCTTCGAGATCCCCGAGAGGATCATCCGCGTCGGCTTCGCCCTCGAGGACTCCAACTTCCGCCTGCAGCCGAGCTTCCCGATCTTTCTGAGCAATGCGCTGAGCTGGATGACCGACGAGCAGGTCGCCCGTTCGAGCCCGCCCGGGCGCATCGAGGTGCCGCTCGCCGGCGCCGCCGTCGCCGACCTCGAGGGCAACGTGCTGACGACCTGGCCGCTGTCGGACCGCACGGTGTTCCTGGCCGAGGAGCCCGGCCTCTACACGGCGACCCGCGGCACTCGGCGCCTGCGGGTGGCGGTCAACCTCGCCGACCCGGAGCGCTCGGCGGTCAACGCCACCGGCTTCGGCCCGGAGGTGAGGGCCGCGGCGACGCCGGGGATCCTGGGGGCCGTCGAGCCCGGCGGCTGGGGCGAAGAGCTCTGGATGTTGCTGCTGGGGATGGCGGCCGTCCTGGTCGTCGGCGAGTGGTTCACCTACAACCGCCGGTTGACGGTATGAGCATCAGCCTGACCCACTACTGGCCCCTCGCCATCCTGGCGGTCGTCCCCCTGGTCTGGTGGATGAGAGGGCACACGGCCGTCGGGCTTTCGCCGCGCCACCTGCTGGTATCGACGGCGGTACGCACCGCGGTGATCGTGCTGCTGGCCCTGGCGCTCGCCCAGCCGGTGTGGAACCGGGCCGGCACCTGGATCTCGGTGGTCTACGCGCTCGACATCTCGAGCAGCGTCGAGCCCGGCTTCATCGGCACGGCGATCGATTGGATCGCGTCGACCGATGCCGGCGGCAGCCCGGCGCATTCCGGCTTCATCGCCTTCGCGGGCTCGGCCCGCAGCGTCGCCAGCCCCGGCGCCATAAGCCAGGTTCCAGTCTCCGCGGGCGGCTCGAACCGCTCGATCGATCGCAGCTCGACCAACATCGAGACTGCGGTGGCGCAGGCCCTGCGGACCTTCGACCCTCGTTACCTGAAGCGTCTGGTACTGATCACGGACGGCAACGAGAACGCCGGCGACGTGATGGGGGCGCTCGGCCGCGCCCAGGAAAAGGGAGTGCGGATCTTCTCGATGCCGGCGAACGTCCGCGGCGCCGGAGACAACTGGATCGAGACCATCGACCTGCCGCAGGGCATCCGCGAGCTGGAGCCCGTGGCGGCCAGCGTCCAGGTGTTCTCGCGGCTCGCCACCCGGGCAACCGTCGAGCTGCTCGGCGATGGCGAGGTGCTGGAGACCAAGGAAGTCGATCTGCAGCCCGGCTTCAACACGGTGCCCTTCGAGGTGCGGTTGAGCGGTGAGGGGCCGGTGACCATCTCGGGGCGCTTGCAGGCGGCCGGCGACCCGTTTCCCGAGAACGACATCTACAAGCAGTCGATCACCGTCGGGCCGCGCCCCCGCATCCTCTACGTGGAGGGTCGCGCCGCCAGCGCCCACTATCTGCACGACGCGCTGAGCAGCGAGGGGATGGAGGTGGTTCTCGGCCAGGGTCGCGACCTGCCGGCCACCCCGGAAGGTCTCGACGAGTACGACCTGGTGCTGCTCTCCGACGTGCCTCGCAGCGCCCTCAACGACGCCCAGATGGTGGCGCTGCTCGCCTGGGTGCGCGACGGCGGCGGCTTCATCTTCGCCGGCGGCGAGTCCAGCTACGGCGAGGAGGGCTACGCCGAGACCCCGGTCGAGGAGACGCTGCCGATCTGGTTCAAGGTCAACGAGAAGCGCAAGGACCTGGCGCTGGTGATCGTGCTCGACAAGTCGTTCAGCATGGTCGGCCCGAAGATCGAGCTTTCCAAGGAGGCGGCGAAGGCGGCGCTCGCGCTGCTCGATTCGAACCACCAGTTCGGGTTGGTGACCTTCGACCACAGCCCCTACTGGACCGTGCCGCTGCAGTTGGCCACCAACAAGGAGCGCATCAACGAGTACATCAGCAGCATCATCGCGTCGGCCCACACCAACATCTACCCGGCGCTCGAGAGGGCCTACGAGCGGCTCGTCGAGGCCGAGGCCGAGGTGCGGCACATCATCCTGCTGTCCGACGGCAAGACCTACCCCGACGACTACGAGACCCTGGTCAGTCGCATGGCCGAGGCCGAGATCACGGTTTCGACCGTGGCGGTCGGCGAGGAGGCCGACCGCGAGCTGCTCGGCAGCATCGCCGAATGGGGCAACGGCCGCAGCTACTTCATCCGCGACGCCCAGCGCGTGCCGCAGGTCTTCATCGAGGAGACCCAGATGGCCTCGCAGGCGACGCTGGTCGAGGAGCCGGTCGAGACGACGATCGTCAGCTCGGTGGAAGCCTTCACGGGCATCGACCTGGCGGCGGCGCCGCGGCTCCGGGGCTACGTCAGCACCCAGGCCAAGGACACCGCCGAGGTCTTGCTGGAGTCCGACATCGCGGCGCCGATCCTGGCCCGCTGGCACTACGGCCTCGGCAAGGCGGCGGTGTTCACGTCCGACGTCAAGAACCGCTGGGCGGCCGATTGGCTGACCTGGGACGGCTACGGCAAGTTCTGGTCGCAGCTGGTACGCGAGACGATGAAGCGGGACAGCGACGACGAGGTCGACTTCACGGTCCAGCGGCTCGGCGACCAGGCCCTCATCACGGTCAGCGCCGTCACCGAGGAGGGGCTGTACCGTACCGGACTTGAGCCGCGGCTCGAGGTCGTCGGCCCCGACGGCGGCGTCGCGGCGCTGCCGCTCGCCCAGGTCGGACCCGGCACCTACCAGGCGAAGCACCCGCTGGCCACCTCCGCCGAGGCCCCGTACACGTTCCGCCTCTCCGGGGACGATCTCGAGCCCCAGGCGCGAGCCTTGTTCTACCCCTATACGGATGAGTTCCGGCTCTACCCGCCGAACACCGAGCTGCTGGCGGCGATCGCCGAGCAGACCGGCGGCAAGCTGCTGCCCCAGACCGCCGAGATCTTCCAGGACTACGGTGAGGCCGCGTCGCTACCGACGCCGCTGTGGCCCTTCCTGGCCGGCCTCGCCCTGCTCGGCTACCTGCTCGACATCGCCATCCGCCGGGCGCCGTGGTTCTGGCGCCGCCTCGCCTCGGCCCCGACAACCTGAGCCGTCGCGGCAAGCGCCAACCCCACACCTCCGCGCAAAGCGGGCAAGCGGCGTGCCGCGCACGCCGCGGCGGGGGCGGGTGGTGGGCATTCAAACAAACGCGGCGTGCGGGGCGCGCCCCTTCCGTCGAAACGCCGTGACGCGCATCTGCTGCGCCGTCGCCGAGCTCAACGAACTTGCCGCCAGTCAATTACCGACACGCTCACCGACGCGGCGCTCTGCGTGGCCGGAATCCCCACCGGCGCGCTCCCGATGAGGTCCGGCGTGAACCAGATCTTCAGCTCGTTGAGGCCCGAGATATCGATAGAGTTGGCGATCACGGCGCCGGCGATCTGGGCGTTGCCGCGGACGTCGAGCGTCTCCTCGGCGAACAGCGTCGCCAGGATCCGCTGGCTGGACAGCAGGCCGGCCGGGTCGAGGCGGATGTCGGTGGCGCTGATCAGGCCGAGGTTGCCGTCGACCGCATCGCCGGCGTCGGGGCCGTCGGTGAGGTAGTTGCCGACCGGATACACGTCGGAGTAGACGCGGATGTCGTCGGTGGCCCACAGTACGCCGGTGCCCGAGTATGTGATCGCGGCGATCGCGGAGTCGCCCATCTCGAGGCGGCCATCGATCCGGACGATCCCGCTGATCGTCAGCGTTTCGCTCGCCGAATCCCAGGCCAGGCTTCCCTTGCCGGCCGGGTCGACCCAGGCGAAGTCGCCGGTGTCTTGATCGATCGAAAGGTCGGCGCCGGGCA
>DASWHK010000185.1:0-8041 GCA_036398215.1 Acidobacteriota bacterium | reverse complement strand
GGCTTCATCGGCCTGGCGCAGATGGGGCTGCAGTTCGTGCTCATCGCCCGCTTCCGGCCGGTGACCGAGCCCTACGGCATCGACATCATCCTCCAGTACCACCGCCAGATCGGCCTGGTCTCCCTGGCCCTGGTATCGGGTCACGCGGTGATCGTGATCGGCGAAAGGCCGGCGCTCCTCGGCTCGCTGTCGGCACCAGGCGGCGGCCGAACGGCGCTGGTGACGGGGCTGGCTTCGATCGTGGCGTTCATGCTGCTCGCCGGCCTGTCGCTGGGCCGGCAACGGGTTGGGCTCGGCTACGAGGCCTGGAGGGTGAGCCACACGCTGCTCGGCCTGCTGATGCTCGGGCTGGCGGCGGCCCACGTGGTGGAGGTCGGCCACTACGTCAACTCCGGGTGGAAGCGCTTCCTCTGGGTGGCGTTCGCGGCGCTCATGGCGGCGGTCCTGGGGTACCTGCGATTGGTCCAGCCCCTGCTGCTACGATCGAGGCCGTACCGAGTGGTCGGCGTCGAGCCGGATCGTGGGCGCACATGGATTCTCGCCATGGAGCCGGACGGGCATCCCGGAATGCGCCTCTTGCCCGGCCAGTTCGCCTGGATCAAGCTGGGCGATTCCGCCTACAACCTCCAGGAGCACCCGTTCTCGTTCTCCTCCAGCGCCGAGGCGCCCGAGCGCCTGGAGCTCGGCATCAAGGAGCTGGGCGATTTCACCGCGCGCATCGGCGAGACGCCTCTCGATACCCGCGCCTATCTCGACGGTCCGCACGGGTCGATGTCGATCGACCGCTACCCGGCCGCCGGGTACGTGTTCATCGCGGGAGGCATCGGCATCACGCCGATCGTCAGCATATTGCGTACGATGGCCGACCGCGGCGACCGCCGCCCGGCGCTGCTGATCTACGCCGACGACGCCTGGGAGAACATGCCGTTCCGCGACGAGATCGAGGCGTTGGCGGGACGAATCGCGCTCGACGTGGTCTGGGTGCTCGAGAGCCCGCCGGAGGGCTGGCAAGGCGAGACCGGGTGGGTGACGGCCGAGCTCCTCGAGAGACATCTGCCCGACGAGCGCATCGAGCGGCATTTCTTCATCTGCGGGCCGAACCCGATGATCCGCTCGGTGGAGAGCTCGCTGCACGGGCTCGGCATCCCCTCGCGGCGCATCGAGGCCGAGAGGTTCACGCTCGTTTGATGGCTACCCGGATCGGGAGGTGTCGATGCGTTACGTAGTGGCGAATAGTGTGACCGCTCTGATCGCCGCGGTGCTGGTCGTGGCGGCGGTCCTGTTCGCCTGGGCCCGCAGCGGGGCCGGACGAGCGCCCGCTGTCCCGGGATCGCCGGGGCCGGCGGCGATCGGCGCGCTGGGCAGGGACGTGTACGCCGCGGAGTGCGGCTTCTGCCACGGCAACAGGGTCGACGATCGCGCCGAGCTGGGGCGGATGGCGGACGATCTCTACCGGGTCGAAGGCGGCGCCGCGGAGCTCGTCGACCTGCTGTTGGAAGGGTTCGAGGCGACCCCCGATCGAGACCTCGACCATCCGCCGTTCGACCACCTCGGCGACGAGCAGGTCGCCGCCCTGCTCGAGTACCTGCTGGCCTACGGCCCCGCGGAGGAGACGGCCGGGGCGCGGCCGCCCATCACCGCGAGCGACGTGGCGGCGCGCCGTCGTTCCAGCTCATCCGGGCGGAAAACGTTCCAGGATCTTGCGCACGGCCTCGTCGACGCGCCGCGCGAGCCGTTCCCGATCGTCGAGCACGCCGGTGACGTCGAGGCGGGCCCAGCCGCGCCAGATGATGCGGTTGATATCCTCGGGCCCGAATAATACGATGATCATATCGTATTTATCCCTCGACGGGACGCGGCGTGCGGGCGCTCCTTCAGCAGGTCATTGAGCGCGTCTAGCCGAGATGACCGCGGGCGTCTTGGCGCCGTCGTTCTGCTAGCCTCGGTGCCTCGGTTCGATGCATTCTCCCCGCGAGGTAGGCAAATGGCGGACGAGAACCGCTTCACGATCATCCTCGAGCAGGTGCGCGACTACGAGTTCAAGGTGCGCTTCGACTGGGAGGGGGTTGCCGACCTCCACACCGACGAGCCCGAGCCGCTGGGGGGCCAGAGCGGTCCGAACGCTTCCCGGCTCGTCGCCGCGGCGGTCGGCAACTGCTTGAGCGCCAGCTTGCTGTTTTGCGCCAGCAAGGCGAGGACCGAGCTCGGTGGCATCAAGACAGAGGTCGAAACGATGCTGGCGCGCAACGAGCGCGGCCGGCTGAGGATCGGCAGGATCGACGTGCGCATCAACGTGCCGGGGTCGGAGGGCGACGGCGAGCGGCTGCAGCGGTGCCTGGCGCTCTTCGAGGACTACTGCGTGGTGACCGAGAGCATTCGAAACGGCGTTCCGGTCGGCGTTACCGTCGTCGACGGTGCCGGCAACGAGTTGCTGGCCTCGGAAGGGGCGTCCGATGAAACGGTCCGGGGTTGACCTATCAGTGCCGGTCGCGGGAGTGACGGCTCTCCTGCTCGCGGTCGCCGGCCTGGGCACGCTGAGCGCCCAGCAGGCCGAGGGGCCGCCCCCGGCACCCCTGTTCACGACCCACCAGGATTGCCTCGCCTGCCACAATGCGCTGCGCGACGCCGGCGGCGCCGACGTGTCGATCGGCGCCTCCTGGCGGGCATCGATGATGGCCAACTCGGCGCGCGACCCCTACTGGCAGGCGGCGGTGCGCGCCGAGGCGCTCGATCACCCCGAGCTGCAGGCGGCGATCGAGGACGCCTGCGCCACCTGTCACATGCCGATGGCGCGCTTCATGGCGACCGCCCACGGCGGGCAGGGCCAGGTGTTCGCGAGCCTTGCGGCCGCCGGCCTGTCGCCGGGCGCGGCGGCCGGAGCGGCGCTGCCGGCCGTTCCGACGAGCACCCAGGCGGCGCTGGCGCTCGACGGCGTCTCGTGCGCGCTGTGCCATCAGATCCAGCCGGACGGCCTCGGCGGACACGACAGCTTCGGCGGCGGCTTCGTCGTCGATCGCGAGCAGGCGCCGGCCGAACGCCGGATTTTCGGGCCCTACGAGGTCGAAGCGGGGCTCTCCACGATCATGCGCTCGAGCTCGCGCTTCGTCCCCGAGCAGGGCACCCACCTGCAGGAATCGGAGCTCTGCGCCTCCTGCCACACGCTCTACACCGAGTTCACCGACCGCGCCGGCCGGATCGTCGGCGAGCTGCCCGAGCAGGTTCCCTACATCGAGTGGCTGCACAGCGACTACCGCGACACGCGCAGCTGCCAGGATTGCCACATGCCGGTGGCCGCGGCCGATGCGCCGATCTCGTCGGTCCTCGGTGAGCCGCGCGAGGAGTTCTCGAGGCACGTTTTCCGCGGCGGCAACAGCTACATGTTGCGCGTCCTGCGGCGCTACCGCGACGAGCTCGGGGTGGTCGCGACCAACGAGGAGCTCGACGCCACGATCTCGGACACCGAGCGGAACTTGCAGTCGAACGCCGGCCGCGTGCGGCTGGAGGGGATTCGGCGTTCGGGGTCGCGGCTGGAGGCGGAGGTCGTCGTCGAGAATCTGACGGGTCACAAGCTGCCCTCGGCCTATCCCTCGCGTCGCGCCTGGCTGCGCCTTCGCGTCCGGGGCGCCGACGGGACGCTGCTGTTCGCGTCGGGCGCGCCCGAGCTCGACGGATCGATCGCCGGCAACGACAACGACGCTGACGCCCGCCGCTTCGAGCCCCACTACGAAATCATCGACAGCGCTGGGCAGGTCCAGATCTACGAGTCGATCATGGTCGACACCGAGGGCGAGGTAACCACCGGGCTGTTGTTCGGCTCTCGCTACGTCAAGGACAACCGCCTGCTGCCGGCGGGCTTCGACAAGGCGACGGCCTCAGCCGACATCGCGGTGCAAGGCGGAGCGTCGTCGGACGGTGATTTCACCGGCGCCGGCGACCGCGTGCGCTACAGCGTCGAGCTCGGCGACGCCGGCGGCGACCTGGTCGTCGAAGTCGAGCTCCTGTATCAGACGATCGCCTTCCGCTGGGCCCAGAACCTGAGCCGCCATGCGGCGCCGGAGATCGACCGTTTCGTTGGCTACTACGACGACACCGCCGGCGAGTCGCCGGTCGTGCTGGCGAGCGACCGAGCGGAGGTCCCGGCGCTTTCGACGTCCCGCTGAAGGAGACCGCTGCGCCCGATCTGGCGGCGAGACGGTCAGGTCGAGCAGCCCAGGGGACGGTTGCCCCGAGCCGGTGGCGCGATTGCCGCGACTGGCCGGCGTCGGTGCGTCCAGCGACCTCCCGTGACGCTCGTGCCCAGGGAGCGGGACGTCACCAGCCGTCGAAGAAACCGCCGTCGAACCAGTCCCATAGCAGGTAGAAGAGCACCTGCGCGTTGCGGCTCTCGGCGTCGTTTACCGGCAGGCGGACGCCGAGGTTGACCATGACGTGCTGGCGGGTGTTGAGCGTCACCTGCACCTGGGGCAGCAGGTCCAGCGCGGTCTCGGTCGCGAGCTTGCCGTACTCTGTCGTTGCGACCACCTCGAGCATCGGCGTCCAGGCGCGGCCGAAGCCGTTGGGCCCCTGCGCGAAGGTCATGCCGAAGGCGCCCCGATAGAAGGCCTCGTGGTCGGCCTTGCCGGTATCGGCCGACAGCTCGGCGCCCGCCTGCAGGTGCACGAAGGAATCGCGCGGCAGCAGGAAGCCGGCGGCCGCGAAGGGCTCGAAGATCGTCGTCTCCTTGCCGAAGCCCTTGCCGGCGTCGCCGGTGGGCAGCACGATCTCGGCGCCGGCGCTGAAGATGTAGCCGCCGTCCAAGCTGTGGGCCAGCGCCCGCTTGAAGCCGACCGTCAGGTCGCCGATCCCGGCCGACCAGCCGTCGCCGTCGCCGGACTCGCGGAAGCCGAACGGCAGCTTGACCTCGATCTGATTGCGCGGCCCGAAGCGCTTCTCGTACAGCAGCTCGTTGACCAGCGCGCCCGACCCTTCGACATCGACGCTCGTCGTCCACACCGCCTCGTCCTCCGGGTAGGCCTTCTCGGTGATCAGCGGCCGCGGCAGGTTCATCTCGCCGCGCGGCCAAGCGTCGTCGTCACAGAGGGCGTAGATGTGCGCCAGCGCCATCTCGATCTGGGCACTGGTGAGCGCCTCTCCAAAAGCCGGCATGTAGCGGGCGAAGCCGCGCACCGGCCCGCCCGCGTGGGTGACGGCGAACCAGTCGGCGGCCGGCTCGCGGCTGGCGAACGAGCAGTCGGTGAAGTCGGGCAGCGGCACGTCGAAGCCGAGCCGCTCGAGCGGCGCGCCGCTGCCGTCGTCGCCGTGACAGGCCGCGCAGGCGGCGCCATACACCGCCGCCGGGCTGCTCAGGTCGCGGCCTTGCGCCGCGGCCGGATCGGCAACGCCGGAGACCAGCGCCGGCGCGGCGATCGCCAGGGCGGGGATCGACAGCAGCGCCGTCCTTTCGAGCGACAGCATGTTCACGCGGCCTCCTCTCCCCGCAGGCCCTGACCGCGGGCTGCGGCGCGCGCGCCCAGCTGCGTCGTCGAGGATGAAGCCCTCGTCGGCGGCGTCGTGCGGCGCCACTGTGAGGGTAGCCGTGTCGCTTGCCGAGCGCCATCACGGCGACCAAGATGGCCTTGCACGAAGGGAACGACGGCACCGACCAAGCGAACCGCCGATGAGCCGCTGAGACCGGATCCGGTAACCTTCCGGCGCGCTTTCATCAGAGTCTGACGGAAACGTGGCGCACGGGCTCGGAGAGCCCAGCACATCACCGGGAGGAGACGATGGCCACATCGATGGTTCGTCGCAGGCTCGCCATGGCCGCCGCGCTGACCGCCTTGCCCGCCCTCGCGCTGCCGGCCGCAGCCCGAGCGCAAGGACCTGGCGAGGTCGGCGCGCAGCCACCGCGTAGCTTCACGGAGCTCCAGGCCCGCAACGTGCTGAAAGAAGGCGACATCATCTGGATCACGATGGTCGAGCAGGGGGGCACCGTGATCCATGACCGCCGGACGACGTTCGTATCACTGTCGCCCACGGCGATCACGATCCGCGATCGCGTACCGATCGAGGTTGCGGAGGACCGTGTGTTGCGGATCGTGCACCGCAATGTCGACTCCGTGATCAACGGCACGTTGTACGGAGCCGCCGCCGGGGGAGGTTACCTCGGCGTTCTGGCCGCGATCTACTGCTTGCGCGGCGATGATTCCGAGGCATGCGGCAGCGGGCTCGCATTCGGTCTTACAGCAGTCGGCGTCGGCGCATTGGTCGGCTTGATCGTCGACGGCGCAAACAACCGGCGGGACGTTGTGTATCAGGCGCCGGCCGTCGCCGAAATCACGTGGCCGCAGCCGAGCCGCTGGCGGTGGGCGCCGGTGGTGGGCCGCAACGCCTACGGAGCCTTCTTCACGTTCGAGTTCGGCCATTGAGCTGCAGGGACTATTGGCGGCGAGCCGCCTCGCCGCCGCCGCGGCCGGCCCTGCCGAACCGGCTTCCCAGCGAGCGATCGATCGACGAGGACGAAGAGGGGAACGCCGGCCCGCGAGATCGCGGTCGGTAAAAGAGGTGTGGCTCACGCCGCCGCTTCGTAGAGGACAGCCTCCTCGATCTCCTCTTCACTCAGCTCGTAGTCGGCCATGACCACGTCGATCGGTTCGCCGGCGTCGAGCCGCTGGACGACCGCTTCGGTCGACACGCCGGTGGACCTCAGGATCGGCTTACCGAAGGAGACGAACGGAGACAATGCGATGAAGCGCCGACCTTGGTTGCGCGGGCTGCGCTCGAACGGCGTGAACTCTGCGGGGAGTCTGGACTCGTCGAACCGGACCCGTTCGAGGTATTGCTCCAGTACGCTGCGCATCACGAGCTGTTGTGCGCTCGTGAGTTCCAGGAGGTCGGTGTAGCGGTCGAGAAAGAGCTGGCCCGCCGCAGTCCTGAGATCGGGGCTGATGAGGAGACGCTCGATGCCGAATTCACGTTCCGCGAGGTCGATAGCCTCGCGTATGTGGTCGAGCGCAACGTCGTGCACCGTTCGCAGCGCGCGAAGAACATGTGCTTCGATCAGGTTGGTGAAGGACAGACGTGGATCGTCGCAGGATGGACGTCGGATGATGGGCTCGAAATAGCCGCGATCTCGCTTGCGCGCGTACGTCTGGCCGACCACCCAGGATCGCAACGTGCTCGCTGGGATTCCCGTCGCCCGGGCGGCATCGGGGAACGTGTACCACGGCTGCTCGCGGGGATCCTCGCCACCATAGAGCTCGAGATCGACAAGCCTGACGGCTCCCGTTGTCATCGTCGCGGTTTTCTCCCGAGGTTTCTCGATGTTGCCAAGGGCGACGCTATCACGCCGCGACCGTCGTCGGGCAGAACCCCGAGGCGGTATGCACGGTGCATCTCGCCGAAAAAGGCGACAACGTTGACCTCGAAAGCGATGGGTGCCGATGCACGGTGCGTAACGTACTGCCAGAGCCGCCGGAATCGGACCCGCTACCTACCGCCGCTGCCCCTGGCCACCTCTGCCGGTGGCATCCGCGCCACCCCGATACTCGAACCGCAGGTTCGGATACGGCGGCGGCTCGGGCACCGGTACCGGCTCCGTCGCGATCTTGTTCAGCAGGTAGTCGATGGCGGCGTCGAGCTGCCGGTCGGCACCTAAGAAGGTCGCGTGCGGCAGGTTGTCGACGACGATGTCGGGGATGACGCCGACCTGCTCGATGAGCCAGTCGCGGTCCTCGCCGTAGACGCCCATGCTCGGGGCGCGGGCGAGGCCGCCGTCGGTGAGCCGGTTGGAGGAGCCCAGCCAGATCTCGCCGCCCCAGGTGCGCATGCCGATGACCGGGCCGAGGCCGAGGCGGCGGAAACCCTCGGCGAAGGCCTCGCCGTCCGACGCGGTGTTCTGATCGACGAGGACCACCATGTGGCCGCGGAAGGCGTACTGCATGTTCCAGGTCGGCTGGCCGACGCGCTCCTGCCAGTACATCCACGCCTTGCGCAGCAGCTTCTCGAGGAGGATCGAGTCGATGTTGCCGCCGTTGTTGCGGCGCACGTCGATGATCAGCCC
>DASWHK010000184.1:0-5210 GCA_036398215.1 Acidobacteriota bacterium | reverse complement strand
GTCAGCTCCCCCACAGCCCGGTCGACGCGTAGCGCTCGCCGGCGTCGTTGAGCATCGTGACGACCGTCGGCAGGTCACCGCGACGGGCGATCTGCAGGGCAGCGTGGACGTAGGCGCCCGAGGAGGGGCCGACGAACAGGCCGCGGCGGGCGAGCAGCAACGCGATATCGAGAGCTTCCTCCGAGGTCACCTCGATGCGCTCGTCGATCAGCGACTCGTCGAGGATCGGCGGCAGCAGGTCGTCCGGGGCGCCCAGCGGCTTGAGCCCCTCGATGCCGGGGAAGCGATCGGGGACGATGCAGGCGATATGCACGTCGGGATGGGCCTCGCGGAGCCGGCGGCCGACGCCGGTGATCGTGCCGCCGGTGCCGACGCCGGCCACGAAGCATGCCGGCGCTTCCCCGGCGATCTCGGCGCACTGCTCGAGGATCTCGACGCCGGTGGTCTCGTAGTGGGCGCGCCAGTTGTCGGGATTGGCGTACTGGTTGGCGTACCAGTAGCGCTCGGGCTGCTGGCGCGCGATGCGCTCGGCTTCGTGCACCGCGAAGTCGTATCCCTCGACCGGGTCGGTGAGGATGACCTCGGCGCCGTGGGCGCGGATGCGGGCGAGCCGCTCGCGGCTGGCGTTGCCCGGGATCACCAGCGTGACGCCGACGCCGAGCAGGGCGCCGAACATCGCGTAGGCGATCCCGGCGTTGCCCGACGACGAGTCCAACAGCCGGCGCCCGTCGAGCTCGCCGCCGGCGAGCGCCTGGGTAATGATCCGCGACACCGGCCGGTCCTTGATCGAGGCCCCGGGGTTGATGGCCTCGAGCTTGGCGAAGACACGAACCCTCGAGGGGGCCTCCAGGCCCGGGCCGCCGAGCTCGATCAACGGCGTCGAGCCGACCGCCGCCACCACGCCATCGGCCGCCGGAGAACCTGTGCCTGCGGCGTTCCGCTCGCTGGATGCGCCGCCCGCCCGCGATGCCGCCCGCGGGGCCTGCGACCGGGATACGCGCTCTGAACGCAAGGCGGCGCAGCCCTCAGGCGGCGACGTTGCAGAAGCGCTCATAGTCGACGTAGCCGGGGAAGTCGGCGCCCTCGCCGCAGTAGGCGCAGGCCGGGTCGCGCTCCAGCTTGAGCTCGGTGAAGCGGGCGGGCAGCGCGTCGTAGGTGAGCAGGCGCCCGACCAGCGGGTCGCCGATCTCGAGCAGCACCTTGATCGTCTCCACCGACTGCAGCAGGCCGATGACGCCCGGCAACACGCCCAGGACGCCGGCGTCGGCGCAGGATGGCGCCAGCTCGGCCGGCGGCGGCTCCGGATACAGGCACCGATAGCAGGGGCCGGGGTTTTCGGCGCGGCCGGGCCAGAACACCGACACCTGGCCCTCGAAGCGGAACACCGAGCCGTGAACGTTGGGGATGCCGAGCTTCACGCAGGCGTCGTTAACCAGGTAACGGGCCGGGAAGTTGTCGGTGCCGTCGACGACCACGTCGTAGCCGGCGAAGATCCGCTCGACGTTGCCGCTGTCGAGGCGCTCGCGGAACGCCTCGACCTCGACGGCGGGGTTGAGCGCCGCGAGCGTCCTTTGGGCCGACTCGACCTTCAGCTCGCCGACGCGGTCGTCGGCGTGCAGGATCTGTCGCTGCAGGTTGGAGCGATCGACGACGTCGTCGTCGACGATGCCGATCGTCCCGATTCCGGCGGCGGCGAGGTAGAGCGCCGCCGGCGATCCGAGGCCGCCGGCCCCGACCAGCAGGACCTTGCTCTCCAGCAGACGGACCTGGCCCTTCTCGCCGACCTCGGGGATCGTCAGGTGGCGGCCGTAGCGCTCGCGCTCCTCGCCGTTCAGTACCCGCGGCACCTCGACCGGCAGGCCCTCCTGCTTCCAGAGGTCGAAGCCGCCGGCCACCGAGCGGACGTCGCGATAGCCGAGCTGGCGTAGGTCCTCGGCGGCGAACAGCGAGCGGCTGCCGCCGGCGCACATCACCAGCACCGGGGTGGACGGATCCAGGACCCGCTCCTCGATGCGCAGCTCGAGGTAGCCGCGCACGATCGGCTCGGCGCCGCGGGCGCGGCCGAGCGCCACCTCGTCGGGCTCGCGGACGTCGACGAGGACGGCCCCCTGCTGCTGGAGCTCGTACGCTTCTTGCGGCGTGACCTCGGGGACCTCGCGGCGCAACGCGGCGAGCCGTTGCTGCTTGAAGCTCGCCCCTCCGGCGACGGCCGGAATGATCGAGATGATCGCGCCCTCGGGGACGGGCGTGTTCAGCCCGTCGAGGGCGGTGATGTTGCGGTCGTGGACAAAGACGTTCACGAAGCGGCGCAGGTTGCCGTCGCCGTCGGTCACCTGTTGCAGGATGCCGTCGTGGCTCTCACCGAGCTTATCCAGGGCCTCCTTCACAGTACCGGCCTGGACATGCACCTCGTCGGCGCCGCCGGTGAACGCGCGCAGCGGGGTCGGGATTCGAATCGTCACGTCGCTCATGGCAATGCTCTCTATCATGGGTGTGTGTTCGCGGACTCGTTGCGGCCGGCGGCGGCGCGGTCGGCGGCGTGCTGGCTCACGATGGGCCGCTCCACGAAGCGACCGTCGACCAGCTCCCAGGCCCGCAGGTGAACGGTCTCGTCCCCCGCCACCGATATGATCAGGTACGTGTAATCGGGCCAGGCGGCCTGAAGGTCGGTGCTCGAGGGCTCGGCCGGATGGTCCGGATGCGTGTGCCAGACGCCGACCACGTCGAGGCCGTCGCGGCGCGCCGCCCGGTCGATCGCCAGGAAGGCCCTGGGGTCGAGACGATAACGGTCCGCGGCCCGCTCCTCCTCGAGGTTGGTTGCCGCCTCGGCGCGCTCGACCCGCGTCGCGGCGCCGGATCGGCTGCCGACCAGCAGCCCGCAGACCTCACGCGGATAGCCACTTCGGGCCGCGTCGGCGAGCCACTCGCCGATGGCCGGACACAGGAGCAGACGGGGGACCGGTCGGGGGTCGGGACTCTCAGGCATCGTGCTTTCCGGGATCGAGGGCTGGCATCAATCCTGAATTATTAAGTCAGGATTTCCCAATCGTAGCGGCTGCCGGCGAGCGAAGCAAATGGGTCGGGAGCAGCGCCGGGCCTGGGCGTGGTCGAACCCACATTCGCCGCCTGGGCCGCGGCTCTTCGAGGTCAGAAGCTCCCGATTACCGCCGAATGCCGAGGTGGAAAGGACCGACGGGACCGTTGACGATGGTCGATCCGGAGGTCATGCTCTTGGCCCATCCATACGGACCGGAACACCGCCAACGAAGGACTCCACCCCATGCGATCCTTCTTGCCTGCGCTGTTGTTGGGCCTGATCGTTTCGGGCGCGGACGCTGGCGTCGCGCGCGGCATCCACCAGGACGGGCTCGTCCCCGTCAACGGCACCGAGCTCTACGTGACCCGCTCGGGTAACGGCGAGCCGATCGTCGTCGTCCACGGCGGCCCGATGCTCGAGCACGGCTATCTGCAGCCATATCTGGCGCCGCTCTCCGACTCGTTCGAGCTCGTCTTTTTCGACCAGCGGCTCAGCGGCCGCTCGGCGCCGACGGTGGATCCCGCCAGCGTGCGGATCGCCACCTTCGTCGACGACATCGAGGCGCTCCGCGTGGCCCTCGACCTCGGGCCGATCCATCTGCTGGGGCACTCCTGGGGTGGCCTCCTGGCGATGCGCTACGGGCTCCGCTACCCGCAGAACCTGCGGTCGCTGATCCTGGTCAGCCCGATGGCGGCGAGCTCGGACCTCTGGCTCCGCGAGGAGGGAGTCGTCGCCGAGCGGGTCAGCGAGCGAGACCGGCAGGAGCGCGATGCGGTCGGCAGCTCCGAGGCGTTCGCCGACGGCGAGCCGGAGGCGATCGAGCGGATGCTGCGCCTGTCGGTGCGGCCGCAGTTCCACGACCCGTCGAGGCTGAGCGAGCTGCAGATCTATGTCCCGGGCGACTACCAGGACCGCAGCGCCCAGCTCGGCGCCATGGGCGTCGACCTGGAGAGCTTCGACTTCCACGACGAGCTCGAGGACCTCGCAGTGCCGACGCTGATCATCTACGGCTCGGCGGAGCCCGGCGGTCCGATCGGCGGCGCGGCGATCGGCCAGCGGCTACCGGATTCCCGCATGGTCACCATCCCCGCCGCCGGCCACTTCCCCTTCATCGAGCAGCCGCAGGCGTTCATCGACGCGGTGAGGGAATTCCTCGCCGGCCGCTGAGCGACAGGGTCTTCTCTCGCGGAGCGATCCGTCGGGACGAGCTCGCCGGCCGCGAAGCGCGCCCCCCGTTGCGACCGCCGACGGCTACCAGGCAATCCCGTAGTCGTCGCCGTGGTTGCTCGAGCCGCCCCACATGGTGCCGTGGGCCACGTCGAAGAAGATCGCGTTGATCGGCCCCGAGGTGCGCTCGCTGAAGCGCAGCCGGTAGCCCATGCCTTCCAGCGCGTTGCGCACCCACGGGGGCGTTGCCTCCTGCATCAACAGCTCGCCGGGCGAGGAATCGTGGTCGCCAAACGAGCCCTTCATCTGGGAGCTGTTGATGTTGGCGGCCTCGACGGCCTGCTGGACGTTCATGTCCCACTCGACGACGTTGAGGAAGAACTGCAGCAGGTTCTGGTCCTGGCTGTCGCCGCCCTGCACGGCGAACGACAGGTAGGGGTTGCCGTCCTTGAGGGCCAAAGTGGGCGTCAGCGTGACGCGCGGCCGCTTGCCGGGCTCCACGACGTTGTACGGATTCTCGGCCTCGTGGACCACGAACTGCTGCATGCGCTGGCTCAGGCCGATGCCGGTCTCGCCGGCGATCACCGCCGGAAGCCAGGCGCCGGAGGGCGTGATCGACACGATCCAGCCCTCCTCGTCGGCGGCCTCCACCGAGGTGGTGCCGCGGAAGAAGTCGTCGCCGAAGGCGCCCGTGGTGCCCCAGTCGTTCGTGCCGTCGCGGGGGATCGCGCCGGCCTGGATCGCCAGCGCCGGGGTCAGGGCGTTGATGCCGCGGTCGGCGATCGACCCCGCCTCCTCCTCCCCGCTGGTGCTCCAGCGCTGCAGCAGGTGCAGGAATGGGTTCGTGCCGCCCTGGAAGGGGTATGGATCGCCGGGCTTGACGTCGGGATCGTTGCGCTCCCAGTCGATCGTTGCGGCGCGCTGGCGGGCGTACTCCTTCGACAGCAGGCCGTCGATCGGCTCCTCCGGCGGGAAGTAGGGATCGCCGTAGTAGAAGTCGCGGTCG
>DASWHK010000183.1:0-5654 GCA_036398215.1 Acidobacteriota bacterium | reverse complement strand
TACGCTGTTGGCATCCGCGGTCATCTCGTAGGTCTCCAGGCTCTTGACGAAGGCGTAGAACGCCGGGTCACGGTTGTAGGCCGCGGCGTAGATGCGGGTGGCCTCGGCGTCGGCGGCCCCGCGCACCTCCTGGGCGGTCCGGTAGGCCTCCGACTGGATCCTCTGCAGCTCGCGCTCGCGCTCGCCGTCGATGCGCGCCGCCTCGCCCTCGCCCTCGGAGCGGTAGCGCTCGGCGATGCGTTGGCGCTCGGCGATCATTCGATCGAACACGTCGCGCTGCACCTCGTCGACGTAGCTGATGCGCTTGATCTGCAGGTCGAGGATCTCGATGCCGAGACCCTCGGCGCGCTCCTGGGCGCGGGCGTGGATCTCCTGGGTAATGGCCTCGCGGCCGATCTGGATCTCCTCGAGGATGACCTGCTCGAAGTCCGTATCGACCAGGACCTCACCGGGATCGCGGTTCGAGGTCCGTACCACCTCGATGAGATCGTGGCGGGCCACGGAGTTGCGGGTCTCGCCGTCGAGGATGTCGTCGAGCCGCGTCTGGGCGCCGCGCTCGTCGTACAGTCGCTGGAAGAACAGCAGCGGGTCGCTGATCCGCCAACGCGCGTAGGTGTCGACCCAGATGAAGCGCTTGTCGCGGGTCGGCACCTGGTTGGCCACTCCGTCCCACTCCAGGAAGCGCCTGTCGAAGAAGTTGGCGACCTGGATGAATGGGATCTTGACGTGGACCCCCGCCTCGGTGATCGCCTCGCCGATCGGCTCTCCGAACTGGGTGATGATCACCTGCTGCGTCTCGTTGACGACGTAGAAGGCGCTCGAGACCACGATGAGAACGGCGATTACCGCGACCCCCAGGATCATGGCTCTGGCGTTCATCGGTTGTCCTCCTGATCTTGTTGCGTGCCGCCGGGACCGCCGGCGCCGCCGCCGTTTCCGGTGGCCGCGCCGCCGCCGGGGAGCACGCGCTGCAACGACTCCAGCGGCAGCAGCGGCAGCACCCCCTCGGCGTCCTGATCGATGAACAGCTTGCCGCCGAGTTGCGGCAGCAGCCTCTGCATCGTCTCCAGATACAGGCGCTGGCGGGTGACCTCGGGCGCCCGCCGATACTCGTCGTAGACCGCGATGAACCGGGAGGCGTCGCCCTCCGAGCGGTTCACCCGGTCGAGCCCGTAGCCCTCGGCCTGCAGGATGGCCTGCTGGGCCTCGCCGGCGGCTCGCGGGATGACCTGGTTGTAGCGGGCCTGCGCCTCGTTGATCATCCGGTCGCGCTGCTGCTGGGCCTGGTTGACCTCGTCCCACGAGGGCTTGACGGGGTCAGGCGGGTTGACGTCCTGGAGCACCACCTGGTCGACGGTGAGGCCGGTCTGGTACTCGTCACAGAGGGCTTGCAGCTGCTCCTTCACCGCCACCTCGACGTCCTGGCGGCCGACGGTGAGCACCTCGGTGACCGTCCGATCGCCGATGACCTCGCGCATGGTGGCCTCGTTCATGTCGCGGAACGTGTCGGTCACGTTGCGGACGCGGAACAGGTACAGCTCGGGATCGATGATACGGTACTGAACGATCCACTCGACCACGGCGACGTTGAGGTCGCCGGTCAGCATCACCGCCTCGTCCTGGAACTGGCCGGTTGTGAACGTCGATCGAACCCCGGCCTCGACGGTGCGGAAGCCGAACTCCTCCTTCAGCTGCCGCTGCACCGGCACCTTGGTGACCTGGTCGACGAAGGGGATCTTCAGGTGGATTCCGGGGTCGGTCTGTTTGATGTACTTGCCGAACCGCAGCACCACGCCGACCTCCTCCGGCTGCACCTGATAGACGGTCGAGGCCGCCACCGCCAGCAGCAGCAGGCCGGCGGCGATCATCCCGACCAGGTTCCACGGCACGTTCGGCCGCGGGATCCGGCTGGTGTCGAACTCGAACAGATTGTCGTTGCGATCGTCGGCCATCGTCCCTCCTTCGTGGGCAAATGGTTGCGCTTCGTTGGGGCTGGTTCTCCGTGAGGGCTGGTGGGCTGGTTTTTCCTTGGGACTGGTTTTGCGTGGGGCTGGCTTTCTGTGAAGGCTGGTCTTCCGTGGAAGCTGGTTGCTTCGCGGGAGGCTGATTGCTCGCTGACGGCTGGTTGCTCTCGAGCAGCCCCATAGGCAGCATACCCACAATGTGCCGCGCCTGCGCGGGAGCTGCGGCTGGGGAGGCGGCGTAAGGGACGATGGCAGACCGGCAACTACCAGCTCACGATCACCTCGACGCCCTCGGCATCCCCTACGAAAGGCGCGAGTTCCCGGCGACCACCGAGAAGGGCGCCGCCAACGTCGCCAGGGCGCTCGGCTTCGAGGGGGGCCAGATGATCAAGACGCTGATCTTCGAGTCGGGCGAGGGCGAGCGCGTCCTGGTGATGGTGGGGGCCGACAAGAGCGCCGTCTCCGGCCATCTCAAGCGTGCCATCGGCAACCGCAACATCAAGATGTGCAGCCTCGAGGGCGTCGTGGAGACCACCGGCTACGAGGTCGGCTCGGTGCCGCCGTTTCACTGGCAGCCGAAGGGCTTCCGCTCCTTCGTCGACGCCGAGCTGATGGGCTACCCGGTCGTCGGCGTCGGCGCCGGCGTCTGGGGCCACGAGATCATCATGACGCCCCAGGACCTGGTCCGCGCCAGCAAGTCGATCGTCCTGAACCTCACCGATCGCGAGCGGCCGGTCTCGATCGGCCCTTGAAAGAGGCTCGAGATCGAGACGATCGTCACGAACAACGAGCACGACTTCAGCCGGTTTGCCGAGCACGTCGCGATCATCACGCCGTAGAGAGAAGCGCCTTGAGAACGACCGACGAGGCCGCGGAGATTGCCCGGAGATCCCCTCGAGCGCGCGGAGGGAAGATCTGGGACGCCGTGGTGGTGGGCTCCGGGCCCAACGGCCTGGCCGCCGCGATCGAGCTGGCGGGCCGCGGCCTTGGGGTGCTGGTGCTCGAAGGCGCCCCGACGGTCGGCGGTGGCATGCGGACCTCCGAGGCGACGCTGCCGGGGTTCTTCCACGACGAGTGCTCGGCGATCCAGCCGCTGGCGCTGCTGTCACCCTTCTTTCGGGGGCAACCGCTGTGGGAGCACGGGCTCGAATGGCTGACGTTCTCCGCCAGCGTTGCCCACCCGCTCGACGACGGGCCGGCGCCGCTGCTGAGCCGGTCGCTCGTCGAAACCGGCGAGCGGCTCGGCGAGGACGCCCGGCGCTGGCGGGGTCTGGTGGGCCCTTTCCTGTCGGAGAGCAAGGCAGGAGACGACACCCGGGGACGGGAGCAACAAGGCGATCCGCGGAATTGCGCCACCGAGCCGCCCGCCGATCGGCTCGAGGCACCGGGCCGGTTGCCGGATCGCACCGCCGACCTGTTCGCCGATCTGCTGGAGGCGCCGGGCCGGTTGCCGCGCTTACCGCTGCTCTCCTCGCGCCGCCCCCTGCAGCTCGCCCGTTTCGGTCTGCGCGGCCTGCGCAGCGCCGCGGGGCTGGCGAACGCGAAGCTGAAAACGGCCCCGGCGCGGGCGCTGTTCGCCGGCTGCGCTGCCCACTCCGTGCTGCCGCTCGAGAAGCCCGGGACCGCGGCATTCGGCCTGGTGTTCGCCCTTGCCGCCCACGCCGTCGACTGGCCGTGCGCCCGCGGCGGCTCGGGCTCCATCGCCGCGGCGCTGGTGTCGCGGCTGCGGCAGCTCGGCGGCTCCATCGAGACCGGCCAGCCGGTGCGCGGCTTCCGCGACCTGCCGGCGTCACGCGTGGTCCTCTTCGATCTCGCCCCGAAGCCGTTCGCGGCGCTGGCGGACGGCGAGCTGCCGCCGGGGTACCTGGCGCGCCTGCGCCGCTTCCGTTACGGCCCCGGCGCCTTCAAGCTCGATTGGGCCCTCGATGGCCCGATCCCCTGGCGCGATGCCGCCGTCGGCGGCGCCTCGACGGTGCACGTCGGCGGCACGCTCGAGGAGATCGCCGCCTCCGAGCGCGACGCCTGGGAGGGGCGGGTCGCCGAGCGGCCGTTCCTGATCGTCTGCCAGCAGTCCGCCGCTGACCCCGGCCGCGCCCCCGAGGGCAAGCAGACCGGCTACGCCTACTGCCACGTTCCCAACGGCTGCGACGTCGACATGACCGAACGGATCGAGCGGCAAATCGAGCGCTTCGCGCCGGGCTTCCGCGACCGCATCCTGGCGCGCCGCGCCCTGGCCCCGGCCGACTTCCAGCGCCTCAACCCGAACCTGGTCGGCGGCGCGATCACCGGCGGCGCCGCGACCCTCCGCCAGCTCGTCGCCCGGCCCGTGCTGCGCTGGAGCCCCTACGCGACGCCCGACCCGCGCTTGTTCCTGTGCTCGGCGTCGACGCCGCCCGGGGGCGGCATCCACGGGATGTGCGGCCTGCACGCGGCGCGGGCGGCAATGACGCGTCTCGGCGCCGCCTGATGCCTCCCGGATTCCCTGCTCAGTCCGTGCGGCTGAGGATCTCGATCAGGTGGTAGCCGAAGGCGGTCTCCACCGGGCCGTGGACCGCGCCGACGTCCTCGCTCCAGATCACTGCGTCGAACTCTTCGACCATCTGACCGGGGCCGAACTGGCCGAGGTCGCCGCCCTGGGCCTTCGATGGGCAGCTCGAATGCTCGCGGGCAATCTCGCCGAAGTCGGCGCCTCCCTCGATCTGGCCCTTCAGATCGTTGGCCTGCTCTTCGGTGTCGACCAGGATGTGGCGGGCGTGGGCTACGGGCATGGGGCTCTCCTGCGCTCCGATCGGCCGCCGGAGTTTCGGCATGCGGGCGGCACCGTGAACAAGTTCCTTGGCGTTCCGTACAGTACGGAGGGCTCAGACCCTACCGCATCGTGGCGCCTCCCGTCGCGTCGCGGCGGCCCCACGCGGAGGTTTCGTGGCATCCTTGAACGTTCGGTTCGCGAGAGGGCCGGGTGCATGTGCCTGGTTTGCTCATTCAGGAGTGGGTATACGCCTCGTGCGGTGCAGTGAGCTCCTTCGGCCAGCATGCAGGAAGGGGCGCACTGGCCGGGCATCGAGGAGGATGGGTGAGCAGCGGCGAAACGGTTCCAGCATGGTCACCGATCCGCGCTTCAAGCTCTGGCATCGGGGTGGACACGTGAGCAGCGGCGACGCTGTGGATCGACCGACGATCTCCTGCCGTCAAAACGGCTCCTTGCGCGTCGACGGCGTCGAGATCCTGCGCGACGGCCGCGGCAACTCGATCCGCACCGAGGGCCGCGGCAAGGGCAACTTCGCCCTCTGCCGCTGCGGCGCCTCGCCGATCAAACCCTTCTGCGACGGCACCCACAAGACCGCCGGCTTTCGCAGCGCCCGTAGCGCCGGCGGCGAGTGGGGGCCCGTCGCGAACACCGGAGGCGCCGGCGACGGCGTCGAGGCGGCCCCGGACGGCACTCGCGGGGTGGCCCTGGCAAGCGGCGAGGTGGCCGCGGCCGGCGCCGGTGGGGAGGCCCGCGGAAACGGCGAAACCGCTCCCGCGGTGGACGGCGTCGAGGCGGCCCCAGCAATCGAGGTGACCGCCCACGGCCCCTACATCGTCACCGGAGGCATCGAGCTGGTCGATCCCGAGCACGGCGGCCGCACCGTGGCGGCCCGCTACCTCCTGTGTCGCTGCGGCCGCTCCGCCGACAAGCCGTTCTGCGAC
>DASWHK010000182.1:0-20663 GCA_036398215.1 Acidobacteriota bacterium | reverse complement strand
TCGTAGAGGCAGCCGCCGCTGGCTGCGAAGCGGGCCTCGAGGTCGGGCGGCGCCAGCACCCGGCGGGCCCGGACGCGATCACCGAAGCCGGGCAGCGCTTCTTCGATGACCGCGACGACGGCGTCGGCGAGCGCCTCCCTGCCCTGCCGCCAGCCGTCCTGATCGCCGTTCGCCGCGGAGCGCAGATGGCGGGGCACCGTCTGCACCCAGGCGGTCGCCACGTGGCCGCCCTCGGGGGCGACGCGGTTGTCCAGCAGCGAGGGGATCGTCAGCTGCACGAGCGGGCGGTCGGGCAGGCGGCCGTCCTGTGCGGCGTCGAAGGCGCGCTCGATGTCGTGGAGGCCGCCGAGCTGGATACGTCCCTGAAAATCGAAGCTCGGCAACCCGTCGAGCGCGAAGCTGACGACCGCGACGCCGCCGCGGGCGCGGATGTTGGCGACCGCGGCGAGGAACTCCGGCTCCAGCAGGCCGGGATCGACGAGGCCGAGCAGCGTGCGGCGCGGATCGGCGTCGGAGACCACGGTCTCGCACTCGACGTGGCCGCCGTCCGCCAGCGTCACGCCGCGGGCGCCGCCGGGACCGGCATCGATGAGAGTCACCTCGGCGCCGGTTCGCACCTCGGCGCCGGCGGCCCGGGCGGCGCCTTCGAGCGCCGCGGCCAGCGCCCCCATGCCGGCGGCTACGAAGGACGGCCCGGCGAGCAGGGCGCCGGCGGCGCCGATGCGGTGGTGCACGAGGTTGAACGCCGTGCCCGCCGAGAAGGGGCCGAGCCAGGCGCCCTCGACGCCGAGGCCGGCGAGCGCCGCCCGCAGCGCCGGGCTCTCGAGCCGCTCCTCGGCGACGTCGCGGATCGACATCGGCAGCAGGCGCATGGCCTCGCGCATGTCGCGCCGGCCGAGCCGCCGCAGCCGCCAGCCGACCTTCAGCAGATCGATCGTGTCGGCCGCCCGCAGCTCCTCGAGCTCCGGCAGCGGCTTGCCGTAGAGCGGCTCCAGGGCGGCGGCGATGCGGCCGACGAGGCGCTCGAGCTCCGCCAGCGCCGCGTGGTCGGCCGGCGAGGGGGCCCCATTGGCGTTGCTCGCGGCCATGCGGCCGCGGCCGTCGAAGCGCAGCGGGCCGCCGTCGCCGACGATCGTGATCCCGGCCGGCGCCAGCGCCTGGAGCCCGTGCGCCTGCAGGTGGAGCTCCTTGACGACCGCCGGATGCAGCCGCTCGGCGCTCGGGAAGGCGAGCGGCGCGGTAAAGCCCGGCGCGATCTGCTCGCCGCCGATCGTGCCGCCGGCGGACTCGGCGCGCTCCACGACCAGCACCGACCTGCCGGCCTTCGCCAGATAGGCCGCGGCGACCAGGCCGTTGTGGCCGGCGCCGACGACGACGTCGTCGTAGCGGCCGCTCACGGCCTGCTCGTCGATCCCATCAACGCTCCTCCGCGAGGATCTTCTCGGCGGCCAGCTTGCCCGGCGCCCCCATGACGCCGCCGCCCGGGTGGGTTCCGGAGCCGCACTGGTAGAGCTTGTGGATCGGGGTGCGGTAGTCGGCCCAGCCGGCCACCGGCCGCATGAAGAAGAGCTGCTCGAGCGACAGCTCGCCGTGGAAGATGTTGCCCTGGGTCAGACCGATCGTCTGCTCGAGGTCCCAGGGCGTAACCACCTGGCGGTGCAGGATGATCTCCTTCAGGCCGGGGATGTACTCGGCCAGCGTGTCGATCACCGCGTCGCCGAAGGCCTCGCGCTGCTGCTCCCACGTCCCCTCGGCGAGCTCGTAGGGAGCGTACTGGACGAAGATCGACATGACGTGCTTGCCGGGAGGCGCCATCGACGGGTCAGCGAGCGTCGGGATGACGATGTCCATATAAGGACGCCGGGAGAAGCGCCCGTACTTGGCGTCCTGGTAGGCGCGCTCGAGGTAGTCGACGCTGGGGCTGATCGACAGGGCGCCGCGCAGGTAGGACTCCTCCGGGTAGCCGGTGCGCGCCTCGATGCCGTCGAGGCAGGCCGGCGCCGGCAACCGATCCAACGCCAGGTTCACCTTGCCCGACGAGCCGCGGATCTTGTAGCGGTGGATGGCCTCGACGAGCTCGGCATCCAGGTGCTCGGTGCCGATCAGCTGCAGGAAAGTCCGCTTGGGGTCGAGGCTGGAAACCACCGTGGCGGCGCGGATCTCCTCGCCGCCCTCGAGCATCACGCCGCGGGCCTCGCCCCTCTCGATCAGCACCCGCTCGATCGGCGCCTCGGTGCGGATCTCGGCGCCGAAGCTGCGCGCCGCGCCGGCGATCGATTCGGCCACTCCGCCCATGCCGCCGCGGGGCAGCCCCCAGGCCCGGAACTGGCCGTCGATCTCCCCCATGTAGTGGTGCAGCATCACGTAGGCGGAGCCCGGCGAGCGCGGCCCCAGAAAGGTCCCGATGATCCCGCTCGAGGCCAGCGTCCCGCGCAGCGGCTCGCTCTCGAACCACGCCTCGACGAAGTCGGCCGAGCTCATCGTCATCAGCTTGGCGAGGTCGTAGAGGTACTCGCCGCTGCGGCCGAGCTCGCGGCCGATGCCGGCGAGCGCCGCCAGGTTGCCGGGCGCCAGCGACGTCGGATCGGGCGGCGTCGCCGCGAGCATCGGGCGGACCGCCATGGCCAGGTGATACATGAGCTTGCCGAAGCGCTCGTAGGCTTCGGCGTCGGCGGCCGAGAAGCGCGACAGCTCGCGGCGGGTCTCGGCGGCGTCGTGCCAGCGCATCAGGTAGTTGCCGTCGAGCAGCGGCGTCAGCGTGCCGTCCAACGGCAGCAGCTCGAAGCCGAAGCGGGGCAGGTCGAGGTCGCTGATGATGCGCGGCCGCATGAGGCTGACGACGTAGGAGCAGACCGAGTACTTGAAGCCCGGGTAGATCTCCTCGGTCACCGTGGCGCCGCCCACCAGGTGGCGGCGCTCCAGCACCAGCACCGACTTGCCGGCCCGCGCCAGGTAAGCGGCGCAGACCAGCCCGTTGTGGCCGGCGCCGATCACGATGGCGTCGTAGGCGCGGGTCACTCCGGCCCGTCCCGCAGCGCCGGCCCCGTCGCCGGCAGGTGCTCCTGCCCAGCTCGTAGCGCCGGCCCCATCGTCCGCAGGTACCAGCTGTCGAAGAAGTAGATGGTCTGCTCGAGCCGCTGGTAGCGGCCGGGCCGGTAGCCGCGCGAGCGCACGCCCTTCTGCGCCCGCTCGCAGATGGCCCAGTCCTGCTCGTTGGTCATGTTCCAGAACTCGATGGCGTCGGAGGGATCGAAGCCGTCGGCCTCCACGGCCTGGGGCGGAAACAGCCACTCGCAGACGATGCGCGAGCGGCCGGCGTCGATCGGCCAGACGGTGTGGGTGAGGACGTAGTCGGGGTGGAGGCTGAGCAGGAACGCCGGGTAGAGGTTGAAGTAGTGGACCAGCCGCAGGTCCTCGCCCTGCAGGCCGGCGATCGGCGGCCGCTCGCTGCGGCCGGTCAGCGTCATCGTCGAGCAGCCCTCGTTGAGCCGCATCGGGCCGCCGCAGAAGCCCTCGCCGTCGAAGCTGTTGCCGCCGCTGCGGAAGTGCGAGATCGGGTTGAGCTGCGGGTGGTTCGAGGGGCAGTGGTAGCACTCGCCGTAGTTCTCGCAGACCAGCTTCCAGTTGGCGGCGATGTCGTACTCGTGGCGGCCGCCGAGCCGCATCTGCGCCATCTGGAAGCGCGAGACGTCGGGGAAACCGGCGAGCTGGCCGGCCAGCGGCGCCGGATCCTCGGAGAAGTTGAGGAACAGGAACCCCTCCCAGGTGTCGAGCTGGATCGGCGTCAGCGGGTAGTCGCGCTTGTCGAAGCCCTCGACCTCGTCCATCAGCGGCGCCGCGAGCAGCCGGCCGTCGAGGCCGTACGACCAGCCGTGGTAGGGGCAACGGATACACTCGAGGCCGCCGCCGGGCTGGCCGCGCTTGCCCGAGCCGTCGAGCTCGCCGCGATTGCCGAGCTCACGCGACTTGGGTTCGCCGGCCTTACCGGGCTCCGCAAACGTGGCGGGCCCACGAGCCTTGTCCAGCTCGCTGGCCCCGCGAACCTCATCGACCAGCCGCGTGCCGCGGTGCCGGCAGACGTTGTAAAAGGCCCGCGGCACGCCCTCTTTATCGCGAACGATCAGCGCGCACTCGCCGCCGATCTCGCGCACCATGTAGTCGCCGGCGGCGGCGATGTTGTCCTGGTGGCCGGCGCACACCCACATGTCGAAGAAAATGCGCTCGAGCTCGGCGGTGAAGATCGACGGCTCGTGATACGGCGGGCCGGGCAGCGGGCGGGCCTCGGCGAACGGCCTCGGGGTGGCGTCGATGCCCTCGGGGGCGGTTTTGACCTTGTTCGTGCTCATCTGCCACGGCTCTCCAGCAAGGGCCCCGAAGCTCGGAGCGTGCCCCCCGGTGACCGCCGCCGCGATCCCTGCCGTTGGTAGCGGGTTCCCGCTGGCGGACGGCTACAGGGTAGTACGCTGCAATCCGGTCGGCACCTAGCAGTTGCTCTCCTTGCCCTCACCCGCAAGGTCCACGCGCCAGACCCATCACACTTCCACCTCGGCCTGCGAAGCAGCAGGCTGTGCCGGTTCGGCGCCCTTGGTGACCGCTACGTCTGGAAAGCCACGGCGAAACCGAAGCCGTGATCGCCACGCTCGTTACCTGCCACGAATGGTCTCATCGCCACGTCCTGCTAGGCCTCGCGCCCCGTACCCGGGGGCCGCGCGGGCGGCGATGGTAAAATCTACTCGTAGCTCGGCGCGCTCGCGCCGACGCCCACCGGAAGTCCCCGAACCGTGAAAGCAGCCTCGACCGTCCAGCTCACCCCCGGCAAGCGCGTCCTGTTCTTGACCAAGGACCCCGAGCTGATCCGCCGCCAGCTGCGCGGCGAGCTCGACCTGACCATGGACAACGTGACGGTCGACGACCTGCTCGACGACATCAACACCGACGCGATGACCCCGGCCTGGGTCTGCTTCAACCACCGTCCCGAGGACATCGCCCGGGAGGCCTACGCCGGCCTGATCGTCGACGGCGAGCGGCTCTTCGAGCGCGACGCCCTGCGCGACGGCGGCTTCGAGGTGATCGTCTCCGGCTATCGCAAGGGCACCGGCAGCTCGCGGGAGACCGCCGTGCACGCCGAGAAGTACTCCGGCATCCGCATCGCCATCGCCGCCTCTTTCGCCCCCATCCACGCCCGCAACAACATCAACAACGGCGTGCTGATGGCCGGCCACGACGTCCTGAGGCGCCTGCAAGCCGGCGAGCGGGTGCCGTTCGAGGAGTTCTGCGGGGGGTTCGATCCCGTCACCCGGCTGATCGTGCGGCAAGGCGGCCTGTTCCCGTTCGCCAGGGCGCTGGAGGCCGGCGAGATCGACATTCCCGAGCCGGACACGCCGCCGCGGCCGATGAACATGACCGAGAAGATCCTCGCCCGGCACCTGTTGCGACCCGCCGCTGGCTACGTCGAGCCCGGCGACGCGGTCCTCGTCGAGGTCGACGGCGGCTACTCGCACGACTTCACCTCCGCCCAGGTGCACTACTTCCTGCAGCGGGAGCACGGCGCCGGCTACCAGCTACAGCATCCGGAGCGCTTCGCCGCCTTCGAGGACCACCTGGTGTACGCCGATCAGGTCGTCAAGCTGCAGCCCCACCTCGAGAAGGTCGCCACGATGCGCGAGCTGCAGCGCGAGTTCCAGCAGCACACCCAGGTCGACGACTACCTGACCCACGACGGCGAGTCGCCGGGGATCTGCCACGAGGTGGCCCGCGAGCAGATGATCGGCCCCGGGGACTTCATCCAGGCCACCGACAGCCACACCTGCATGGGCGGCTGCAACAACGCCCTCTCCTGGGGGGTCGGGGCCACCGAATACGCCAACCTGGTGTACTCGGGCTTCACGTTTGTCGAGGTGCCCGAGGCCATCCGCTTCGAGCTGGTCGGCGAGCTCGCCGACAACGTCACCGCCAAGGATGTGATGCTCCACATCCTGCTGTACTACGCGCGCCCGCAGATGACGCTGAACCGCGTCATGGAGTTCACCGGACCCGGCGTCGCCGCCCTGTCCATGGACGAGCGCGCCACGCTCACCAACATGGCCACCGAGTGCTCCGCCCGCGGCGCCATCGTCGAGGCCGACGAGGCCACCTTCGAGTGGATCGCCGACTACCGCCCCGACGCCGACATCGAGCGAATGCGGGCCCGCGCCTTGCGTCCCGATCCCGATGCGGTCTACGACGGCGGCGTCCACACCATCGACCTGGCGGCGATCGAGCCGATGGTCGCCCACCCCGGCGACCCCGACCACGGCATCCCCTCCGACCCCACCAACGGGGCGCTGGTCGCCGACCTCGGCCGGGTGGCCATCGACATCGCCTATGGCGGCAGCTGCACGGCCGGCAAGATCGACGACCTCGAGTTCTACTACCGGGTGGCCAAGGAGGCGGTCGACGCCGGCCTGCGGGTCGCCCCCGGGGTCACGTTCCTGATCCAGTACGGCTCCGCGGCGGTCGAGAGCTACGCGCGCCGCAAGGGCTTCGTCGAGGTCTTCGAGGAGGCTGGGGTGACGCTCATCAAGCCGGGGTGCGGCGCCTGCATCGGCTGCGGTCCGGGCGTCTCCGAGGACACCGAGCAGGTGACCGTGAGCGCCATAAACCGCAACTACAAGGGGCGCTCCGGCCCCGGCAAGCTCTACCTGGCCTCGCCGCTGACTGTCGCGGCGTCGGCTTTTACAGGTGCCATCACCGCCTACGAGCCGGGGATGTTCGCCCGCCTGCGGGACGTCGAAGCCGCGCCCGTGGCCGGCTGAGCATCGTGCTGACCCGCAAGCCCGCGCACCTCACGCCGACGCTGCTGCTCGCCAACGCCCTGGTGTTCGCCAGCAGCACCTGCATCATGGTCCTCGAGCTGGTCGCCGCCCGGCTGATCGCCGCCAACCTGGGCTCATCGCTGTACACCTGGACATCGGTGATAGGAGTCATTCTGGCCGGCATCAGCATCGGCAACTACGCCGGCGGCAAGATCGCCGACCGCAAGGAGCCGCGCCGGGTGCTGCCGCTGCTGTTCCTGGCCGCCTCCGTGCTCAGCTTCAGCGTCCTCTGGCTCAACCACTACGCCGAGACCTGGTGGCGGCCGGAGGGCCTCTCGTGGCCCGGCTGGGTGCTGTTCAACGCCGCGATCATCTTCCTGCTGCCGGCGGCGATGCTGGGGACGATCGGCCCGGTGGTCGCCAAGATGGCGCTCGATGAAGGAAGCCGGACGGGCTCGACGGTCGGCAACATCTACGCCTGGGCGGCGGTTGGCTCGATCTTCGGGACCTTCCTGACCGGCTTCGTGCTGATCGACTGGATCGGCACCCGGGCGATCGTCAGCGCGGTCGCCGCCCTGCTGGCGCTGATGGGCCTGGGCCTGGCATCCCTGGCGTACCGCTCGGGGGGCGCCTTCATCGGCACCTGGCTGGCGGTGCTGGGGCTGTTCAACCTGGTCGCCTTCAGCCCCTGGCCGTGGGCGCGCGAGCTCGGCGTGTTCCTGCTGCTGCGCCCCGATCACAGCGACCTCGAGTACTTCGACGAGAGCAACTACTTCATGATCCAGGTCTACGACGCCGAGGACATGGACAACACCCGCATCCTGGCGCTCGACAACCTCGTTCACAGCTACGTGCCGTCCGACGACATCACCCGGCTGGTCTACGACTACGAGACCGTCTACGCGGCGATCGTGCAGCGCACCGCGCCTCCCGGCCAGCCGCTGCGCTCGCTGTTCATCGGCGGCGGCGGCTTCGTGTTCCCGCGCTTCATGGAGCACGTCCACCCGGTCGGCGCCATCGACGTCGCCGAGATCGACCCGGCGGTCAAGCGGGCGGCCAACCGCGCCCTGTTCCTGCCCCCCGACGAGCAGACCGCGGTGACCACCTACACCATCGACGCCCGCAACCTGGTCGACGACCTGCTGCGGCGCGATGCCGCCGGCTCCTACGACTTCATCTTCGGCGACGCCTTCAATGACCTCAGCGTCCCCTACCACCTGACGACGCGCGAGTTCAGCGCCAAGCTCCGCGAGCTCTTGAAGCCCGAAGGCGTCTACATGATCAACATCATCGACATCTACCGGGAGGGGCTGGGGCGCTTCCTCGGCAGCTTCGTGGCCACCGCGCTGCAGAGCTTCCCCAACGTCTACGTGTTCTCGAGCTCCGCCGACGGCCCCACCGAGGATCGCGACACCTTCGTCGTCGCCTGCTCGCTCCAACCGCTCGACATCCACGATCTGGGCGATCGCGACGGCGACTACGACTTCGAAGGGGTTCTCTTCGCCTGGTCCGAGGACGGCGTCTACGGCGGCCAGATGGAGACCGTCCTGGCCCGCAGCAACGGCCTCATCCTCACCGACGACTTCGCCCCGGTCGACAACCTGCTGGCGCCGATCTACGACGGGCAGTGATCGGACGGTGGTCCGAATGTTACCGGGCGGCCACGAAGGTGTAAAAAGAACGTAAAAACCCCTGCCGATGGACATTGGGGGTGGATTCTGGGGGCCTCAGCCTATACAAAAGGAGGTGCCTACACCGATTGAGGGGGAAAGTGCGCCGATCGACGACAGGGAGGGGATTCGCGGCAGCCCGGGGGATTGCTGTCTCCTGCCTCGCCGTCGCCGCGCTGCTGCTGTTCGGCGCCGCTCCCGCCGCCGCCCAGAAGCTCGAGGTCACCAACAAGTCGAAGCTCAAGCTCGGCTCGATGCAGTTGAGCGATTCGGTGACGCTCAGCGACAAGCGCTACTCGCTGGGGTTCAGCAACACCTACCGCTCGGGACGCGACCTGTCGAACGTCATCTCGGGCCGCATCGATCCGACCAAGTCGACCAAGGTCAGTGTGCACACGTCGCTGAACGGCGGCGGGACCGACTGGGAGGCCAAGGTCAACCAGAAGTACCGCTCCTTCACCTTCGATATCGGCGCCGGCAGCGACGGCCTCTTCCATACCGGCGTTGCCTACGGCGCCCGCAAGGGCAAGGGCTTCGGCTTCTCGGCGAGCTGGGTGGGCGACGACCGCCGCAGCGGCGCCAGCCTGCAGCTCTGGCACTACGTCGAGAGCCTCGACCTGACCGCCACCGTCGGCCACGACCGCCGCGGCTTCGGCTGGTCGGCGTCGACCGGCGAGGGGCTGGCCAAGGTGATCAAGGGGGTGCTGCGCTACGAGACCACCGGCGGCGTCGACGGCAACGGCGCCTCCCAGCAGGTCGTCTACGGCCGCAACATGCGCGACGGCTCCGACGCCTACAGCGGCTTCGACCGCATCGACTTCGTGCCCGATGAGGACGTCTTCGGCGACGACGGCATCAACATCCGCAGCCCGCTCTACCAGGACGACGATCCGCTCGCCTGGCTGGTCGAGGGCTACGGCGCCCGGTTCGGTGAGGTCGAGCTCGACAAGAAGCGGGTCCTGGAGGCCGAGATGGTCTCCTACCTGACCGATAGCGTCTGGGTCGGCGGCGACTTCGTCATGAAGGACGGGCGACCCGAGACCATCGAGAGCCGCTTCGGGGTCACGGCCGACAGCCTGAAGCTGGCGGCCTCCTTCGGCTACGGCCCGCAGAGCCAGCGCTTCAGCGGCGCCGTCCAGCTCCGCTGGACGCCGATGAAGTAACTCGTTGTAATCTCCTCGGTTTCCGACCCGCCGGCGTCAGCTCTCGGTCTTGCGGGCGAGCGTCGCGGCCTCGACCAGCTCGTCCAGCTCGCGGCGCCGCCCCACCAGCTGCGACAACAGGCCTTCCTGCTGGCGGGCGAACTCGTCGAAGAGGACCTCCATGCGGCGCAGGGGCCCGGCGACCGCGCGCTGCAGGACCTCGGCGTCCTTGGCGTTCACCAGGTCGAGCATCTCGGCGTGGGTGGCGTTCGCCGCCTGCAGGGCGCGGCGGGCGAGCTCGAGCAGGTCATGAAGCCCCTCGGCCCCCTCGCCGTCCAGGGCGACCGTCTCGTGCAGCCGATCGACGGTCGATCGCAGCCGATCGATGCGAACAGCACGGGCGTCGAACCGGCGGTCGACGATCTCCAGGTAGTCGCGCAACAGCCAGCGAAGGAATCCGTTGAGCCGGCGTCGCACCAGCCCGGCGCCCTCAGGCCATCCCGTCTCGGGGCCGGCCGCCTCGGCCGCCCCCTGGAGCCCTTCCTTGACCGCGGCCAGGGCTTGACGCCGCTCCTGCAGCCGCTGGCGGTAGATCTCGGCCGAGCGCTCGGTCGCGACCCGCAATGCCTCGAGGTTGTCCGACAGCTCGACAAGCAGGTCCCGGAACCGCTCCTCGGTCTCCTCGCGCTTCCCCTCGAGGATGTCGAGGGTGTCTTCGAAGCGCCCCCGGTCGCGCTCAGTCATCGCCGTTCACCGCCTTCTCCGTCGCCGGAGCCAGGCTGATCTGGTCGGCCGCCTTGACGCCGCGCAGGCGCTCGGCGGAACGGACGCTGCCGACGATCGTCACCGGCCGCGCCGGCACGGGCTCCTCCGCGGGGCTCGACGGGGTGGGGCCGAAAAAGATGCACAGCGTCGCTTCCCCGGCGCACAGCCCCAGGTCGCCGACGCTGGCGCTCTCCTGGGCTCGCCGATCCGCGAGCGGCTCAACGGGCACCTCGAAATGGATCTCGTCGCCCCAGACCTGGAAGCCGGAGGTCATTGGCAGGACGCGGGCGAGGCGCCGGGCGCCCTCGGTGTCGTTGAGCTCGCCGTCGAGCGTGAGGTCCCCGACGGCGATCCGGATTGGCTGCATAGAGCGTCCTGGGTCAGCGGGCTGCCAGTGTTCGCCGGCACCACCGGTCATTCTACCAACAGCAGGCGCAAGTCCATCACGTTGGTGTCGGTCGGCCCGGTGACGATCAGGTCGCCGAGCGCCGAGAACACCATGTGCGAGTCGTTGTCGTCGAGACGGGAGCGGGGGTCGATCCCGGCGCCCCGGCTCCGGGCCACCGTCTCGCCGTCCGCCAAGGCGCCGGCGGCATCGGTCGTCCCATCGATCCCGTCGGTGCCGACGGAGCACACCAGGATGCCCTCCTGGCCGGCGATGTCGAGCGCCGCGGCGAGGACGAACTCCTGGTTGCGACCGCCGCGGCCGCCGCCGCGCAGCGTCACCGTCGTCTCGCCCCCCGAGATCAGACAGCACGGCGGGGCACAGGGGCGTCCCGACAGCCGCGCCTCCCGGGCGATGGCGGCGTGGACCCGGGCAACCTCCCGGGTCTCGCCCTCGATGAGCGTCGACAGCACGCAGGGCGTGTAGCCCAGCTCGGCGGCCATGGCGGCGGCGGCGCTCACCGCCTGGTCGTTGCTGGCGACCAGCAGGTTGGCGACCCGCTCGAAGAGCGGATCGCCGGGCTTCGGGGTCTCCTCGACGCCGCCGGCGAGGCCGGAACGGAGGCGGCCGACGACCGTTGCGGGCAGGCGCTCCGCGAGCCCGTAACGCTCAACGATGGCGAGGGCGTCGGCGAAGCTCGTGGTGTCGGGGACCGTTGGGCCGGAGGCGATGGCGTCGAGAGGGTCGCCGACGACGTCGGACAGCACCAGGGTAACCACCCGGGCCGGCGCCGCGGCGCGCGCCAGCTGCCCCCCTTTCAGCGCCGAAAGGTGCTTGCGCAGCGTGTTGATCTCGACGATCGAGGCGCCGCAGGCGAGCAGCTCCCGGTTGGTTGCCTGCAGGTCCTCCAACGCGATCCCCTCGGCCGGACAGACCAGCAGCGCCGAGCCGCCCCCGGAGATCACGCAGATCACGAGGTCGCGCTCGTCGAGGTCGCCGACCGCCTCGAGCACGGCCCGACCGGCGGCCACGCCGGCGGCGTCGGGCACCGGATGGCCGGCCTCGTGAACGGTGATGCGCTCGAGCTCGGCCCGCTGGCCGCGGGGGACCACGACGTCCCCGGCGGCGATGCGGTCGCCGAGGGCCTCCTCAACCGCTCGCGCCATCGGCACTCCGGCCTTGCCGGCGCCGACCACGACGATGCGTCCGATCGCCGCCAGCGGCAGGCGGAGGTCGCCGGCCTGCAGCTCCTCGCCGGCGCGGCGCAGCCGGCGGCGCACGGAGGCGGCGGGCTCGACGGCGGCCAGCGCCGCGTCGACGATCGCCCGCGCGGCGTCGCGCGGCTCGGGTTTAGCCCGCACTTCTCATCGCCCTTCTGCTGCGGGCGCGGGGAGGCCCGCGTCTACTGCGTTGCGCCCGGTCGGCCTCGACGTGACGGCGGCCATCGCGGTCTCGGCCGGGCCGGTCAGTAGCGGAGGATGCTGTAGATCGGCCGGTCGCCGAGCAACCCGCGGCCGTTCAGCCCGGTCAGCTCGATCAGGAACACGACCCCGGCGACGTGGCCGCCGAGACGCTCGACCAGCTCGACGGCGCCCTTGGCGGTGCCCCCGGTGGCGATCAGGTCGTCGACGACCAGGATGTTGGCCCCCGGGCGGACGGCGTCCTTGTGGACCTCGAGGCCGTCGGAGCCGTACTCGAGGTCGTAGGTGACGCTCTCGGTCTCGGCCGGCAGCTTGCCCGGCTTGCGGGCCAGGATCATGCCGGCGCCGAGCTCGTAGGCAAGCGTGCTGCCGAAGATGAAGCCGCGCGACTCGATGCCGAGCACCTGGTCGGGCGGCGACTCCCGAAACGGATCGGCCAGCGCCTTGACCGCCAGCCGCAGCGCCTCGGCGTCGAGCAGCAGCGTGGTGATGTCGCGGAAGAGGATGCCTTCCTTGGGAAAGTCCGGGATGTCGCGGACGGCGGCGCGGAGGCGCTCGCGGACCTCGTCGTCGGAACCCGTATCGGCGGTTCCGCCGGCGGGAGAGGAGGGTTCTGCGGGGCTCATCGCGGCTCTCCTGATGTCTGGCAATCCCGGCCGCTCGTCGACCGGACCCTTTGCGCTTCCCTACCGCCGGCCGAGCAAATCCGGGGGCCCGACCCATGCCCCACGGACAGCCCGCGAGCCGAGAAAAGACAGTCGGGGCGACTGGATTTGAACCAGCGACCCCCTGCTCCCGAAGCAGGTGCGCTACCGGGCTGCGCTACGCCCCGACCAAAAAAAATGCTCAGCGGAAGAGGAACTCTACCACGAGAAAACCGGCGACGATGAGCGCCACGAGCGCCACAGTCAGCAGGTTGAACCAGCGATCGATGAACTCCTTCATCGGCTCGCCGAACAGCCGCAAGAGGCCCGCCACCAGAAAGAAGCGCCCTCCCCTGCCGACCACCGAAGCGACGACAAAGACCGGAAAGCCGACCTGGAAGGCGCCCGCCGCGATAGTGAAGACCTTGTAGGGAATCGGGGTGAAGCCGGCGATCGCCACGAAGGCCGCCGTGTACGCCGCGTACAGGGCGCCGATGTCGTCGAAGGTCGCCGTCAGGTTGTAGAACTCGAGGATCGGAACCCCGATGCTCTCGTAGGCGAGCATCCCGATCAGGTAGCCGAAGATGCCGCCGAGCACCGAGCTGGCGGTGCACAGGGCGGCCAGCCACATCGCCCGCTGCGGCGCCGCCAGGCACAGCGGTATCAGCAGGAGATCCGGCGGGATCGGGAAGAACGACGACTCCGCGAACGAGATGCCCGCCAGCGCCCAGGGACCGCCGGGCCGCTCGGCCCAGCCCAGCACCCAGTCGTAGGTGGCCCGGATCGGGTTGCGCCAGGCCACGCTAGTGTCCCGAATCGCAAATTCGCAGCATAAATCTCGGCCCCTTTTGCCCGCTGACGGCGTTGCAGCTCCTCGCCATATGTCCAATATGCCTGCGTCGCTGCGCCTTGTCAGCGAACAAAATGACCTCGATCTTTATGCAACGAATTTGCGATTCGGGACACTAGCTCTGCACGATCTCGGCCACCTCGTCCTCGATCTCGGCGCAGCGCTTGCGCAGCTGCTCGAGCGAGCGATAGTGGGTCATGTCGAGGTGCAGCGGGCAGACCGAGACGCAGCCGGTGCGCACCGCCATGTAGTCGGTATCGGACCCCTGGTCGACGTGGGGGGCGGCGCCGCTGCCGATCCAGTAGTAGGTGCCGCCGCGCGGGTCGGTGCCGACATGGACCGCCTCGTCGTAGATGCGCCGCCCCTGCCGGGTGCAGCGAACGCCGTGGATCGGTCCGTCCGGCACGTTGACGTTGAGCAGGATGTCGGCGGGCAAGCCCTCGTCGAGTACCCGCCGCGCCATCGCCTGCGCCACCACCCCGGCGTTGGCGAAGTCGAAGCGGCCCCTCCCGGAGCCGCGCGGCACGTCTCCTCGGGCCTCCTGGGAGATCGCGAACGAGGGGACGCCGAGGATGGTCGCCTCGATCGCCGCCGCGATGGTCCCCGAGTAGGTGACGTCGTCGCCGATGTTGGAGCCATGGTTGATGCCGGCGACGATCAGGTCGGGCTTGCGGTCGAGGATCTCGAGGGCCCCCAGATAGACGCAGTCGGCCGGCGTGCCGTCGACGGCAAACCTGCCCGCCGAGATCTCCCGGATCCGCAGGGGACGGTGCAGGGTCAACGCGTGGGAGGCGGCGCTGCGCTCGCGGTCGGGAGCCACGACGGTCACCTCACCGAGCGGCGCCAGGCACTCGGCGAGGCGGGCCAACCCCTCCGTGTGGATACCGTCGTCGTTGACAGCGAGGATCGAAGCCATGAGGCAAAAAAATACCCGGGCGGGCGGGGCCCACCCGGGGGATTGATGGTCGGGACGACTGGATTTGAACCAGCGACCCCTAGCCCCCCATGCTAGTGCGCTACCGGGCTGCGCCACGTCCCGACCGAGATCGTGTGCAAAAGGGCGGGGTTAGCCCCTGTATCGAAACACAGCGAGGCGTCCGGTTACAGCTTCTCACCGGCCCCAGGCAGGGTCAAGGTCGCGGTTCGCGGCGTCGCGGCCCACGCCGTCCTTCAGTCCGTTAGGGCCCCGGTCGAGGCTCGACTGCAGCGACGGCGCCGACCGGAAGGCGACCGCCTGGTGGCCGTCGATGGTCAGGCCGCCGCCGGTGGCGGGGTTGATGCCCTGCCGCGCCGAGCGCTCGACGACGTGGAAGGTGCCGAAGTTGGTGATCATGACCTTCTCACCGGCCGCCAGCCGGTCCTTGATCGCCTGGAAGATCGCGTCCACCAGGCTGACCGCCTCCGCGATGGAGATTGCGGGCTCGGCCTCGTGGATCGCCCGGGCGATGTCTCGTTTTGTCAGGCTCATCGGTGGCGGCGGCTCGGGATCGAACACCTGCAGGTTCGAATTCGCGAACGTTCATTGTAGTTTACGTCAGCGGTCGCCGCATAGAGCCGCCCTGGGTCGCGCGGCGGGATCACGAGCGCCCACGGCCGCCTTGCCGGAGCTTGACCACGATCGGCGTTCCCCGGAAGTCGAAGGCCTCCCGCAGGCGGTTCTCGAGGTAGCGGACATAGTCGTCGCGGGTGGCGCCTCGCCCGCCCGCGAAGGCCACGAAGCGGGGCGGGTCGATTCCCACCTGGGTCAAATACTTGGGCTGCGAGGCGCTGGTACCGCCAGCCGGGGCGTGGCGGCCGACCATCGCCGCGAAGGCGGCGTTGAGGTCGGACGTCGGCACCCTCCGCGAGCGGGCGGCGGCGACCTCGTCGACCAGCGGCAGCAGCTCGTCCACACCGGTCCCCTGCACCGCGGAGGTGATCGCCACGCGCGCATAGCGGTTCCGCCCCAGGCGCTCGAGGACGTGCTCCTCGACCTCGCCGCGGCCGATCTCCGCGGGATCGATCGTGTCCCACTTGTTGACGACGACGATCAGGCCGCAGCCGAGGCCGTCGGCCTCGGCGGCGACCTGCATGTCCTGGCGGGTGACGCCCTCCTCCGGATCGATGACCAGCAGCGCGACGTCGGCCTGGGCCAGGCGGCGGCGCGCCATCGCGACGCTGGCGATCTCGGCGTGGGTGTCGATGCGGGCGCGCTTGCGGATCCCGGCCGTGTCGATCAACAGGTAGCGGCGGCCGTTGCTCTCCAGCAGCGTATCGATCGGGTCGCGGGTGGTCCCCGGCTGATCGCTGACGATCACCCGCTCGGCGCCCAGCAGGGCGTTGACCAGCGACGACTTGCCGACGTTCGGCCGGCCGACGACCGCGATTCGGATGGCGGGCTCTTCGTCTCCCGCCGCCACCGGCATCTCCGGTAGAAGCTCGGCCACCGTGTCGAGCAGATCGTTGATCCCCGCGCCGTGCTCGGCGGAGACCGGATGCAGGATCGCAAGGCCGAGCTCGTGAAACGCCGGCGCCAGCCGCGCGGCGACCGCGGGCGTGTCGCACTTGTTGACCACCAGGATCGGCTCGACCCCGCGGCGCCGCAGGTCCGCGACCAGCTCCCGATCCATCGGCACCGGCCCCTGGCGGCCGTCGACGACCAGCAGGACGACGGCCGCGACTTCGACGGCGACCATCACCTGGCGTTCGATCTGGCGGGCCAGGTCCTCGCGCGAGCCGTGCTCGATGCCGCCGGTGTCGGTGAGCGTGAAGCGGCGCCCGTTCCAGTCGGCCTCGGCGCTATGGCGATCGCGGGTCATGCCGTACTGGCTGCCGACGATCGCCTCGCGGCGGCCGACGATGCGGTTGAACAGCGTCGACTTGCCGACGTTGGGCCGGCCGACGATGACGACGTGGGGGACGGGCACGGAAGGCGATGGGCTCACGACAGCCTCTGGAGGGCGTTCTGTGCCCGAAAAAGATCCGGGAGGGATCGCCCGGATCACCGTAACGTCATGATAACACGGTAGTTATGGTTGACATGGGGAGACGGCCGTCTCTATAATCGCGCCTTCTCTCCCGAAACCCGACGACCCCGGAGTGGGCTCGGCATGGTCAAGGCCGACCTCGTTGAGATCATCGCTCGTGAGGCGGGCATCACCAAGGTGGACGCCGAGATCGCCGTCGAGACGATCATCGCTTCGCTAAAGGGGGCCCTGGCTCGCGGCGAGCGCATCGAGCTGCGCGGCTTCGGTGTCTTCGAGGTCAAGCCCCGCAAGCGCGGCGTCGGCCGCAACCCGCGCACCGGCGAGCAGATCGCGATCCCCGCCGGCAAGACGACACGCTTCCGCCCCAGCAAGGCGCTCGCCGACCTGAGCTGAAGCTGTCCGATCCCGCCGCCCACGACGGCAAGCTCGGCACACCGAGGAGCGCAAGCCCGACCTTCTCAACTTTCCCGATGCGAGCGAGGCCGTCGGCTCGCGCAGCCGTGACCCGTTGGCAAGGTCGGGCTGGGATCTCGCGGGCTGCTAAGATCTAGCCTGACTTTCTCGGCGGCGTCGCGGCGTCGCGAGCCTCAGGGCCCGCGGTCACCGCTGCGGCCCGGCGACTTCCCGGACGGCAAGAGCAGCGGAGCCTCTCGACGTGTCGTACGATCAGGAAGACAGCGCCGCAACGCCGCCGCCCACCGGCGACCGAGACGCTCCGTCGCCGTTCTCGCAGCCGCCGCCTGCCTATGATCCCCAGCCGCCCCTGAAGCCTGCGGGGCCTCCGCCGCTGCCCGAGCCGCGCATTCGCACCAACGTCGTGCTTTTCGTGCTGACCCTGGCGAGCAGCATCTACTGGGGATTCCTCCAGTACCAGGAGTTCTACGGCGACGAGCTGCGCGGCCTCATCGAGATCAACCCGCTGCGGGCTCCCGAGGCGCTGCTCGGCGGCCTGCCGTTCGGACTGGCGGTGATCGCCATCCTGCTGGCCCACGAGATGGGCCACTACCTGGCGTGCCGGTACTACGGAATCGCCGCCACCTTGCCGTACTTCCTGCCGCTGCCGCCGGCGACGATCTTGCCGACGCTGCTGCCCGGCACCATGGGAGCGGTGATCCGCATCCGCGGCCCGATCACCAGCCGGCGCGCGCTCTTCGACATCGCCGTCGCCGGCCCCATCGCCGGCTGGGTGGCGGCGTTGCCTGTGCTCGCCTACGGGCTGTCGCAGTCGCGAGTGGTGAGCACCGTGGAGATCGAGACCAGCGGCATGTTCATCACCCTCGGCGAGCCGCTGATCTGGGGCCCCATGGCGAGCATGTTCGGCCCCGCCGTCGGCCCGGCCGAGGACCTGCTCATGCACCCGCTGGCCTTTGTCGGCTGGTTCGCCCTGCTGATCACCGCCATGAACCTGCTGCCGATCGGCCAGCTCGACGGCGGGCACCTGCTGTACTCGTTCACGCCGCGCTGGCATCGGGTGCTGTCGTTCGGTGTCCTGGCGCTCATGCTGTACGCCGGATTCCGCTTCTTCGCCGGCTGGATCGTGTTCGCCGCCGTGGTCTCGGTGTTGTTCCTCGCCGGCGGCTTCCGCCATCCGCGGCCGCTCCGCTTCGAGCAACCGCTCGGGGGCACGCGCCTGTTCCTGGCGCTGCTGGCGGTGGCAATCTTCGTCACCTCGTTCATGCTGGTGCCGATCATCCTGCCGGACGTCTTCCTGCGCTGACGCGAAGCTCAGTTCCCGGCCAGCGCGGCGTCGATCTCGTCGTCGTCGAGGATATGGTCCGCCGCCTTGGCGGCGGCCAGGACGGCGGCCACTTTGTCGGGATCCGGGGCGATGCCGCGCTCGCGGAGGCGGAACTCGACGTTCGAGGTGCCGCTCATCGGCCCGACCTCGATCTCCTGGCGGCGGCCGACCATCGCCGCGGGGACCCCCGAGTAGATCCTGTCGGCGAGCCAGTCGTCGCCCTTGGCGCGCGCCTTGATGATGGCCGCCGCGTGCACGCCGGTGCCGGTGCGGAAGGCGTCGGTGCCGATCACCGGATAGTTCGCCGGGATCGGCACGCTGATCGCCTCGGAAGCCACCCGGCAGTACTCGACCAGCTGCGAGAGGTCGTTGTCGATCCAGCCCAGCAGCCGGCAGTTGGCCAGCAACTGGTCCATCGGGGTGTTGCCGCAACGCTCGCCAATGCCCAGGGCGGTGCCATGAACGCGGCTGGCCCCGGCCTCGAGGGCGACGAGCGTGTTCCAGACGCCGAGGCCGCGGTCTTCGTGGCCGTGCCAGTCGATCGCCACCTGCTCGCCGGTATCCTCCACGACCTGCCTGATGAAGCCGATCAAGGCGCGGACGCCGGGTGGGGTGACGTGGCCGACGGTGTCGGAAACGCAGACGCGACGGGCGCCCGCCTCGATCGCCGTCGTGTAGAGGCGACGGAGGGTCTCGGGCGCCGCCCGGGTGCTGTCCTCGGTCACGAACATGACCGGCATCCCGCGATCCACCGCGTAGCGCACCGCCTCTTCGGTGTGGCGGAGCATGCCGTCGAGGTCCCAGTCCTCGGTGTACTGGCGGATGGGGCTGGAGCCGATGAAGCAGGCCGTCTCGATGGCGATGCCGACCTCGTCGGCGACCGCGCAGATCGGCTCGATGTCGGCGATGACCGTGCGCGCGGCGCAGTTCGGAAAGATGTCCAGCTTCTGCTCGGCGATCTCCCGCGCCAGCCGCTCGACGTCGGTTCGCTGCCGCGGCGAGGCCCCCGGGAGTCCGAGGTCCACCGCGTCGATCCCGAGATCGGCCATCAGATGCAGCAGCCGCAGCTTCTGCTCGATCTCGGGGTCGCGCGCCGACGGCGACTGGATGCCGTCGCGCAGCGTCTCGTCGTCGAAGGCCACCTGCGCCGGTTGCGGCTGCGGCGTTCGGGTGTTCCAGTCGTAGATCAGCTCGGATTCCCCGGGCAGCGGCGCAGCTTCGGCGTCCGGGCTCATCCGACCTGGAGGCACATCGCGGTGCCCTGGCCGCCGCCGATGCAGGCGGTCGCCAGGCCGCGGCCGCCGTCGAGAATCCAGGCTTCCTGACTCATTTGCCGTTCCCCTTCACGACCTGACGGCCGCGCCGATGCGCTCGGCCGCGGCGCGACCGACGGCGGCGGTATCGAGGCTGCCGCCGAGGTCACGCGTCACCTGGTTTTCGGCGATCAACGCCCCGACCGCGCTCTCGATCGCCTGCCCGGCGCCGCCGTGGCCGAGGAACTCGAACATCAGCTGCGCCGTCAGGATGGCGGCGATCGGGTTGGCGACGCCTTGCCCCGCGTACTTGGGCGCCGAGCCGTGCACCGGCTCGAACAAGCCGACGCCGGTCTGGGGGTTGATGTTGGCGGACGAGGCGACGCCGAGGCCGCCCTGCAGCTGGGCGCCGAGGTCGGTGATGATGTCTCCGAACATGTTGCAGGTGACGATGACGTCGAACTGCGCCGGGTTCTTGATCATCTGCATGGTCAGGACGTCGACGTAGAGATGCCGGGACTCGATCTCCGGGTACTCGGCCCGGACCTCGTCGAAGACCCGCTGCCAGAGGTCGTGGCCGAAGCGCAGGACGTTGCTCTTGTCGCTCATCACCACGCTACGGCGACCCTCTCGGCGGGCGAAGTCGAAGGCGTGGCGGATGATCCGCTCGACGCCCTTGCGGGTGTTGATGTCCTCTTGAACCGCCAGCTCGTCGGGCGTCCCCTTCTTGAAGATCCCGCCCACGCCCACGTACAGCCCCTCGGTGTTCTCCCGGAAGACGACGAAGTCGATGTCCTCGACGCCGCGCCCCTTGAGCGGGCAGAGGCGCTCGTGCAGCAGCTTCACCGGCCGTTGATTGACGAACAGGTCGAGCCCGAAGCGCAGCCCCAGCAGGATCTGCTTGGCGTGCGCCATGTCGGGGACGCGGGGATCGCCGAGGGCGCCGAGGTAGATGGCTTCGAAGTCGTCGCGCAGGCTCTCGAGGGCGCCGTCGGGCAGCGCCACGCCGCTTTTCAGGTAGGCTTCAGCGCCGTA
>DASWHK010000181.1:0-8695 GCA_036398215.1 Acidobacteriota bacterium | reverse complement strand
CGACCGCGCCCGGACGCGGCCGAATTGCGGCGCCTCGTGCGCCTGGTCGAGGCGGTCGATGAACGGCTGCCGGGGGGGGCGCATTGCTTGCGGCGGGCGCTCGTGCTGAGCGTGCTGCTCCGCCGCCGGGGCGTTCCGGCGACCGTCGAGATCGGCGTCGCGCGCCGCGACGGCGGGATCATCGCCCATGCCTGGCTGGCGGTCGACGACCCGTCGTGGCGCATCGCCGATCGCGACGACGGCTATTGGAGTCTTGGCAGCCTCACACCGCCCACGCCGTTGTCCACATGAGGGCCGGCGGAAAATGAGCGCCATATACGGCGTCTGGAACCTCGATGGCGCGCCCGTGGATGGCGGGATCATCGCCGCCATGGGCGAAGCCGTCGCCCACCGGGGTCCGGATGGCGAGGGCCGTCATCTGCGAGGTGCTCTGGGCCTGGGCTGCCGGCTGTCGCGCGTGTTTCCCGAGTCGGCCGAAGAGGAGCAGCCGGTGATCGGTCGGTCGGGGGTCGGATTGGTGTTCGACGGCCGGCTCGACAACCGCGAGGAGCTGATCGCCGCGCTCGGCGACCGCTTCCCGGTGTCGGGTGCCTCTCCCGATCCGGACGTCGTTGTGGCGGCGTACGAAGCGTTCGGCGAGTCGTTCGTGGAGCGGCTGCGCGGCGACTTCGCCCTCGGTCTTTTCGATCCGCGCCAGGATCGGCTGCTCCTGGCGCGCGATCCGATCGGCGTGAGGCCGCTGTATTGGTGCCGCGCCGGCGCCAGCCTGCTGTTCGGGTCGGAGGTGAAGGCGTTGCTCGCGCATCCGACGGTCGTCGCGCGTCCCAACGACGAGGTGCTCGCGGAGGTCCTCCTGAACGGCGCCCAGCAGGCCGGTGACGAGACCTGCTTCCAGGGCGTCTACAGCGTCCAGCCCTCCCATTCGAGGGTTTTCGAGCGGGGCCGAACGTGGGCCCGGAAGTACTGGGACTTCGACGTCGGGCGCCGGGTCCGCCAGCCGCGCTTCGAGGACTACCTGGAGGAGTTCCGCCATCTCTTCGCCCAGGCCGTTCACCGGCGGCTCCGCTCCACCGCCTCGGTTGCCGTATCGCTGAGCGGCGGCCTCGACTCGTCCTCGATCTTCTGCCAGGCGAGGAGCTTGCTGGGCGACGGCGGCAACGGATGTCCGGACGTCTTCGGGATCTCCTACGTGTCGGCGGACAATGCCCCGTCCGACGAACGGGAGTTCCTTGCCGACATCGAGCGCCAATACGGGGTCGTCGTCGAGAAGCTGCCGATCCAGCCCGGCGGCCCGCTCGCCGGCTCGCGCGAGGCCGTCTGGCACATCGAGGTGCCGTTCCTCGACTCCCTGTGGAGCACCACCGATCGGCTCCACGAGCGGGCCCGCGAGCGCGGCGCGCGGGTGTTGCTGTCGGGCCACTGGGGCGACGAGGTCCTCTGCACGCAGGCGTATCTCGTCGATCTCGCCCGACGCTTTGCCTGGCTGCGGGTCCGGCGCCACCTCGGCGAGTACCGGCGTTGGTACGAGGACATCGATCCGTGTTGTTACCGGCGCCGCTTGATCATCGATGCGTTCAAGTACCATGCCCCGGTGTCCTTCGTCTCCTGGTTGCGGCGGCAACGGTCGTGGCGGCGGCGGAGCTGGTACGGTGAGCCGTTCAGCCGGCTCGCCCGGGAGCGGTCCGATCCCCCCGGGTTGCCCGCTCGCTATCGCGCCCGCGCCCACGCGCGCGCCGTCTACGAGCAGATCCGCTCGCCCCGCCACGTCCTGTGCATGGAATGGAACAACAAGGTGACCGGGATGCACGGCCTCGAGATGGCCTTTCCGTTCCTGGATCGCGACCTGCTCGAGTTCCTGATGGCGATCCCGGGGGAGGTGCAGACTTTCGAGGGAGTCCCCAAGGCGCTGCTGCGCCGCGGTCTCGCGGGGGTGTTGCCCGAGACGATCGCCCAGCGGCGATGGAAGGCCGACCTCAGCCACATCGTCAACGAGGGGATGTCGACCGACTATGCGCGGCTGGCGTCGTTCGTGCGTGACGAGTGCGTCTCGGCCGATCTAGGCTACGTCGATGCCGGCGTGCTCGACGAGGAGCTGAAGCGCTGGGAACGGGGTCGACTCGGCCCCGATTGTGAAGCGAGCTGGAGGCTCTCGGCCTTGCTGGGCCTGGAGCTGTGGCTGCAAGTCTTTTGTCACCACCAGCGGGCTCGGCGACCGTCGAAGGATCGGTCGGCGGCGCTTGCAAGGGAGATCGCATGAAAGAAGAGAATCGGAAGAAGCGACCGTATCAGGCGCCTCGCGTCGAGACCTACGGTGACTTCGACGAGCTCACCCGAGCGACCACGAAGGGCGGCACCGCACAGGACGGCGGCGCCAAGCCGAGCAGCAGAGCGGGCGGAACGCCAACCTAGGTCGCGGCGTGATCCCGGCCGAAACGAAGACATCGCCGCGACGGCGGACCGCCGACCCAGGTCACGGCGTGGTCCTTGCCGAGGCGAAGACATCGTCGCGCGGTCTCGTGGATGGGACCCGACCGGCGGCACCGCGCGTCGGTGCGCATGAGCCCGGCCAGGCGCGCCCGTACCCTCTCTACGGGATCTGCGTTCGCAGCGACCTGCCGTTGCCTTGCCGGAGCGCCGCGGCGGACGGAGCGCCGGTCGTCGAGCTCCGCGAGGGGAACGGCAGCACCTTCGCCGCCGCGCCGGAGGCCGCCGGAGACGACTGGTTCCGGCACGCGCGCCTCGAGGACGGCGCCGACCACCTGCGCTGGCGTGACCACTTCGAGTTCCTGGTCGCCGCCGACGGCCGCAGGATCGACTACCGCGCCTACCCGGGCGCTCTTCCCGACTCGCTGCACGCCTATCTGCTCGGACAGGTCCTCTCCTTCGCGCTGATCAAGCTGGAGCGTGAGCCCTTCCACGGCACGGCGCTGCGCGTCGGCGGCGCCTGCATCGCCTTCCTCGGCGATTGCGGCGCCGGCAAGTCGACGCTGGCGGCGGCGCTGCTCGGCCGCGGGCACGCGCTGTTGACCGACGACCTGCTCGTGCTGCGGCGGCGCGGAGACGGCTACCTCGCCCATCCGGGCCTGCCGCGGCTCAAGATCTATCCCGAGGTGGCCGACGTGGTCTTCGGGGGGCGGGCGAACGGGACGCCGCTCAACCGCGACACCGCGAAGATGATCCTCCCTCTTTGTGGCCGGCAGGCGGCCGGGGAGCCGTTGCCGGTGCGGGCGATGTATCTGCTGGAGCCAGGGGCAGATGAGTCCTTTCACGGGCCGCCCGAGATCGTCGAGCTGACACGACGTGACGCGGCCGTGGCCCTGATGGCCAACACCTTCAATCTGGTCATTCGCGATCCGGCGCGCCTCGCCGGGCTCTTCGCGTTCGCGACCGAGGTCGCGGAGCGGGTTCCCGTGAAGCGGCTGCGCTACCGGCGCGACCTGGCAGAGCTCGCTTCCGTCGGCGCCGCCGTTGTCGCCGACGCCGGGGACTCATGAGCGGGCCGTTCGGCGAGCGGCTGTCGCTCCATTCGCTGCCCGCCGAGGATCGGACGCCCGGGTGGATCCGGTTCCGCGCCCAGGGCGAAGGCCTGTACCCGCTGGTCCGCGACGGTGATCTGCTCTTCGTCGAGCCGGTGGCCGCCGGCACCAACGGCAACGGCGCTACCGGACGATTCGCCGCCGGCAGTCTGGTGGTGGTCCGCGACCCCGAGGGGACGCATTCCGCCAAGCTGGTGGGCCTGCGCCGGTCGCCGGTCCCGGCGGCGGGCGGAAGGGTCCTGGGCAGCGTCGTGGCAGCCGGGCGGCGGCGGCGTCGAGAGCGCCGATGGGGGCCGACCCGACGCCTAGTGCACCTCGCCTACCTTGCCGGTTGGCCGCTCGGACGGGCGCTGATCGCGCTGCGCAAGGGCATGACCCTGCTCGATCCCCGCGCTTTCGTGGGCGACGCCGCGGCCTCGCTGCGCTCCGTGCGCGACAAGTTCGACGATGGCGAAGAGGTCAGCTATTGCGCCTCTCAGGCCGGGGATGGTTTGCGCGCCGCCGAGCGGCGATTCGTGGAGCGCTACCTTGCGAGCCCCAGCTCGGTGCTCGATGTCGGCTGCGGCGCCGGCAGGGAAGCGTTCGCGCTCGCCGCTCTGGGCCACGACGTGCTGGGGGTCGACGCCGCGCCGGGAATGATCGCCGCGGCTCGCCGTCTCGCGGCGGACGCGGGCGGCAACGTGCGCTTCGCGGTGCGCGGCGCCACCGACCTGGGCGCCGACCTCGGCCGCTTCGACTGCGTGCTGCTGGGCGATGGGCTGTACTCGCTCATTCCCGGTCGCAGCCTGCGCGTCGAGACGCTGCGACGCGCCGCCGCCCTCCTACGACCCGAGGGCATCCTGGTGATCTTCCCGCTGCTCGGCCGGCCGACACGCCTATCGCGGGTAGCGATCCACGGCGGCGTCCACCGCCTCGCCGGCCGCTGGCTGCGGGGGCGGCCGGCGCCGGAGCCGGGCGACGTCATGCGCCGCCACGTCTCTCCGGTCGGCGATCCGTCACGGCTGTGCTACGTGCACCTGTTCGCGGACAGCGCCGAGGTCGCCGACGAGATCCGCGCGGCCGAGCTCACCGGCGTCGAGGATCCGGCGGGAGGATTCTGGGTCGTTGGGGCGCCGGGGGAGCGGGTGCTTCGCCCCGCAGGCGACAAGGGGAATGTCCCTTGAGCCGCCCGAGAACGCGCCCGTCACCCCCTCGACGCGATTGTGTTCCTGGACGAGGCGGTGTCGATGAGCCCGCGGCTCCAGACTCGAAATCGGGCCCGTCACCCGCCGGAAGGGGACCGTTCGAAGAGCTCGCCGCGGGGGACCGCGAATCGCCCGGCGGTGGAGAGGTCGTCAGCCGCCTTCCGCGTGGTCGAATCGCCCCGCGCGGGACCGGTGACGGGCCCGGCGATCTGTACTCGCTGCTGTTCACGCGGAGCGCCGAAACGGCTCCGTCGCTGCCTGCCCCCGGGGCCCGGGAGGCATGGGAGAAGATCCTCGCGCAGGCCCGCGGGGAGGGGCTGGCGTTCCGTCTCCTCGAGCTCCCCGGGCTGCCGGAATGGGCGGCCGAGCGGCTGCGTCGCGAGGCCTTGTTCGTGGCCGGGCGCAACCTGGCGCTGGCCGGGTGCCTGCGCGAGATCCTCGGCCGTCTGGCCGCGAAGGGCATCGCCCACGCGCCCATCCGCGGCATCGCGCTCGCCGAGCGGCTCTACGGCAAGCTGCTGGCGCGGCCGATGGGCGACATCGACCTGCTGGTCCGCAAGCAGGACATCGGCGAGGTCGGGGCCCTGTTGACGGCGCTCGGCTACGAGCAGATGGACCGCCGCCGCGGCTTCTCGCCGGAGTTCTCCTACACGCTGAAGTTCTTCCGCCGCACGCCCACGATGGTCATCGTCGAGCCGCACTGGAGCATCGTGTATCCCCCGTTCGTCGATCGCCTCGACATGCAAGCGGTCTGGGATCGTTGCGTGCCCACCCGGGTGCTCGGCGAGCCAACGCTGTCGCTCGGCCGCGAGGACCTTCTGGTCCACCTCGCGCTCCACCTGGACCGGCGGCACGGCGCCCCGTTGCTGTGGTGGTTCGAGCTCGACCGCCTGCTGGCCCACGAGGCGGGAGCGCTGCGGCCCGAGCTGCTCGTCTCGATCTGTCGAGAGGCCGGCGTCGAGCGAATCGTCGCTCGCGTGCTCCGCCAGGCGTCGGAAGCCTTCGCCTCACCGGTTCCGGCCGGGGCCTTCGCTTCCCTGGACCGGTGCCGGCACCGCCAAAGAACGCTTGCCGATCGCCTGGCCGCCAGCCCGGTCGTCGAGGAGCGGGAAGGGCTGGCGCAGTTGCTCGCCGTCCGCGGGCCGCTCGCCAAAGCACGCTACGTCGGCGCACTGCTGTTTCCGTCGCCCCGGTTCATGGCGCTGCAGTATGGTCTCCGCCGCCGCCGCGATCTGGCGCCCGCCTATCTCGCTCGTTTCGCCCGTTTCATCGTCGAAGGCGCGAAGGGGATGGCGCAGCTTCTCGTCGGTTCCCGTTGCAGGTCTCGTTCTTACCGTTCGACGTTGTTTGCGCAGAGGGAGCCGCTCAGCGGTAGCGCGCAGGAGATCGTCGCCGGGCGGGGCGCGCCGGCGGCGTCGAAGGCCCGCAACGTCGCGGTCCAGTCGCCGCCGTCGCGCAGCTCGAACAGCAGGTAGCCGTGGTTGGTGGCATCGATCAGGCCGCTGGCCGTGACGCCGTCGAGGGTGGTGCCGGCAAAGCCCGGCGCCATCAGGTCGGGGCCGATCAGCACGCCGCTGTTGCCGACGGTGAGCTGCGGGGCGCGATCGTTGGCGAAGGTGATCGCCTCGAACTCGTGCATGTGGCCGGACAGCACCATCGCGACCGAGGCGGGCAGCTCGCCGCCGACCGAGCCGTCCAGGGCGCTCTGCAGGGTGTCGGTGATCACCTCGGCGGGCTCGGTGCCCCAGCGGCTGAGGCCCCACAGGGGGCGGTGGGTCAGCAGCCAGGCGCGATTCGGACGTTGCGCCAGCGACGTGGCGATGGCGTCGAGCTGGCGGGCGAAGCTGGTGACCTCCTCGGTGCGATGGGCGTCGCTCTGCGGCGCCTCGCCGCCGCAGGCGTTGGCGGAGTCGAGGACGGCGAGCTCGAGGTTGGCGAGGCCGATCACGTAAGGATCGGTCTGCACGAACGGCGCGTTGCAGGAGGGCGGCACGACATCGGGATCGAGCAGGCGCGAGCGCGGGTCGAGGAAGTAGAACCATCCCTGCCCGGCCCGCGAGCAGAGCTCGTGGTTGCCGCGGACGGCGACCCAGGGGGCGGCCTCCAGCAGTGGCCGGGCGGCGTCGAAGAAGTCCTCTCGCCAGGTTTGCCAGGTGTCGCGCGTGCGCTGGATCACGAACGGTTCGCCTTCGTTCGGCAGGCAGCCGTCGTAGGCCCAGCGGTCCTGGGCGTCCTTGCTCGGCGTGCCGCGATAGTTGTAGTCGCCGAGATGGACAACCAGGTCTGGATCGTCGGCGGCGGCCGCCGCGGCGATGGCCGGAAACGGCCAGGCATCGGCACATGGCTGGCTGGCGTCGCTCTTGCAGCCGGTGTCGGCGATCGCCACCAGGCGCTCGACCGGCGCCGTCAGCGACTCTGGGACGGGCAGGTCGTGGCCGGAGCCGTCGACGCGGGCGGTGACGCCGGCGCCGGTGGCGACCACTGCCTCGCAGACCGTCACCGGGAACGCCTGCGGGTCGGGGTTGGTCCTCGGCAACATCGGCAGCGGCGGGCTGCCGTCGCTCAGCGTGATCGCCGGGCAGGCGGAGCCGGCGCCCGCGACGATGGCGCGAGCCAGCGCCGCCGGCGCCGGCCCGGCCACCGAGCGGCCGAGCAGGACGTAGTCGGCGAGCAGCGGCGCCGCGGGCGGCGCTTCCGGCTCCTCTGGCCGGGGCGCCGCGCAGGCGCTCAGGGTAGCGGCGAGCAGGACGCTGAGCGCGGCCTCGAGCAGGGTGGTGGTCAGGAAACGTGAAGGTCGGGACGAATCCTCGTGCATGGTCATTCCCGACGAATACTCTGACATGGTCACTCCGATCGTTTTCCGGGCGGCCGCGGTCGACCGGGCAGGGTGGCCTGGTGTTGGCTTTCTCGCTCGCGAGGCCCCCGCGGCCGGACTGATTGGACTTTCCCGCCGTCAGGGGAGATCCCGTTCCGATGCTGGCGCAAGGCTACTCTCACACGCGGGCGCAAGGCTAGCGCGCTGGAGAATCGCCGCTGACCTCCCACGGCGCCGGTAATCGGTACGAAAGGCACTGCTTTCTTCCCGGCATGGCGCTATCATGCGCTCCCATGACGCGTTCCGGACTGGTACTGGCCGTCGTCGCAGGGCTTGCCCTGCCGCAGGTATCGGGCAAGCTGCTGCTCGCGGCGGGCCCGCCGCGGGGCGCTCTGGCATGGCCGCCGGCCTTCGCCCACTCGATCCCGGAGCGCCCCGCCGGGGCGATCGGCGGCGCCGGATTCGCGCGCCGCATCGCCGGGCTGGACGGCGAGAAGCGGGCGGCGGCGATCGTCGCCGAGGTGAGCCGCGGCAACATCCCCGAGTTCCTCCGCAACCTGCAGCCGGTGAGGTTGACCGCCCGGGCAGGGGGCAGGCGGCTGGCGGCGACGGTGTGGGTGATGCCCGACTATCTGGCGGTCGGCGCCGACGGCGATTTCGTCCGCGTTCCCGTCGATCTGTACGCCGCCACCGCGATCGCCAGGGCCTTCGGCATGGCCCTGCCGACTCGCAAGATCGTCGACTCGATCTACGCGCAGTCGGCGCTCCGCCTGCAGCCACAGACGATGACGCCCGGCCCGCGCATGACCTCGACCGACTACTTCGTGACCCACAACCAGCGGATCGAGCAGCAGCGCGCCGGTCGCGGCCTTGGCACCCTGATCGCCGGCCAGAAGAAGGACCTCGTGCTGACCAATCGCCTGTTCCGCCAACCCTCGCCACGCGTCGCGATCTACGGCTGGCACCAGGCGGTGGGCAAGCCAATCCAGCCGCTGAGCACCGTGCACGGGGCGACATACGCGGACTACAGCCATGGCCTGCGGCTGATCGGGGGCATCGTCGAGGTCGACGGCGCCCCGCGCTCGATCTTCGACCTTTTCGAGGACCCGACGCTGGCCCGCCTGCTGAGCTTCGAGGGAGCGATCCGCGTGCCGCCGGCC
>DASWHK010000180.1:0-7250 GCA_036398215.1 Acidobacteriota bacterium | reverse complement strand
ATGCGCATGGTGGCGGCGGCCAAGCTGCGCCGCACCCAGGACCGCATCCTCAACTCCCGCCCCTACAGCGACAAGGTGTGGGAGGTGATGAACGGCCTCGCCGAGCGCACCGAGAAACGCGAGCACCCGCTGCTGCGCCGGGCGGAGCCGGAGCAGCACGTCACGGTCGTCGTCATCAGCTCGGACAAGGGGCTGTGCGGCTCGTTCAACACCAACATCCTGCGGCGCGCCGACACCGCGCTGCGCACCTGGCAGGACCAGGCGGTGGAGCTCGTGCTCATCGGTCGCAAGGGCTACAACCACTACCGCAAGCGCGACTGGGCCATCGGCCGCTACTGGCTCGATCATCTCAAAGAGGTCAGCTTCGCCGACGCCGTGCAGGTCGCCCAGTACATCATCGGCGAGTTCGAGGCCGAGCGCACCGACGCCGTCTACCTCATCTACAACGAGTTCAAGTCGGTGATCCACCAGAACGTCGTGGTCGAGCGGCTGCTGCCGGTGGTCGGCTTGCGCTTCCCCGAGGGGGAGATCTCGGCGCGCGAGGCGGCCCGCTACCTGGCCGAGAAGGAAACCGGCGGGCTGGAGTTCCTCGCCGGCATCGAGGCCATGGCCGACATGGACATCGGGACGTACTCGGGCATGTGGGCGGAGGGCCGCCAGGCCGCCGCCGACGCCGCCAAGCTCGAGCAGGTCGAGCTGGTCGACTACGTCTACGAGCCGGACGCCGAGACGATCCTCGGCAGCCTGTTGCCGCGCCACGTCGAGGTGCAGATCTTCCGAGCCATGCTGGAGTCCATTTCCGCCGAGCATGCCGCCCGCATGACGGCGATGGAGAACGCCTCGCGCAACGCCGACGAGCTGATCGAGAACCTGACATTGACCATGAACAAGATCCGCCAGGAGGAGATCACGACCGAGATCCTCGAAGTCGTCGGCGGAGCCGAAGCGCTCAAGTAAGAGGCGCGGGAAATGTCGAGCGCGGCGCGCTCGACGCTTTGATGCCGGCGGCTTTCGGGCGCGGGCTCAGGTAGGAGGAGAAGAGAAATGTCGAGCGCACAGGAGCAGACCGGGGCCGGCCGGATCGGCAAGGTCGTCACCGTCGTCGGACCGGTCGTCGACGTCGAGTTCCCCACCGAGGACCTGCCGCCGATCTACCAGGCGCTGCGGATCACGGACGAGGCGAAGATGTCGTCGCAGAAGATCGACATCGTCGTCGAGGTCGCCCAGCATCTCGGCGAGAACCGGGTCCGCTGCGTCTCGATGCAGACCACCGACGGCCTGGTGCGCGGCATGGACGCCCGCGATACCGGCGGCCAGATCACCACGCCGGTCGGCGACGCCACGCTCGGCCGGGTGCTCAACGTCATCGGCGAGCCGGTCGACGGGCTGGGGCCGGTCGAGGCCGCCGAGCGCTGGCCGATCCACCGCGACGCGCCCAGTTTCGAGGCCCAGGCCGTCTCCTCCGAGCAGTTCGAGACCGGCATCAAGGTCATCGACCTGGTGGTGCCGTTCAAGAAGGGCGGCAAGATCGGGTTTTTTGGGGGTGCCGGTGTGGGCAAGACGGTGTTCATCCAGGAGCTGATCCACAACGTCGCCATGCACCACGGCGGCTACTCCGTGTTCGCCGGCGTCGGCGAGCGCACCCGCGAGGGCAACGACCTCTGGCTGGAGATGAAGGAGGCCGGCGTCCTCAAGCAGACCTCGCTGGTCTACGGCCAGATGACCGAGCCGCCGGGCGCCCGCCTGCGGGTGGCGCTGACCGGCGTCACGGTGGCCGAGTACTTCCGCGACCAGGGCGGCCAGGACGTGCTGCTGTTCATCGACAACATCTTCCGCTTCACCCAGGCGGGCTCCGAGGTCTCGGCGCTGCTCGGCCGCATGCCCTCGGCGGTCGGCTACCAGCCCAACCTGGCCACCGAGCTCGGCGAGCTGCAGGAGCGGATCACCGCGACCAAGCAGGGGTCGGTGACCTCGATCCAGGCGATCTACGTGCCCGCCGACGACTTCACCGACCCGGCGCCGGCGACCACCTTCGCCCACCTCGACGCCAACGTGAACCTGTCGCGCGCCCTCACCGAGATCGGCATCTACCCGGCGGTCGATCCGCTCGACTCCAGCTCGCAGCTCATCGACCCGCGCATTATTTCTGAAGAGCATTACACCGTTGCTCGCGAGGTGCGCCGTATCCTGCAGCGCTACAAGGACTTGCAGGACATCATCGCGATCCTCGGCATGGAGGAGCTCTCCGACGACGACAAGATCACGGTGCGCCGCGCCCGCCGGGTGCAGCGCTTCCTCTCGCAGCCGTTCTTCGTCGCCGAGAACTTCACCGGCCAGCCCGGCAAGTACGTCAAGACCGAGGACACGATCCGCGGCTTCAAGGAGATCATCGAGGGCGTGCACGACGAACTTCCCGAGCAGGCCTTTCTGATGGTCGGGACGATCGAAGAGGCGCGCGAGAAGGCGGAGCGGATGGCCGCGGCGGCGGGCGAGGAGACCGAGGAGGCCGGGGTGGCTGAGGCGGCCCAAGCGATGGTCGAGGTCGAGGCCGAGACCGCCGAAGCGGTCGCCGGGGAGTAACAGGAACGATGGCGGAAGCGGCGGGCCAGACCGGGTTGGCGAAGGACTTCCTCCTCGAGGTCGTCACGCCCGAAAAGCAACTGGTCTCGGAGCGCGTCGTGGCGGTGCGGGCGCCGGGGATCGCCGGCGAGTTCGGCGTCCTGCCCAGCCACGAGCGGCTCATCACCGCCCTCGGCACCGGCCTGCTGCGCTACCGTCTGCGCGAAGATGACGAAGATTGGATCGAGCTGCCGGTTTCGGCCGGTCTCGTCGAGGTGCTGCCCGACCGGGTCATCATCCTCGCGCAGACCGCCGAGATGCCGCGGGCAATCGACGTGCAGCGCGCCGAGGCGGCGCGCGAGCGGGCCCGCGAGCGGCTCGCGCACCCCGAAGAGGACACCGACATCGAGCGGGCGGTGAACGCCCTCCAGCGCGCCGACGTGCGCCTGCAGGCGGCCCGGGGAGAAACCAGCGAGAGCTAAGGAGCAGCCTAGAGCCGCGCTTCCTTCACGTTCGAGACGACGCGCGATGTCGACCCGGCCCTGCGGCACCCGCCGAGGGGCGGCATGACCGACGCGATTCGCCGGGGCCGGGTCGGCTGGCGCCGGGGCGCGCCGAAGGTCGGCGTCGCCGGCCGTGGCTTGCACGCCGGCACGACCGGCGGGCAAGATGGGGCGCACTTGCAAGGGAGGACAAGGGAATGAGATCGCGCAACAGGTGGGCCATTACGCTGACGCTCGCCGCCTTCGCCGCCGCCGGCTGCGGCGGTCCGGCCGTGGTGCAGATCGGGGCGATCGTCTCGCTCGAGGGCTCGGCCGCGCCGTACGGCCAATCGGTCTGGAACGGGATCCAGGTCGCGGCGGCGCAGATCAACGCCGAGGGCGGCATCGACGTCGCCGAGGGCGGCACCCGCGTGCCGCTCGAGATCCTCATGCGCGACGCCAAGAGCGACCCGCTGATCGGCATGCAGGTGGCCCAGGAGCTGATCGACCTGGGGGTGCCGGCGGTGATCGGCGCCATCAGCAGCGACGTCACCCTCAGGGTCGCCGACCTCTTCCAGCAGGCGCACGTTATCCTGCTGTCGCCTTCGACCTCGACGCCGGCGCTTACCAGCAAGGGAAGCTACATCTATCGCAACTTCCCCAGCGACGAGCTCGAAGCGGTCAACATGACCGCCCACATCTACAACGTCGCCGGGATCAACCAGGTCGACATCGTCGGCAGCCAGAGCGAGTTCGGCCTCGGCATCAAGAACGCCTTCATCGAGCGCTTCCGGTCGCTCGGCGGCCAGGTCGCCACGCAGGTCTCGTTCGAGGCCGGCGCCACCGACCTCAGTGCCCAGGCCCAGCAGCTCGCCGGCACCCAGGCGGGTGGCATCTACATCGCCGGCTACTCGGACGAGACCGCGCACGCGGGGCGCGCCATCCGTGACGCCGGCATCACGCTGCCGCTGTTCGGCACCGGGGCGATCCTGCCCGGCGAGCTGGTGCGGATCGGCGGCGACGCCGTCGAGGGGCTGATCTATCCGACCGCTGCCTTCGATCCGGATAGCGAAGAGGTGAACGTGCGGCGCTTCGTGGCCGGCTATCGCGCCCAGTTCGGCGAGGGCTTCGACGTCTACGCGGCGCACGGCTATGACGCCGTGATGATCCTCGCCCAGGCGATCGAGCAGAACGGCATGCGCACCGACAACATCACGTTCTACATGAACGCGATGAACCCCTTTCCCGGCGCCGCCGGCGTCACGTCGTTCGACGGCGACGGCAACGCGCGCAAGTTCCATCGCATGATGGTGATCCGCAACGGGCAGGCGGTGGCCCTCGCCGGCCAGTAGGCCGGCGGCGCTCTCGGCGAGAGGCCGCCATCGGCTCCTGCGAAGACCGCGATCTTCGAAACGGAGCCGCCGCGGTGGCCCCGCCACAGGCGGCGCAGCGGCCGTTTTCCGCGGGCGATCCACAGTCGGTGAACGGCCGGCGCACAGCAGGTTGTACGCCGTTCCACAGCATTTCGACAGCGATTTCCACTCCGCCGGCGCGCCACGGGCCCCGGGCGCGCGAGACCCGGCGCCAGGGAGCCCATCCTGTCGCCGCGACGACGATTCTTGCACAGGTCTTGCGCCTTGGCGGCGGGCTTTCCGCCGGCGATCCACAGCTTTTCAGGCGTGTAGGCCCGGGTTTTCCACGGCGAGCGCACAGCTTTTCGGGGCCCAACCGCGGCACCCTTCCACAAGGAATGCACAGCTCCTCCCGGCGGAATCCGCGGGCGATCCACAGGGGTTGGGCGGCTTTTCCGCCGCCCATGCACCGCTTTTGGGTGGGGGAATGCACAGGGTTCCACCACCCTTTTCCACGGCCCCATCCACAGGTTCTGCACAGTAAGATGCATCGATGCGCGAAGGCCTGAGCAATCTGTTCCGCCACCGCGTGCTGATCCAGAGCCTGGTGATGCGCGAGCTGAAGGCGCGCTACCGGGGCTCGGTGGGCGGTTACCTGTGGTCGTTCTTCAACCCGCTGCTGCTGCTGGCGGTGTACTTCGTCGTCTTCACGACGGTGTTCTCGCCGCCGCAGGCGGAGTTCGGCGACACCCAGCCCTACGCGCTGTTCCTGTTCTGCGGGCTGCTGCCGTGGACCTGGTTCGCCTCCTCGCTGAGCGACGCCGCCAACTCGCTGATCGCCGGCGGCAACCTGATCAAGAAGCTGATCTTCCCTGCCGAGGTGCTGCCGGTGGTCAGCGTGCTGGCCAACGGCGTCCACTTCTTGCTGGGGCTGCCCGTCTACCTGGCCTTCTGGCTGGCGTTCAAGCCCGAGGGGCTGAGCGTCCACGTGTTGTGGCTGCCGCTGGTGGTCCTCACCCAGCTCGTCCTGTCGCTGGGGCTGGGGCTGATCCTGGCGGCGCTGGCGGTGCACTTCCGCGACATCCGCGACATCCTCGCCAACGCCTTGACCCTGTGGTTCTTCCTCACCCCGATCATCTACTCGCGGCAGTTCCTGCAGGAGCGCGCGGACGCGGTGGACGCCACCTGGGTCCCCAAGGTCGTCGCGCAGGTGCTCGACCTCAACCCGATGACCCACGTCATGGACGGCTACCACCGGGCGATCTTCGAGGGGGCGCTGGTCCCCTGGAAGCGGCTGCCGGTGACGCTGGCGGTGGCCGTGCTGATCCTGCTGGTCGGCTACGGCCTGTTCGACCGGCTGCGCGACTCGTTTCCGGAGGAGGTTTGATGGCGGCGGCGTCCGTCGTTTCCGGAGGAGGTCTGATGGCCGCCCGGCGCCCGTCGTTTCTGGGACAGAGGCTGATTGTGGCGAGAAGCCTCTTGATGGTGAAGTCGGCGGCTACTCCGAGGGGCTCGCATGGCGGCTAGGAGGAGCTCTCACGATGACGGCCTCGCGAAAGGCTCGGCGGCGGCCGAGCGCGGCGCCGCGGTGCGCGTCGCCCACGTCACCAAGCAGTACCGGCGGGTGGCCTATTCGCACCGCTTCTTGACGCTGAAGAGCGCCATCCTCGGCGGCAACCTCTTCAAGTCGCTGGCGCCGGGGGAGATCTTCACGGCGCTGGACGATGTCAGCCTGACGATCGCCCGCGGCGAGACGCTGGGGGTCATCGGCAGCAACGGCGCCGGCAAGAGCACGCTGCTGAAGATCATCGCCGGGACCACCAAGCCGACCACCGGCGGCGTCGAGGTCGACGGCAAGATCTCGGCGCTGATCGAGCTGGGCGCCGGCTTCCACCCCGAGATATCGGGGCGCGAGAACGTCTTCATCAACGGCATCATGCTGGGGCTGACCCGCCAGCAGGTGACCGAGCGCTTCGACGACATCGTCGCCTTCGCCGAGCTGGAGGAGTTCATCGACGCGCCGGTCAAGAACTACTCGAGCGGCATGTACATGCGGCTGGGCTTCTCGGTGGCCATCCACGTCGATCCCGACGTCCTGTTGATCGACGAGGTGCTGGCGGTGGGCGACGAGGCCTTCGTCCACAAATGCCTCGACAAGATCGCCGCCTTCAAGCGCCGCGGCAAGACGATCCTGCTGGTCAGCCACGGCCTCGAATCGGTGCGCCGCCTCTGCGATCGCACCGTCTGGATGAAGGACGGCAAGATCGCCGAGTCCGGCGATCCACCCCGCGTCATCGACGCCTACCTGCACTGGGTGGCGCAAAAGGAGGAAGGCGAGCTGGCGGCCGGGCACGAGCGCCGGGTCGCCGCGGCGGCAGGGCCGGCGGCGCCGGTGCCTGGGGGAGATGGCGGATCAGGTGCCGCGCAACGTCCGGGAGCGAGGACCGGGGAAGGCTCGGGAGCGACAGCTGCAGAGGCTTCGGGAGCGAGCCCTGCGGAAAGCCGGGAGACCGCCGGCCTGGAAGGCCGCGAAGCGAGCGTGGCCGAAGGCCGCGAAACGAGCGCCGAGGCAGCCGGGACGGCCACCAACGCCCCCTACGAGCCCGGCCGCTGGGGCAGCCGGCAGGTGGCCATCGACGCCGTCCGCCTGCTGGACGGCGCCGGCGAGCAGCACTACGTCTTCCGCTGCGGCGACCCGATGACCATCGAGCTGCACCTGACCGCCGCCGAGCCCGTCGACGACTTCGCCATCGGCATCGGCATCTTCAACCGCGACGGCGTCTGCTGCTACGGCACCAACACCGACATCGAGCGCTTCGAGGCCGGCGAGCTGGCCGGCAGCGCCACCGTGAGCATC
>DASWHK010000179.1:0-4265 GCA_036398215.1 Acidobacteriota bacterium | reverse complement strand
CCGTTCTCGAGGCGGCGGCTGCGGCGGTGTGCGGTCGCCGCCTTGCGCTCGTGGAAACCGATCTGGTCCTCGAGCCAGCGCTTGCGGACGAAGGCCAACATCGGCGCGCAAGAGCCCCCATCGCAGCCCTCGAGCCGGGGCAGGCGGCGCCAGATCTCCTCGAATGCCCGCACCGCCCATTCGTTGCGCCAGCTTTCCTTGCCGGCGAACGGCGGCACCCGCAGCGTGGTGGCGTCGAACCCGCTGGCGGCGAGAAAGATGCCCGAGCGGATGCGCTCGGTCAGGAAGCGGCATTCGAGCCACTTCTCGTGGCTGCGCGCCCGATCGGCGAGAAACACGACCGCGGCCATCAGCAAGAGCGCCACCAGATGGACGGCGAAGCCGGCGGTGCCGAAGCGTGGCACGAGCACCGCCGCCGCGACCGCCGCGGTGGCCAGCGGGAATAGCGTCCAAACCGCCATCCCGGCGCGCTGATAGAGCGCCTGGTTGCGCTTGGCGAGCAACGACGCCCGCGCGTAAAAGGGCGCCAGCCGGTTGCGAACGAGGGCGGCGGAGGCGGGCGGCAGGCAGCCCCCTTCGGGGTTGTCGAAGAGCGCGCGTTCCAGGTTGGCAACGTAGGCGGCGGCCGCTTCCTCCGCGAGCTCGAAGCCGTTGAACATCTCGAGGCGCTCTACCGCACCCGCGCTCAGCCCGTGACCGCGGTCGACGCTGAGGGCGCCGGGCGCCGCGGCGGGAATGCGAACGACCGGCCGGCCCTTCGACGCGGCGTTCTCGAGCGCGCCGCCGGTGTGCTCGGTTGCGGTGTCGTCGGGCGTCCCACCGCTACCCTCGGTTCCGCCGCCGGCCACCAGCGCCACGACCACGTCGCAGGACTCGATGACGTGATGGAGCAGACGGCGCTGGGCCGGGCCGGCGGCGATGACCGTCGGCATCCTGGCGCTGGCGCAGAGATCGGCGACCTCGCGGCGTTCCTCCTCCGCGGCGAACCTTTCCAGGTAGCTCGCCGGATCCTCGGGCAGGACCACATCGACGCCGGCGCCCGGAAGCGCCAGCAGCTGGCGGGCCAGCAGCCGCTCGGCCGCTTCCGCCGGCGCCACGACGACCTCGTAGGCCACCGGCGTATGCACGAGAGAGGCGACGAGCTGCCGCGAGGGGAGGTCGAAAAGGTCCAAGAGGAGCTGCGGAAGCCGCTCGCCGATGACCCCGGCGAGCGCTTCCGCATCGCCGGGTGGCGCCTCCGCGACCACGCCCAGCCGGATGCGGAAAGGGATGTCGGTGTGCAGGGTCGCCTCCGGAAGTCACCGGGCATGGCCTCGATCGGGACGGCACTTGCTCCCGCACGTGCCGTGGACGAAAGGCCGGGGCCGTGCTGAAATCTCCCCGGAACCTCCCAATCGGTGTATTCGATAACACATGCTGGGAAACATTGCCGGTGTCCGCCCGGGGAAAAGCTCCGGGTCCGGCCCCGCCCGAGAATGCAACCCACCCGCACCTTTCGAATCTTCGTCAGCTCGACCTCAGCGACCTGAAGGCGGAGCGCAACGCGCTGCACGAGCGCGTCTTCCCGGCCCTCGAGGCGCTGTGCGAGGAGCGCCAGGCTCGCTTCCAGGCCATCGACCTGCGCTGGGGAGTGCGCGAGGAAGCCGGGCTCGACCAGCAGACCATGCGGATCTGCCTGGACGAGGATCCTCAGCGCCGTCTCATCAGCTTTTCGACGGTTCGCACGACGGTCGAGCGGGCGGCTTCCAGGGCTCGGCGGCCTTCGGTTTGCCAGTAGGCGGCGGCCGGCTTCGGGTCGCCGTCGCCGTGCTCGGCGAGGTGGGCGATCACGTCGCGGAGGCGCGACACGGCGACGTAGGCCGCCTCGCCGTGAAACAGCAGCGAACGATGGCAGAGGAGCTCGAGCTCGCTGCGGTGGCGGGCGAGCTCGCCGCCGGAGAGCGCCGGCCACTCCTTCGACGCGTGTTCGCGGCCCGCGACCGGAGCGCCCGTCGGCGCTCCCTTCCGATCGCCGAACACGGCCGCCAACGTCACCTCCACCGCGCGAATCACCTCGTCGGCACGCCGCAGGTGGCGCAGGCACTCCACCCGATGCAGGTCGATCTCGCGCTCGGCGAGCCGCGCCGGGGCGACGGTCTGGCCTTCCAGCGCGAAGACGGCGCGGAGATGGCGCGGCTCCAGGCGGTGGCGGCCGAACAGCGCGTGCAGGTGGGCGAGCACGGCCCTCAGCTCGCGGGCATTGCCCGGCCACCGGTAGCCGCGCAGCGCGTCGCTGATCTCCCGCGGCAGCGTCGCCTTGGATTCCTTGGTGATCGCGCGCCAGAAGAACTGCGCGAGCACGGGGACGTCCTCGGGGTGCTCCTGCAGGGCCGGGGTGCGGACCATGAAGGCGCGCAGCCGGTAATAGAGGTCCTCGCGGAACTCGCCGGTCTGGACCATGCCGAAAAGGTCGCGATTGGTGGCGGCGATGACGCGGGCGTCGACCTTGATCTCGGCCTCGGCGCCCAGCGGGCGGATCGTTCCCTGCTCGATCGCCCGCAGGATCTTCACCTGTTGGAGCAGCGGCAGGTCGCCGATCTCGTCGAGGAAGATCGTGCCCCGGTGGGCCGCCTTCCAGAGCCCGTCCTTGCGGCGCCCGGCGCCGGTGAACGAGCCCGGCAGGTGGCCGAAGAGCTCCGACTCGACGAGCTCCTGGGGGATGGCTCCGCAGTTGACGGGCACGAAGGCCTGCGTGCGCCGCTCGCTGTAATCGTGGATGGCGCGGGCCACGACCTCCTTGCCCGTGCCGGTGCTGCCGAGCACCAGGGCGGGGTCGTCGAGCTCGGCGGCGACCAGGATGAGCTGGCGGACGAGGTGTGCCTCCGGCGATCGCCCGACGAAGCGGTGGGAGAGCTCCGCCGGGACCTCGCGCGGCGGCAGGAGGCTGAGGAGCGGCAGGGGGGAGGCGGCGGCGATACCGCCGGCGACCTCCAGACCCGCCCGCTCTGCGGAGCCGGCGCGGCACGGACGATCGAGGCGTTGCTGATCGAGAAGGGTCTGGTCCCCGCCAGTTCCCCACGGCACCGCTGGCGTGACCGCGGCTGCGTGACTCTCGGATGGGCGCCCCGAGCCCGCGGCGCCCGGATCAGCGGCGCCCGAAGCCGCGGCGCTCCGACCGTCGATCTTGGCCCGCTGTTGGACCCGCTCGAAAAGCTCGGCGTCGACGCCGATGACGTAGAGGTTCGCCTCGCCCCGATCGACGGCGTTGCGCAGCAGCGTGCGGATGCTGCGGATCAACTGCCCGGGATCCTTGTAGCTCCCCTCGATCAACGGGATCTTCTCGTGCCCGAGCAGCAGCGCCGCCAACCCCTTGGCGGGATGCTTGCGCCGCCGGTCGATGACGACGTCGGCGAAACCGCGCAAGGTGACGAGGTCGTTGCGACGGACGACGTATGCCGCCGGAGCCTCGGCGACCCGTAGCTGCCCGAGATCGCCGGCCGACGCAACCGCGAGATGCGCGGGCAGCGGGGCGGATTCTCCCGAAGCGGGATGAAAGCGAACGGCTGGAAAGGGCATGACCGGCTCTGCTTCGGCGTTGGTCTCGCCGGCCTCCGCGCCGAGCCGCCCGACGATGTCAGGCCGCCGATCCCGGTGCGAGCCGTTGAGTTTGGGGGATGCTATCGCCCCGCCGGGGGCAAACTCAACGCGAGTCGCCGGCGGCCGCTTCCACCGGGTAGGCTTTGCGCGGATTTACCATCCTCTGCCTTTCCGAGGCGCTATGCATGCTGACGGTCCGGACGAGGCTCATCCAGCTAGAAACGCAGCAAGCGTGGAGTTGACACGAAGCAATCTGACAAAGTAAGGTTGAGTAACCTTACAACGTCAGGTTGGCTGACTCACGGTCGCCGGGGGTCGCGACGGGGCGGAGCGCAATGGCAGACAAGAGCTTCCTCGGTGAGTTCGAGCAGATGGTAATGGCGGCAGTGCTGCGGCTTGGCGACGCGGCCTACGGCGCCGCCATCGTGAAGGAGATCGAGGAGCAAACCGGCCGGGAGGTCTCCGGGGGCTCGCTCTACGTCACCCTCGATCGCCTCGAGGCGAAGGGCTTGATCACCTCGCGCATGGCCGACCGGAGCCCGCGCCGGGGAGGGCGCCCCAAGCGCTTCGTGCGCGTCACGCCGAACGGTCTGGCGGCCGTGCGCACGGGGCGCGAGGCGATGCTCAACCTGTGGCGCGGCATCGAGGAGACCCTCGAGAAGGCATGACCCCTGCCCTCTACGACGCGG
>DASWHK010000178.1:0-9906 GCA_036398215.1 Acidobacteriota bacterium | reverse complement strand
GTCTTCGATCCGCTCGGAGGCGCGCGCGATCGCCTCGAACCACGAAACGTCATCGGCGAGCGGGGGCATAGACGGCTGCCCGCCCGGCGCCGGCGACTCTTCAGCGTGCGCCAGGGCGGTTTCCGGCGACGGCCCGATCCTGGTCGCCTCCAGCGTCGCACGTCGCCGGTAGTAGAAGGTGTCGTGCGTGTGCACGAGATGAAAGTCGTTGGAGATACCGCGCAGGTTCTCGGCGTGTCCCAGGAACAGATGTCCACCCGGTGCCAGCGAGGCGCTGAGCCTGTCGACGACCCGGCGCGCCGCTTCCGGCGTGAAGTACATGAGCACGTTGCGGCAGAAGATGACGTCGAAGGCCCGTGCGCACCAGAACCCCGGATCGGGCCGACCCAGGTTGCGCTGCTCGAAACGCACCATCGCGCGGACCTCATCGATCACGACGTGCTGCTTGCCCTCGGAGCGGAAGTACTTGCGCTGCATGTCGGGCACGGTCTCGCGAAGCGACCAGTCGGCGTAGCGTCCCTCGCCGGCGCGGCGCAGCCCCTCCGGGTTGATGTCGAAGGCGACGATCGAGATGCCCGAGCCGCCGGCGGCCCCCAACGTTTCGCGCGCCAACATGGCGATGGAGTACGGCTCTTCTCCCGAAGCGCAGCCCGCGGAAAGCACGCGCAGATGTCGTCTGCCGGCAGCGGCGCGATCGCGCAGCATGGCTTCGAGAGCGCGGAATTGATCGCGGTTACGGAAGAAATAGGTCTCACCGACGGACAACAACTTGGCAAGGTCGCCGAGCTCGGCGGCGTCGGCGCTGATTTGCGCGAGATAGGCATCGGCGTCCCGCGATCCGGTCGCCCGTAACCGGGTCGCCAACACGCCGCCGAGCAGGGGCGTCTTGTCGTCGTCGAAGCGCAGGCCCATGTGTTGGGCGAGGGCGCGGCGAAAACGCTCGATTTCCGGGGCGCCAAAGGCCGCAATGCTCATCGCGCCGCCTCGGCGAGCGCCGCCCAGACTTCCTCCGGAACGACGCGGCCGATCATCAGGAGCGAAAGCAAGGCGTCGTCTCGACGGCCGAGCGCCTGGATTACGGCCGGCTCGGCATCGGCGAGGAGCGGCGGTGCCTCCCGCAGGTCGAACAACCTGGCCGGATAGACGCCGAGCACGCTGCTGACCGCGAGCCCGACGCGCCGGCCCTCGCCGATTTCGAGAATGACCCATCGGCCGGGAGTGTCGAGGGGCACGCCCGAGATCAGTGTCCCGGCATCGATGACCGCTGCCGGCGCGCCGCGCACGACCGCGGCCCCCAGGACGAATGCCGGCGCGCCGCTGATCGGTTCTACGGGCAGAGGACGAAGCGTCTCTTGCACCGGTCCCAGCGGCAGAGCGCAGGCCCGACGCTGGACATCAAAGACCAGGAGCGCAGACGCCATCAGGACCCCTCGTCGGTCACTCTAGCGTGCCCACCAAGACGACTGTGCCAAACGATCCAACCGCCGGCAAAGCCACAAAAGCAGACTGGTAGGCGCTCGCTGATGCCCGCTACTTGGAGCTCACTCCAAGGGTCCCCGCAAGCAACCGCAGCGCATCTTTCCGTTCAAACTGCACCATCCGACGAGAAGACAGTACCGAATTCCTCCGCGAATTCCTAGCGTCCTGAGTCACCAGGTCGTTGAAGACCGGACCTCCAAGCTTCAAGGAGGCGGTTGAGCAGCCAAGGGCCCGGCAGAATGAACGCTGGATTTTCAATATTCCGACCAACCACAGGCCGCGGTCAGCGGGTTTGCGGTCCCGAGCGCGCCGCGTCGATCTGCTGCCAGATGCGGAAGAAGTTGCCGCCCATCACCTTGCCGACCTCGTCGTCGCTGTAGCCGAAGTCGAGGAGGCCGTCGAGGATGGCGCGGAAGTTGGCCTCGTCGCCGGCGTCGATCGTCCGCTGCACCCGGGCCAGCCGGTCGAGCGTGAACGCGAACGCCTCGCCTGGGGCGAGCGGGTAGATGTCGTTGCCGCGCAGCCGCCGGACGTTGTCACCGTCGGGGCTCGTGTATCCACCTTGAAAGGCGGCGTCGGTGCTGACGTTGCACACGACCAGGTCGATCAGGCCGCGCGCGTAGCGGGCGATCTCATCGGCGCCGATGCGCTCGACGCCGGCGCGGTGGAAGCGAGAGGGATGGGCGTGGATGTCGGCGAACACATAGCGCTCATGGATCGCTGCGCTGCGCTGCTCGCGAGCCCGCGCCGCCTCCTGCGCCCGCTCCCGAGCGCCTGCGGGTGCGTCCCCGGTGGCGGCGACAGCCCCCGTCTGCACGACGGCGAGCAGGCCGCCGGCCAGCAGGCTTCCGGCGACCGCAAGCAGCCGAGATCTCACGTCCGTCTTCTCCTCATCGCGGTCCGCCGCGGCTCAGGGCTGAGGGTGCTCGTCACCGCCCCGGTCCGAGCAAGACTGCGTTCATGAACAGCAGCTGGGTGGCCTCGGTGTAGGCGCGGTAGTTGGGGTCCTCGGCGAAGGCGACGATCTGGCCGCGGCCCAGCGACTGGTGGATCAGGAAAGCCTTGCTGGCGAGCTGCGGTTGCGCCTCTTCCCAGACGATGCCGCTGAGCACCAGGCCGTCGAGCTCGCCGTAGCGGCCGACGTTGGTGCCGTCGTCCAGCGTCACCGGCCGGAACACCCGTGAGCCCTCGACCAGGGCGCCGATCTCGCCGTCGGTGCCGGCGGCGAGCCAGTGGTCGGTGTCGAGCACGACCCGTAGGATGGCGCCGGGGACCGACTCCGGGCCCTCGTCGGCCGGGACGATCGCGTCCAGGTAGTCGATCGGTTGCTCGGGGGTGTCGGGGTCCGGCGGATCGTCGCCCTCGGCGCGGCCGCCGCGGCGCTCCGATGCGGTCGCCAGCAGGCCGGCCCGCGCCGCCCAGCGCGTCGACTCGGCCAGCGTCACCACGGTGCCGCCCTCGCGCATCCACTGGCGGATGCGGTCGAGCAGTCCCTCGGCGACGGCGCTGCTGTAGTTGCCGCTCGGAAAGACGATGACGTCGAAGTCGCCGAGCTCGACCTGCCCGAGGCTGTCGGCGCGCACGGCGGTGACCCGCTGGCCGTAGCGGCGCTCGAGCACGTAGCGGGCCCAGCCGACCGAGTTCGTGCTGCCGGGAGAGTCGTAGACGAGGATCACCCGCGGCTCACGGAGCGCCGAGACCTCGTTGCTGCCCAGCGACATTCCCTCCTGAACGTAGGAGTCGTCGATCGGCACGACCTCGGCGCCGTGCCTCGCGGCGATGGCGGCGAGGCGCTCGCGGAGGTCGGGGCCGTTCTCGGCGGTGCGGATGATCGCCGTGCCGACGCCGTACTCGCGGCCGCCGAGGGTGAACTCGGCGCCGCCCGAGCGGACCCGGATGCCGTCGCGGAGCGCCTCGACCACCGTCGCCGCGGCGCCGGTGCTCCACGGGAGCAGGTAGCCGACTCGGGCGGGCGGCAGGGTCGGATCGCCGCCGCTCGGGGCGGGCTCGGCGGCGACCAGCTCGCCGGCGGCGCCCGTAGCGGCCCCCGCTTCCAGCAGCTCGACGTCCCATAGCAGCGTCTGGCTCCAGGCCGTCAGGTCGTAGATCTCGTCGGACTCGCGGGCGGCGCGCAGCTCCAGTTGCCGTTGCACGAAGTCCTCGGGCATCGGCACGTGAGCATCGAGCAGGTTGTGGGCGAAGCGATGCGCCGGCTGCGCCATCGGCACGATGAAGGTGCCGGCCGCCGGCAGGGTGCGGCCGTCGATCGTCACCGGCCCGTCGGCCTCCCGCACCTCGATGCCGTTGCGCGCCAGCATGCGGGCGAGGCGTGCGGCCAGGCCGGGATCGTGGGCGGAGTGGAGCACCAGCTCCGCGGCGCCCTCGCCGCCCAGCTCGATGCCCTCGCGCCGGAAGGCGAGGTAGTCGCGCAGGATCCTCTCGCGGTTGCGCGCCGCGGTCTCGGCGGTTGTGATCGCCGCGGTGAAGTGCTGCAGCACGCCCTGGCCATAGGTCAGCATGTCGCCGTCGGAGCGCTCGAGGACGAGGCCGCGCGCCGACGCCTGCTCGTAGGTCATCCCCAGGGCGCCGTGGCTCATCGGCCACATGTCGACGTAGCCGGGGTAGAAGAGGTCGTAGACGTCGCGGTTGAAGTAGGCGAAGCCGCGCCCGTCGAACGCCGTCGCGTTGGCGCGCCCGAACACGTCCATCAGCGCGATCTGACGCTCGCCGTACCAGGGGTTGGAGGGCGGCGCCGTGGGCGGGAAGAAGTAGGTAGAGTTCCCTCCCATCTCGTGCAGGTCGGCGACGATGTGCGGCCAGTACTCGAGGAACACCGCGGTCTTGCCGCGCGTCTCCGGCTGGCTCTGGATGAACAGGTCGCGGTTGAGGTCGAACAGGTAGTGGTTCACGCGACCGCCGGGCCAGGGCTCGTTGTGCTCGGCGGAGTAGCCTTTCGGGCTCGGCCAGCGCCCCCGGCCCATCGCGTTCTGGAAGACGAAGCGGGCGCGGCCGTCGGGGTTCTCGATCGGGTCGATGATCACCAGCGACTCAGCCAGGATCAGGTCGACCGCCGGGCTCCCCTGCGCCGCCAGCAGGTGGTAGGCCTCGGCCATGGCGGCGCCGCTGGAGCTGATCTCGTTGCCGTGCACGCCGTGCATCAGCGCGGTGACCACCGGCAGCCGGGCGAGCAGCGCCTCGGCCTCGTCGTCGCCGAGGCCGCGGGGGTCGGCGAGCCGCGCCAGGTCGTCCTTGACCGCGTCGAGCCGCGCCATCCGCTCGGCCGAGCCGACCACCAGCATGACCAGCGGGCGGCCCTCCCAGCTCTCCGCGTACTGGAACAGAAGGGTTCGCTCCGGCGCCGCCGCGGCCAGCGCCTCCAGGTAGCGAATGACCTCCTCGGGCGGCGTGATCTCCTCGCCGAAGTCGTGGCCGACGACCTCGGTGAGCGTCGGGATGGCGGGATCGTAGCGGGTGCCGGGGACCAGCTCCTGGGCACTTGCCGGGGCGGCAATCGGGACCAGCAGGAGGACGGCGAGGGAAACGAGGGCTTTCGACATGGCGTACATCACCGGGGTTCGGGGGCTCGGGTGGCCTGGGGCTCGGGGAAGCGGGTTGCTTGGAGGTCAGTTTGTCGCCTGAGAAATTCGTTTGCGCATGCGCCGGTCGCCTGAGCTTCGTACACCGCAAGGCTGGCGTCCACCGATCTGTCGAGATGGCCCACTCTGCCAAGAGCTCAGTTTCCGGATGAAAGCGGCCGCCCGCGGACGGCACAATAGGGATGTTGAACCGGAAGCGCTCCGGACTCTGCCGCCGCCCTCGCCTGCGGGCCGCTTGACCCGCCTCTCGGGAACCGGATCCTGCTACAGTTCCCCGGGCTTGCGGGTGCCGCGCCGGTCGGTGGCGCGCCACACGGCCCGGTCGCACATGTCGTGAGACGAGCGGGCGTTTCGCCGCGACTCTCCCCGAAATCCAACCCAGGTCTCCACCGCGAGTCGCTGCCATGATCGGAACGTCGCTGGGGCCGTACCGGATCCTCGAGTCCCTGGGCGCCGGCGGCATGGGCGAGGTATACCTCGGCGAGGACACTCGCCTCGGTCGCAAGGTGGCCATCAAGGTGCTGCCGGCCCAGTTCGCCGGCATGCCCGAACGGCTGGCCCGTTTCGAGCAGGAGGCGCGGGCGGCCGCCGCCCTCAACCACCCCCACATCGCGGTCGTTCACGACATCGGCCACGAGCCGCTGGTTGGCGCCCCGAACGACTCGGTCGATCACGGCGACGAACAGCTCCTGGCAGCGCCCGCGGCCCCGGGCGACGGGCAGCTCGTCCACTTCATGGTGCAGGAGTACCTCGAGGGCGAGCCGCTCCGCGAGCTCCTCGATCGGGGCCGCTTGCCGCTCAAGAAGGCGCTGCACTTCGCGGTGGAGATCTGCGAGGGGCTCACCGCGGCGCACGCCGCTGGCATTCTGCACCGCGACCTCAAGCCGGCGAACGTCTTCATCACCGGGCAAGGGCACGCCAAGATCCTCGATTTCGGCCTCGCCAAGCTCACCGAGCTGTCGGTGGTCGGCGGCTCGGCCGACCCCGAGCTGTCCGCGTCGCCGACCGTCCTCGGGACGCTCGCCGGTCAGGTGATGGGGACCGCCGGATACATGTCGCCCGAGCAGGTCGCAGGCCAGCAGATCGATCAGCGCGCCGACGTCTTCTCTTTCGGCTGCGTGCTCTACGAGATGGCCTCGGGGCGGCGCGCCTTCGACGGCGAGACGGTCCTCGACACGCTGCACGCGATCGCCCGCAGCGAGCCGGTGTCGCTCGCCGAAATCGACGCGCGGCTGCCGGCGGAGCTGCAGCGCATCCTCAAGAAATGCCTCGCCAAGGATCGCAACCTGCGCTACCAGGGCGCCCAGGACCTGCTCGTCGACCTGCGGGCGCTGGCGATCGAGGTGGAGGCCGGCCGCGCCATTCCGGTGGGGGCGAGTATGGCGGGGGTCGGCGTCGATGGTCCGCTGGTCGCGGAGGCCGCCGCCACGGCGGGCCGCTTTCGCGGCGGCTTGCCGTTGCTGCTCGCCCTGCCGATCGTCGCTGCGCTGATCGCGGCCGCCAGCGGCATCACCTGGCTCGCCACCCGCGCCGAGCCTCCCGATCTCAACACCAAGCGTTTCGTCATCGGCCTTCCCGAGGGCGTCGAGTTCGGCGGCTTCCATCCGTTCGCCGTCTCCCCGGATGGCCGCCAGCTCGCCTACGTCGGCGCCGGGCTGGAGGGCGCGCGCCTGTACCTGCGCAGCTTCGACCAGCTCGAAGCCCGTGAGGTCGCCGGCACCCAGGGCGCCGATCAGCCGTTCTTCTCGCCGGACGGCGACTGGATCGGCTTCTTCCAGGAGCGCGAGCTCAAGAAGGTCTCGACCGCCGGCGGCCAGCCGATGGCGCTGACCCGACTATCCGGGGGCAACTACCTGGGCGCCGCCTGGGGGCGCGACGACACGATCTTCTTCAACGACGGAGCCGGCCGGATCGCCAAGGTGCAGGCGGCCGGGGGCGTTGCCGAGGCGCTTTCGACACCGGACGCCGCGCAGTCCGAGGTCGCACACCTCTCGCCGCAGCTGCTGCCCGACGGCCGCGCCCTGCTGTTCACCATCTTTTCCGGCAGCTCCAACGCCGCCATTGGGCTCCTCGACCTCGAGACGGGCGAGCACGTGAAGCTGCTCGAGCCGGGCCTGCAGCCCACCTACCTGCCGACCGGCCATATCGCCTACTCGCTCGACGGCTCGCTCTGGGTGGTGCCGTTCGACGCCGGCCGGCGGCAGATCACCGGACAGCCGGCGCCGGTGATCAACGGCGTCCAGATGCTGCAAGGCGTGGTCAGCCACGTGGCCTTCGCGGACGACGGCACGTTGCTCTACTTGAAGGGCGGCACCAGCAGCGTCAGGCCCATCATGGCCTGGCTGGATTTTTCCGGGGCGATTACGCCGCTGCCCCCGACGCCACGCGCCGGCAACATCTGGACGCCGCGCCTGTCGCCCGATGAGACCCGCATCGCCTACCGTCTCGACGACGACGAGGGGAACCGCAACATCTGGGTCATGGATATCGACCGGGGCATCTCGTCGTTGCTGACGCCGGCCGGCGGCGCGAGGTCGTTCGCCTGGACGCCCGATGGACGGTGGATCTACTACTCCGCCGAAAAGGTCGGGGACGGCGCACGCGATGGGCTCCCCGCCGCGGGCGCGTCCGGCGGCGCACAAGCCGCTGACACCGCGGCCGGCGGCGCCCAATCCGGGGATGCCGCCGCCGCGCAAGCGGCTGACGCCGCGGCCGGCAACGCCCAACCCGGGGATGCCGCCGCCGGCGGGGATGCGGCGGTCGGCACCGGCACCGACATCTACCGGCGCGCCGCCGATCTCAGCAGCCCCCCCGAAGACGTTCTGGTGGTGCCGGGCAACCAGCTCGTCCGCTCGATCTCGCCCGACGGCGAGTGGCTCCTGTATGCGAACAACGACGTGCTGAGCACCGGCGAGTACGACATCGCGCTGCTGTCGCTGACCGAGGGCGGCCCGCCGCGCATGCTCTTCGCTTCGCCAGAGCGCGAGCAGACCGGCGTCTTTTCGCCCGACGGACGCTGGGTGGCGTACGTCGCCGAGACCACCAGCGTCCGTGAGATCTACGTGCAGTCGTTCCCCAACCGGGGCGGCGTGACCCAGGTTTCGCGCGGCGGCGGCATCGAGCCGGCGTGGTCGAAGGACGGCGATCGGCTCTTCTATCGGTCCGACACCAATGACGACCTGATGGTTGTCGACGTGTTGGCGCGAGAGCCCATCGCGTTCAGCCCACCCAGCGTGGCGATCCCCAACGCCTTCATCGCCGCCTCGCAGAACGCCGGCACCTACGAGATGGCGCGCGACGGCCAGCGCGCCCTGTTCATCCGGGTCGAGGGCGACGAGGAGGGCGCCGAGGCGCCGCCGGCGACGCTCGAAGTAGTGGTCAATTGGTTCCAGGAGCTCGCCCGGCTGGCTCCGCCCGGAGGGTCCCGGTAGCCCATCGATTCGGCCGGCCGGTTTCCCGTCGGGAGGCCCCGGTAGGAGACCTTTACGAACGAGTGACGTCGAAGGTGGCCGCCTCAAACCTCGATCGAGCAGGCTGGCTCACATGAAAGAAAGGAGGTAGCGGGTGTCGGATCTGAGGATGGCTACGATCAACGGAGCAGACACGAGCGTCGCGAGAAGTCGGGTGGACCGGTTCGCGGGGCGGATGCACGGCCAGCTTCTCTATCCCAGCGATGCGGGCTACGACCCGGCCCGCAAGGTCTGGAACGGAATGGTCGACAAGCGCCCGGCCCTGATCGCCCGATGCACCGGCGCGGACGATGTCATCGCCTGCGTTGACTTCGCTCGTGAAAACGAGCTGCTGGTTTCGGTCCGAGGAGGCGGGCACAACTACGCGGGCAAGTCAGTCTGCGACGGCGGCTTGATGATCGACTTGTCGCCGATGAGAGAGATCAGCGTCGATCCCGTGCGGCGGACCGCGCGGGCCGAAGCCGGCGTGAGGCTGGGCGAGTTCGACAGAGCGACACAGGAGTTCGGGTTGGCCACTACGCTCGGCGTCAACACGGATACGGGCATCGCAGGCCTGACCTTGGGCGGCGGCTATGGCTGGCTCATGGGGAAGCATGGGCTGGCGTGCGACAACCTGATTTCAGTCGAAGTCGTAACGGCGGACGGACGACTCGTGACCGCAAGTGCCACCGAGAACGAAGACCTATTCTGGGCCCTTCGCGGCGCCGGGGCAAACTTCGGAGTCGTCACTTCCTTTGAATACCAACTGCACCCGGTCGGCCCGGTGCTCGGGGGCATGGTCCTCTATCCGATGAGCAACGAGGCGATCCGGTTCTTCGATGAGTTCTCCTCGACTTGCCCCGACGAGGTGACCACGGTCGGCCTGCTGCTGGCGGCACCGGACGGCACTCCGGCGGTGGCCATCGCCGCGTGCCACTGCGGGCAGCTCGACCAAGGTGAAAGACTCCTGGAGCCGCTGCGGACGTGGTCATCGCCACTGGCCGACTTGATCGCGCCCCGCCCGTACGTGGAAATGCAGAAGCTCTTTGATGAGGCCTGGCCGCCCGGACGGCTCTACTACCACCGAGCGCACACCATCAAGAAATTGACGGCGCCCGCGGCCGATGTCTTGGTGGCCTATGGGCGGAGCCTCCCGACGCCGCAGTCATCCATCTATTTCATGCGCTTCCACGGTGCCGCCAGCCGCGGAGGTACGGAGACGGCGTTCCCGCATCGCTACGATCACTTCATGGGTGGACCGCATCCGGCAACGGACGACCCGGCCGATTCCGAGCGGATGATCCGCTGGGGGCGAGAGTGCTGGGGGGCGCTGCAGCCCTTCGTGGAAGGCGCGATCTACGTGAACGCGCTCGAGGACGCGC
>DASWHK010000177.1:0-1535 GCA_036398215.1 Acidobacteriota bacterium | reverse complement strand
TTCGGGACCACGGTCACCGGCCTCGTCATGACGGGCTACTACGTCGGCTTCCTCGCCGGCTCCACGCTCACGCCCCGGATCGTCCTGAACGTCGGCCACGTGCGGGTGTTCTCCGCGCTCGCCTCGCTCGCCTCGGTCGCGATCCTGGTCCATGCCGCCGCCGTCGAGCCGCTCACCTGGGCCGCCATGCGCTTCGTGACCGGGTTCGCCTACGCCGGGCTCTATGTCGTGGCGGAGAGCTGGCTCAACGACCGCGCCACCAACGAGAGCCGCGGCCAGCTGCTGTCGGTCTACATGGTGGTGCTGTTCTCCGGCCTGGCGCTCGGCCAGCTGCTGTTGAACGTGGCCGATCCGGCCGGGGTGTTCCTGTTCCTGCTCGCCTCGGTGATGATCTCGCTCGCCATCGTGCCGATTTCCCTGACTGCGGGTCCGACGCCGGCCTTCGAGACCATCACCAAGATCTCGATCCGCCAGCTCTACCGCCTGTCGCCGCTCGGCGTCCTCGGCGCCTCGGCGACCGGCATGGCCCACGGCACCCTGTTCGCCCTGGGCGCGGTCTACGGCGAGCGCATCGGCCTCTCGGTCGCCGAGATCTCGCTGCTGATGGGCGTCGCGGTGACCGGCGGGATCGTCGCGCAATGGCCGATCGGCCGGCTGTCCGACCGCTTCGACCGGCGGCGGGTGATCACCGCCGTCGCCCTGCTGGCGGCGATCTTCGCCCTCTTGGCGGCGATCTTCGGCGGCACCTCGTTCGCGCTGCTGCTCGGCCTCACCTTCCTGCTCGGCTGCATGACCCTGCCGATGTACTCGCTCTGCATCGCCCACACCAACGACTACCTGAAGCCGACCCAGATGGTCCGCGCCGGCGCCACCCTGGTTCTGGCGGGCGGCATCGGCGCCTGTCTCGGGCCGCCGCTCGCCGCCACCCTCATGGGGGCCGTGGGCCCGGTCGCCTTCTTCGCGTTCCTCGCAGGCGTCCACGCCGCGATCGGACTGTTCGCCGTCTACCGCATGACCCGACGCGCCAGCAAGCCGGTCGACGAGCAGGTCCCGACGGTGCCGGTGGGTAGCGGCGCCGCCGCCGGAACCAGCCGGCTCTCGGCCGAGACCCTGCGCAACCTGCGGGACCAGGACCTGGCGCGGATGAGCCGCTCGGGCTTGCGGCGCGGCTAGGCTAAGGCGTCTTCGCCAATCCCTGAAGTAGGACCGGGGCGTCGCTCCGGGGCAGCGCGAAGCGGCCGTCGCGCCGCTGCAGCTGGCGTCCGGCCAGGGCGCAGGCGGCGGTCTCGTGGCCCGGGAACGCGATCCAGGCATCGCCCTGCCCGATCGCCGGCAGCAGAGCCTCCGGCAGCGCGCCTGCGAGCGACAAGTGCGACAGACGACCACTCAGGTTGCTTTCCAGCAGCACCCGCCCGTCCTCGCGTTCCAGACGCCACGACCGAGCGTCGGCGCGGAGGACCGCGCGGCCCGCCGGCGTCAAGAGCGGCCCCAGGCGGGTGCCCGCCGGCGGGGCCATCACCGACCAGCCGGCCCAG
>DASWHK010000176.1:0-16775 GCA_036398215.1 Acidobacteriota bacterium | reverse complement strand
GCTTTCCGGCCGGGCGGCGCGCTGGCGGGCGAAGTGCCGGAGAGCGTGTTGCATCGCGCCCTGCAGGCCCGCGATACCGGGCTCAACTGGCTGGCGCCTGGCCTCTTTCGCGCCATCCGGGAGACGGCGCCGGACATCGTTCTGTGCATGGGCCGCATGGCCAACGCCTATGCCGGTCTCGTCCAGCTGCGCTATCCCGACGTCGCGGTGGTGGGCACCGTGCGCACCGGCAAGGCGCTGCCGGCGCACAATCTCTGGTCGTTCCGGCTGGTCTCGGGCGTGCTCACCAATACGGCCTGGTGGCGCGACGAACTGATCGCCCGCGGCCTCGACCCGGCCAAGATCGCCGTGGTGCCGAACGGCCTGGCCCACGCCTGGAACGGCAAGCGCCGTGCGGCCGCGCGGGTCGAGCTGCGGCGGCGCCTGGCGGTGCCGTCCTCGACCGTGGTCTTCCTCAATGTCGCGAACTTCCGGCGCGGCAAGCGCCAGGCCCATCTGATCGAGCTGTTCTCCGCGCTCGACCCCGAGTGGGACTGTCAGCTCTGGCTGGTCGGCGACGGCCGGGAATGGCGCCGCTGCTCGCGACAGGCCGGGTACCTGCTGGACGCCGGACGGGTGCGCCTGATGGGGTATCATGCCGACCCCTATGCCTGGTACGCTGCGGCCGACGTGGCCGTGTCGGCCTCGATCGAGGATTCGCTGCCGAACTTCCTGGTCGAGGCCCAGAGCTTGGGCCTGCCGGTGGTCGCCACCGACTATCGCGGTGTGCGCGAGGGCATGCGCGACGGAGAAACGGGCTACCTCGTCGGCCGCGACGACGGCCAGCGGTTCACGGAGGTGCTCGGCGCGCTCTACCGCCTTCCGGAGCTGCGTCGGCGCCTCGGCCGGCAGGCGCGCCGCTTCGCCGCCGAGCACTGCGCCGGCGAGCGCCAAGCCGAGCGAACGTTGGAGACGCTGCGCTTCTTCCATGCCCGGCTCAATCCTTACCTGGAGACCGGCCCGTGAGCCCGCGCGGCGTCGGACTTCGGAGCCGGGAAGGCTGGCGCGCGCTCAGGGTCCTGGCGCTCACCTCCGGCACCGGTGGGGGGCACGACGCGCGGGCCGAGGCCTTCCGCCAGTGGGTCGCGCACCTCTACGGCTCGGCCGTCGAGGTGCGCATCGAACACGCCCTGGAGAACGCGAGCCCCTGGAACGCGCGCGGCGTCGCGTTCTACAACGCCATCCAGCGCCACGCACCCTGGTTCCATCACCTCTACTACAACCTGGGCGAGGCCTTCGGAGCGCTGCAGGGGGCCGAGGTGCGGGTCGGCGCTGCGTACTACGATGCGTTGCTGCGCGAGTTTCGCCCAGACGTCATCGTGAGCGTCCACAGCATGCTCAACCGGGGCCACTTCGCGCACGCCAAGCGGCGCCTCGGCCGAGCGGTCCGCTGCGTCACCTACTGCGGGGAATTCAGCGGCGGCTACGGCTTCAGCCGGCACTGGGTCGCGCCCGAGGCCGATCTTTTCCTCGGGCGCACCGAGGAGGCCCTCAGCGCCGCCCGGGATCTGGGCCTGCCCGCGCGCAAGGGGCGGTGCCTGGGTCAACTTTTGATGCCGGCCTTCTACCAGCCGCCGATGGAGGCGCTGGAAAGGGCGTCCTATCTCAAGGACGAGCTGGGACTCGAGCCCGACCGCTTCACCGTGCTCCTCGCGACGGGCGGGGCGAGCGCGCAGAACCACGCCACCCTGGTCCGTCAGCTCTTGGCGCCTGCGGAGCGACTTCAGGTGATCGCTCTTTGCGGGAAGTCCGGGCCGGCGCGGGCGCGTCTCGAAACCTGGCGGCGGCGCCATCGCGCGCTCGCCTTGGCTATCCTGCCGTTCAGCGAGGACATGCACCGTCTGCTCCAGGTCGCCTCGGCAGTCGTCACGCGCCCGGGGACGACCACCTGCGCGGAGGCGCTGCGCCTTGGCTGCCCCATCGTCTTCAACCGCATCGGCGGCGCCATGCCGCAGGAGCACTGCACCCTGCGCTATTTCCGGGCGCGCGGCATCGCCGTCGAGATGCGGTCGACCGCACAGCTCGGGCGGATCCTCGCGACCTGGATCGACCGGCCTCTGGAGTACCGGCGTCATCGCGCCCAGTTGCGCGCGCTGCGCCCGCGCGACGATCCCGAAGCCCTGATCCGGGCCGTGATCGAGCCCCGATATTCCCTGCCGGACGTGGTTTTCCAACCAAGCGATCAGGCGCTGTGAGCGGGACGGTCGAGACCCAACGCCATGGGGCCAGCGCGACCGACTCGCCGTCCGTCGGGTCCGTGCGCCGCCTGCTGCGCCGGTCCCCTGCCCCGGACCTCGAGGCGCTGCTGCGCCATCTGCCCGGCGTCGAAGGCCGTTGGCCTGAGGCCGATTCGGACGACCTGCTGGTCTTCATCGGCTGCGACAGCACCTACCTTTTGGAGCACGGTTTGCCGTTTGCGCATTCGCTGGACCGCAACACGCCGGGGGCCAGGCTCCACATCCATCTCGTCAACCCCACCACAACCGCCGAAGCACGGCTCGAAGGGATCGCTCGGGTGCTTGCCGCGACTACGCTGACGCACAGCGCCGAGGCCTTCGACTTCACCGGGACGTCGTCCGAGTTCGCCCGGAGCTATTGCGCCAGCATTCGCTTCGTGCGGCTGCTGCAGCTTCTGCGAGCCGTGCGACAGGGGGTCCTGCTGTTGGATGTCGACGTCCTGGTCCGCGGCGACCTCCGACACGTGAAGGCGGCCGCCGAGGGTCACGACTGCGCGGTCCATACCCGGTTCCGAAGCCGCAGGAAACGTGAACGGGTGTTTGCGAGCGTCTTCTATGCGAACCCCACTCCAGCCAGCTTGATCTATCTGAAGGACGTCGCCACGCGCCTGGCATCCGCGCTCGTGACGCATAGCGCCCGCTGGTATATCGATCAGTGCGTGATCTATGACGCCTATCGCGCCGCTCGCGCGTCCGCAACGAATCTCCGACTGTGCCATCTGCCTCGTGAAATCGCCGACTGGACCTTTGATAAGCGTTCGTTGCTGTGGGCTGGAAAAGGTTGGCGCAAACAGCGTGACGAAACGTATCTTGCGGAGCGTGCCGCTTACCTTCCAAAGATAGGGCGCGTGGCGGTGGCCACGCCACTCAGGTCGCCGGCCGGCTCAAAGGTCGTCGTGGTGCTGCCGCGCCTCGATCTGCCGTTCAAGAACCCGGGCGGGCTGCGCGGGCTGCCAGACCGGCTGAGGCGGCGGAGCGCAGAGGACATGGCACTCCGCGCTAGCTGGCGGACCCTTGCCGAGGTCCTCGTGGACGCGTTCCGGCGGCATGGGCGCGAGGCTGAGCTGATCACGCAACCGCTTTGGCGGGTCACCACCGAGTTCGTTTCAGGCCTCGAGGCCGATCTGGTCTTCATCCCACACAAGCAACGGTTCCACTTCGGCCGTCTCGACTGCCGCGTCTACTTCTACATGCAAACGGTCTTTCCCTGGCTGTTCTCCGTCGATCCCCTCGGCTGGAGCGCCGCGAGCGCGGCTTACCCTTGCGATGACCGCGCGGGTGACCCCGAGAGCGGCACCTTCGAGCGCTATGTGGAGCAGGTGGTCCGGCGCAACGAGAGCAAGTACGCCCAACGTCCCAGCATGGCGCGGGAGGAACTCGTCGCCCGCGGCGAGATTCCCGCGGGCCCCTACATCTTCTTCCCGTGCCAGCGGGCGAACGACCAGGCGATCCGCTTCTTTTCGCCCCACGACCCGGAGGATGTCGTCGCCGGCGTGGCGCGCTGGGCCCGGGATCGGGGGGTGCCCGTCGTGTTCAAGGCGCATCCGACCAACCCGTCGAGCGCCAGATCGCAAGCGGCCACGACCGAGCGCCTCGACGCCTACTGGTCGACGGCCAGTGTCCACGACCTCATAAGCCACAGCGAGGCGGTTTACGTCATCAACAGCGGCGTCGGCTTCGAGGCGATCCTGCACAACAAGCCGGTCGTCACGTTCGGGTGGACCGAGTATGACGCTGTCACCCTTCACGGCGATCTCGCCCTGCTCGACCTCGCCTGGGAGGCGGTGGGGGCTTCGCGCCCGGATCAGCGGCTGGCGCGTTACAAACGCTTCGTGGACTGGTATTGCCGCCTCTACTGCATCGATCTCGCCGCTCCGCAAGCGTTGGACGCGCGCCTCGCCGCGGTGGTCGACCAGGCGATGTCCTGACGCCGTCCGCGCGGGCGGGCGCCGATAGGTACGCCTTAGCGGGCGCCGGCACGCAATACGGGGGTGGAGCAATGGTCATGCTGGCGACGGGCGCGGCCGGGTTCGTCGGCTCTGCGGTGGTGCGGCGACTGCTCGCCTCGGGCCGGGAGGTGCGGGTCCTGGTACGTTCCGGCAGCGACCGACGGAACCTGGAAGGTCTCGACGTCGAACAGGTCGCCGGCAATCTCGGTGATCCGGCGCGCCGCGCACCGGCGCGGGGCGGTCGCGTGGCCGCGGCGCATGCTCAACCGCCCGCGGGCCCGGCCAGAAGCGCCTTCACGATCGCAGCCCACTCCTCGCGGACCGGTCCGTCGGCGACGGGACGCTGAGCGCGGCGATACCAGTAAGCGGCATTGTCAGAGTCGCCTTCGACGCGGTGGAGATAGGCGTGCACCCAGGCCCCGGCGGCACTCTTCTCCCGCTGGGCCAGCTGGTGCGCCCTGTCCCAATCGCCGTTCGCCTCGTACCACAGCGCTTCGAGCGCCCGGCTCAGCCCCGCCGGCGGCGCCGGCGCCGCCAAGCTCGCCGTGAAGCCGTGCACGTCCATCTCGGCGCCGACGCTCAGCCGCTCGCCCTCGCTTTCGGGGACCCGGTCACCTCGCTCAGCTTCAGGCCCTTGTCATGGCCCAACCGGGACGCCAAGCTGTTGAATTCCTTGACGATGCCCTCGGCCTGCGTGCGCAGGGTCCTGAGATAGCCGAGCGGGCTGCGCAGCTCCCAATGCTCGGGCGCCCAGACGAATTCGCCCTGGGACTGCTTGAGCCGCAGATATTCCGGCGAGCACCAGATTTCCCCGGCCTCGTTGGACTCGTGGAAGAACCAGAGCTCCTTTTCCTCGGCCTCCCTGAACAACGGCTCGAGGCTCAGGAGGATTGCCTGCTTTTCGACAGACACACTCACGTTTCGATCCCTTCGATGCTCTGCAAGGATAGTCCTGCCTCGCCATAATAAACCCCGCCCGCGCCGTTGGAAGCGTCTTGATGGCGCCGGCGGTGGCGTTGAAGAGACGGCCGCGGGCGGGCCGGCTACATGAACAGGCGTTCGCCTTCGAGCCCCTGGTAGAGGCCGGCCACGAACTCGCCGTAGCCGTTGTAGAGCTGGGTCGGCACCCGCTGGTCCTCGCCCAGTACCCGCTCGGTCGCCTGGCTCCAGCGCGGGTGCGGCACCTCGGGATTTACGTTGGCCCAGAACCCGTATTCCTGGCCCTGGATCACCTCCCAAAAGCTCTTCGGCCGCTGGTCGGTGAACTCGAAGCGAACGATGCCCTTGGTCGACTTGAAGCCGTACTTCCAGGGCACCACGAGCCTCAGCGGCGCGCCGTTCTGCTTCGGCACCGGCTTGCCGTAGAGGCCCGTCACCATGAACGCCAGTTCGTTGGTGGCTTCCTCGATGGTCAGCCCCTCGATATAGGGCCAAGGATACCAGCTCGCCTTCTGGCCGGTCGCCACCTCCGGGTTCATGAAGCTCACCATCTTCACGTATCTGGCCGCGGCCAGCGGCCGGGCCAGGTCGACCAGCGCCTTCATCGGGAACCCCGACCAGGGCACCGCCATGGACCAGGCTTCGACGCAGCGATGGCGGTAGAGCCGCTCCTCGAGCGACATCTTGGCGAGAAGATCGTCGATTCCGATGACAAGGGGTTTCTCGACCATGCCCTCGATCGCGATCTGCCACGGCCTGATCGGCAGCGCCTGGGCCTTCTGATGGATGGTCTTGGAGGAGCCGAACTCGTAGTAGTTGTTGTAGGTCGTCGCCAGGACCTGCTGCGTCACGTCGCGGTCGAGGCGATAGCGCAGGTTGCGCTGCGCCGGGTAGAGCCCGGCCGAGGGGTCTTCCTCGACCGCGGCGGCAAGCTGGGTGGCGCCTTCGGTGCTGGCGCCGGCCTGGCCGTCGTCGCAGGCCGCGAGCAAGGCCGGCACCGTCAGCAGGATGGGTCCCGCCGCGACCGCCTTGATCAACCGCCGCCGGTCGCGAAACACCGCTTCCGGCGTCGCCGCCGCCTCCGGCAGCTCCCAGCCGCGTCTTATCTTGATCCGCATGGCACTCTCTCGACAGCCAATCCAATGGCCTAGACTTAGACCCCATGCCGGCACACTTCAATTCAAGGAAACGCGAGCCCGCGTCAACCCTGGTCGCGAGGGCGCCGGCGGCTCCCGGGCCGGCGGTGGCTAGGCGGCGGCGGCTTCCTTGCGGTCCGCGATCACCTTTTCGGCCAGCTTGCCGGTCAGCTCCTGGAGGTGGTCGTATTTCCAGTCGAAGCTGCCGACGCCCACGGTCAGCGAGCGCAGCTCGACCACCAGGTCATGCAGCTCGGCCTGCGGCATGTAGCATTTCAGCTGGTCCCAGCCGCTCCACCCCTCCCTGGCCTCGAACCCGAGGATCTGGCCGCGTCGGCCGCTGACCAGGCCATGGATCTTGTTGGTGAAGTCCTGCGGCACGGAAATGGTCACCTCGCAGATCGGCTCCAGCAGCACCGGGTCGCACTTGGGCATGCCCTCGCTCATCGCCATGCGGCCGGCGGTCTGGAAGGCCTGATCCGAGCTGTCCACGTTGTGGTATTGCCCGTCGAAGAGGGTGACCTGGATGTCCACCACCGGGAATCCCAGCGGGCCGGCGCTCATGTAGTCCTTGACCCCTTTCTCGACTGCCGGGATGTAATTGCGCGGGATCGAACCGCCGACGATCTTGTCGACGAACTCGAAGCCGCCGCTGCGCGGCAGCGGCCTAATCTCGACATGCACGTCGCCGAACTGGCCGTGACCGCCGGTTTGCCGTTTGAAGCGGGCATGCTGCTGCACCCCCTTGCGAATCGTCTCCTTGTAGGCGGTCATCGGCCGGCTGACCTCGACGTCGACGTTGTATTTGCTCTTCATGCGCTCGACGGCGAGCTTGAGGTGGATCTCTCCCTGTCCCCACAGCAGCATCTGATGGGTGCTCTGGTTGTGCTCCACCGACAGCGACGGATCCTCCTCGATCAGCCGCTGGACCGCCGAGCTCAGCTTCACTTCGTCCTGGCGATTGACCGGCGCGACCCCGAGGGCGAAGACCGGTGATTTGACCGCCGGCCAAACGATGCCCGCATCGCTCCGCCCGCCCGCCTCGGTCAGCAGATCGCCGGTCGAAACCCGCTCCAGACGCCCGAACGCCACCAGATCGCCGGCGCTCGCCGAGCTGATCTTCTGCGCCTCGCCGCCCATCATGGCGTAGAGCGCCGAGGGGCGCTCGCCGCCAAGCGTCGTGCCTTCCTTGATGCCGCCGCGCCACACCCGGGCCACCGACAGCTTGCCGGTATGGGCCGCGTGCAGCGTCTTGATGACCGACGCCGTGAAGCCCTCGCCGTCGGGAATCTTCTGGCGCGCCGCCGTTTCCGAGGGTCCCGCTACCTCATGGCGCAGGGCCTTCCACAGGCGCCGAATGCCATAGCCGTTATCGGCCGAGCCGAGGAGGACCGGAACGATCAACTCGGCCTGCAGATCCTTGACCAGTTGGGCGTAAATCTCCGCCGGTTCCGGGATCTGGTCTTCGAGCAGTTGCTCGAGCAACGCGTCGTCGTAGTCCGCCAGGAATTCGAGCATCTGCTGGCGTGCTTCGCCCTCGCGGTCCTTGATGGCATCCGGCATGTCGATGCGCTCGGAGGGCTGGTCCTTGTTGTAGCGCCACGCCCGCTCGCTCGCGAGATCGACAAAACCGGTGATGTCGTCGCCGTCGCGGATCGGCACCTGGCGCAGCACCAACGGCTTCTCGGAGACCGCCTGCAGGCTGTGCAGCAGTTCCTGGACGTGCACGTTGGCTTTTTCGATCTTGTTGACGAACAGCAGGTGCGGGATCTGGTAATCGTTGAGGAAGTGAAAGATCGGCGCCAGCGTCAGCGCCCGCTCGGGCTCCGGCTCCGTCACCAGGACCGCGACGTCCGCCGCCATGAGGGCGTTGCGGGACTCCTGGCTGAGTTCGACCGAACCCGGACAATCGATGAACGACCAGCTTTCGCCCAGGTATTCGCAGTGCGCGAAATTGGGCTCCACGCTCATCTGCCGCGCCCGCGCCTCCGGCGAGGAATCGCCCACCGTGTTGCCCTCGGTGACGCTGCCTTTGCGATGGATCGCCCCGGCCGAGAACAGCAGCGCCTCGAGAAGCGTCGTCTTGCCGCTGAGATAAGGGCCGATGAGAACAGCGCACCGCGGCGGCGCGGGGGTCTTGTCCGTCATGAGAGCCTCCCTGCGAAACGGACCCTGCCCGGATGGTCGGGCGGCTTTCCTGTGGTTGTTGCCCTCATGTTTTCAAACCTTCGACGAAGCGGCAATAGAAAAGCCGCTGCCGCAGGCGGCGACCTCGGGAGGCCCTCAGCTTTCTCGACCCGCATCGCCGCGGCGCGGGCGACGGTCCTCCGCGCGCCCTTCCGCCCCCCGCAGGCCACGGCCCCTGCCCCGGTCGCCGACCGCCGTTCTAAGCCTCGCCGGCCACGGCCGCCTTGACCGTCCGACGGCTCGGCGTTGCAATGGTGGCGCGCGAACGAGACCCTAGCTCATGCAGGCCACCGCACAGCAGAAACGCGCCACCGTGTTCGGCGGAACCGGTTTCCTCGGGCGGGCGGTGGTTGCGCGCCTCGCCGCGACGGGCGCCAAGGTGCGCATTGCGGTGCGCCATCCTGAGGCCGGCGCCCCGCCGGCCGGCGCGGCGGCGGTCGCGGCCGACGTGCGCGACGCCGAGACCGTCGCCCGGGCGGTGGCGGACGCCGATTGGGTGGTCAACGCCGTTGCGCTCTACCAGGAAAGCCGCGGCGAGACCTTCCAGGCCATCCACGTCGAGGGCGCCAGGACGGTGGCCGCGGCGGCCGCCCGCGGCGCCGGAGCCCTGGTGCACATCTCGGGGATCGGCGCCGATCTCGCCTCCGGATCGAGCTACGTCCGGGCCCGCGCCGCCGGCGAGATCGCGGTTCTCGAAGCCTTTTCCCGGGCCACGATCCTGCGGCCCAGCGTCCTGTTCGGTCCCGGCGACTCGTTCTTCGCGAGCCTGGCGCCGATCGCCCGCCTGCTGCCCGTCTTCCCCCTGTTCGGCGACGGCCGTACCCGCCTGCAGCCGGTCTACGTCGCCGACGTGGCCGACGCCGTCCACCGCGCCCTTTCGCAGCCGGAGGCACAGGGCCGGATCTACGAACTCGGCGGCCCGCACGGCTACAGCTACCGCGAGCTGATCGAGCTTCTGATGCGGCAGATCGGGATCAGGCGGCCGCTGCTGCCCCTGCCCTTCGCCCTTTGGGAGGCCCAGGCGATCCTGCTCAGCCTGCTCCCGAGCCCGCCGATCACCCGCGACCAGATCGCGCTCATGCGCAAGGACAACGTGGCGGACCCGGCGCTGCCCGGCTTCGCCGAGCTCGGCCTCGCCCCGGCCGCGGTCGAGGAGATCCTGCCCAACTATCTCGGCCCCGCCGGACCCTGAAAGGCGGCGAGCCATGACAAGGCCCCGGGCGGCCTCTATACTCCGGGAAACCCGGACACCCCGATGAACGACGACCACCGCCACGACCTGCCGTCCGACCCGGCGCTCCGGGTGAAGGCCCTGGAATCGCTGCTGGTCGAGAAGGGCTACGTCGATCCGGCCGCCCTCGACGCCCTGGTCGAGACCTACGAGACCAAGATCGGCCCCCACGTCGGCGCGCGGGTGGTGGCCCGCGCCTGGGTCGACCCGGACTTCAAGCGCACGCTCCTGAGCGACGCCAAGCGCGCGCTGACGGACCTCGGCATCACCGGCTGGCGCAGCGCCAACCTGGTCGCCGTGGAGAACACGGCGCAAGTCCATAACCTCGTCGTCTGCACGCTCTGCTCCTGCTATCCCTGGTCGGTGCTTGGCCTGCCGCCCACCTGGTACAAGTCGGCGCCCTACCGCTCGCGCGCCGTCATCGACCCGCGCGGCGTCCTGCGGGAATTCGGCGTCGAGCTGCCCGAGGACGTGGAAATCCGCGTCTGGGACAGCACTGCCGAGCTGCGCTACCTCGTGGTGCCTGAGCGCCCGCCCGGCAGCGAGGGACTGGGCGAAGACGCGCTGGCGGCCCTGGTGACGCGGGATTCCATGATCGGCACCGGCCTGGCGCGGCCGCCGGACGCCGCAGCGGGAAGCCCGGCGTGAACGGCGTCCACGACATGGGCGGCATGCACGGCCTCGGCCCGATCGAAGTCGAGCCGGACGAGCCCGTGTTCCACGCCCCCTGGGAGGGCCGCGTGATCGCGCTCGGCGACGCCATGGGACCCTGGGGCAGGTGGAGCGTCGACCGCTTCCGCTACCTCAGGGAAACGATCAGGCCGGCTGACTACCTGACGAAGCCCTATTACGAGCAGTGGCTGATGACCTTCGTGCGGCTGTTCCGCGAGGCCGGCCTGATCAGCGAGACCGAGCTGGCGAGCGGCCGCCCGGACGCCGGCGAGGCGAAGCGCGAGCCCAAGATCCGCATCGCGGACGTCGCCCGGGTGGCGGGCCGCGAGGACACGGCACGGCGGGAGGGCGGGGCGCCTCCGCGCTTCCGGCCCGGCGATGCCGTCGTCGCGCGCAACATCAACCCGGCCGGCCACACCCGCCTGCCCCGCTATGCCCGCGGCAAGCACGGCGTCATCGACCGCGACCACGGCGTCTTCGTGTTCCCCGACACCAACGCCCACGGCGAGGGCGAAAGGCCGCAGCACGTCTACAGCGTGCGTTTTGCGGCGCGCGAGCTGTGGGGCGAGCAGGCGGCGCCCCGCGACAGCGTCTACCTGGATCTCTGGGACGATCACCTCGACTCGGCGTGACGCCCCGACCGGCGATACGCCCTCGCCGCGTTGGCGGGCGCAGCGCTAGGCGCGGCCGTAGATGTCCTCGAAGCGCTCGATGTCGTCCTCGCCGAGATAATCGCCGCACTGCACCTCGATGATGTGGAGCGCCTCTTCGCCGGGATTGCGCAGGCGGTGGACGGCGCCGACCGGGATATAGCTCGACTCGTTCGCCTGGAGCAGGAAGGTGTCCTCGTCGCGCGTCACCTCCGCCGTGCCGCGCACCACCACCCAGTGCTCCGAGCGGTGACGGTGGCGCTGCAGCGAGATGCTGGCGCCGGGCAGCAGGATCAGCCGCTTCACCTGGAACCCGTCGCCCATGTCGATCGATTCGTAGGAGCCCCAGGGCCGGTAGACGCGGCGGTGATGCGCCGCCTCGGGCCGCTCGGCGCGGCCGAGCAGCGCGACCAGATCGCGAACCTCCTGGGCGCGCTCGCGCGGGCAGACCATGACCGCGTCGGTGGTGGCCACCACCGCGAGATCCTTCACGCCCAGCGCCGCGAGCAGGTGTTTCTCGCTGTGCAGGTAGCTGCCGTGGCTGTCGAGCGACACCACGTCGCCGACCAGCGTGTTGCCGTCGCCGTCGGTCCGGCTGATGCGCCACAGCGCGTCCCACGACCCCACGTCGCTCCAGCCGATGTCGACCGGCACCACGGCGGCCCGCGCGGTCTTCTCCATCACCGCATGGTCGAGCGAGATCGACGGGCTCTTGGCGAAGGCCTCGGCGTCGAGCCGGAGGAAATCGAGGTCCTGTCGGGCGGCGGCGAGCGCCGTCTCGCACGCCGCCACGATCGCCGGCTCGAGGCGCGTCGTCTCCTCCAGCAGCGCCCGCGCCGAGACCAGGAACATGCCGCTGTTCCAGGCGAAGTCCCCGCTGGCGAGATAGGCCGCGGCGGTCTCGGCGTCGGGCTTCTCGACGAAGCGCTCGACCCGGAAGCAGCCGGGGGCCTCGCCGAGCGGCTCGGATCGCTTCACGTAGCCGTAGCCGGTCTCCGCCCGGTCGGGCGTCACGCCGAAGGTGACCAGCCAGCCGGCCGCCGCTGCCCTGGCGCCGGCGGCGACCATGGCCTGAAAGCCCGCGACGTCGGCGATCGTGTGATCCGACGGCAGGATCAGCAGCAGCGCCTCGGGGTCCGCCCGCCCGATATGCAGCGCCGCCACCGCCGCCGCCGGGGCGGTGTTGCGCCCGGCCGGCTCCAGGATCAAGTGTCCCTCGACCCCCAGGTCCTGCAACTGTTGCGCCACCAGGAAGCGGTACTCGTCATTGCAGATGATCAGCGGCGCCGCGAAGTCCGGCGCGGCGACCCGCAGCAGGGTCTCCTGCAGCAGGCTCCGCCCGCCGCCGAGCGCCAACAGCTGTTTGGGAAAGGCCGCCCGCGACAGCGGCCACAGCCGCGTCCCGCCGCCGCCGGAGAGAATGACCGGTGTGATCTCGCCAGACATCACGATTCGCCTCTGATTCGGTCCGGCTTTGTTACTGTAAACGCCGCGGACGGCCAAGGCCTGATCTCGGTCGTCCCGATGCCGCGGCGCCCCCGCCGAGGTCGGCGTCAGCCCAGCACCGAGAAGCTCGAGTCCGCGTTGATCTCGCGCCGGCGGGAATAGAAGCCGACGTCGAGGTCGCGGCCCGTGTGCGTCATGTGGACCCGGAGCGGATCGGCGTCGTGGTCCCGGCCGCCCTCGCAGGCGGCGATCAGCTCGGCCATCAGCACGCCGGCCACGGGCGCGTTCTTGAACTGGTTGCCGCTGGTGCCGACGGCCATGTAGAAGCCGGGCAGGTCCGACTTGTCGTAGATCGGGATCCAGTCGTCTGAGACGTCGTAGAGATCGACGACGCCACGCATCTTGGTGGGGATCCCGAGGGTGGGGATCCGCTGCCCGGTGCGGTAGACCATCTCGGTCCACTGGTCGGTGAAGTTCCGGTCGTAGTCGTCCGGGTCGACCCAGACCCGCTCCTCGCATTCCGGGTCCTCGCTGCCGATCAGCATGTGGTTGCCGATCTCGGGCCGGGTGTAGCAGGCGATGTCGCCGTCCGAGGTCACCATGCCGTCGCGCTCGATGTCGAAGCCGGGCGGCGCCGGCACGTGCGCCACCTCCTGGCGCAGGGCCTTGGTCTTGATGTTCATGCCGGCCTCGACGCCGGCCAGGCGGTTGATCTTGAAGGAGTGCGGGCCGGCGACGTTGACCACCACGGGCGCCTCGACCGTGGTGCCGTCGGCGAGCCGCACCCCGGCGACGCGGCCGCCCTGCCGGCGGATCTCCACCACCTCGCTGTTGTACCGGAAGCTCGCCCCGGCGGCCTCGGCGGCGCGCGCGACGTTGTGGGCCGCGAGCTGCGGGTCGCTCACGTAGCCGGCGCAGGGGAAGAAGACGCCGCCCTCCAGCTCGCCGTCCGCTTGGCCGAAGGCGGGGTCGTCGCGCCGCTTGGCCGGGCCGAAGCGGCCGAGGTCGAAGTGCGGGAACCTCGCCAGAATCCGCGCCTTGTCCCAGTGCTCGTAGGGAATGCCGAGCCTGTCCATGTTGGCGCAGATCGTGCGCAGCTGGTTGTTGCCTTCGGTCTTCATCACCAGGGCGCCGGTGTCGTGGAACGCCGCGAGGCCGCTTTCGTCCGCGACGCCGATGTAGCCGGGCCAGTCCTTCCAGTAGAAGTAGCCCTCGTAGGCCAGCGCCGCGCCGTCGAGGGTCGAGTAATGGGTGCGGATGATGGCGCACGACGCGCCGGTCGAGCCGTAGCCGGCGGCCGGCAGCTTGTCCACATTGAGGGTGCGCCAGCCGCGCTTGGAGAGCTCCAGCGCGGTGCAGCCGCCGATGATCCCGGCCCCGATGATGATGGCGTCGTAGCTCTTGCTCATGCGTCCCGTTTCCTCCCGTAGGCCGTGGCTCTCAATTTCCCTGGTGCCTGGCCTAGTCCATGGTCGCCCCGCCCTCTGCCGTGCGCCGGGCGACGAAAGCCTGCAGCTCCTCGTCGATGGCGGGGTCGAGCGGCGGCGGTTCGTACTCCGCCAGGACCTGCTTCCAGATCCGGTTGGCCCTTTGCGTCGCGTCGACGGCGCCGTCCTCCGACCAGGTCTCGAAGTTGCGCCAGTCGGACAAGAGCGGCGCGTAGAAAGCGCGCTCATAGCGCGCCAGCGTGTGCGGTGTCGAGAAGAAATGCCCGCCGGGGCCGACGTCGCGGATCGCCTCGAGCGCAAGGCTCCCCGCGTCGATCTCGGGCGGGTGCAGGAACGCCGCCATCATCTGCAGCATCTCGGCATCCAGAATGAACTTCTCGAACGAGGCTGAGAGCCCGCCTTCGAGCCAGCCGAGGCCGTGCAGGACGAAGTTGGTGTGGCCCAAGACGCAGGCCCAGATCGACATCTCGGATTCGTAGACCGACTGGCCGTCGGGGGCGTTGGAGGCGTTCACGTTGGAGGCCCGGAATGGCAGGCGATAGCGGCGCGCGAGCTGGGCGCCGATCAGGGTGGCTTGCGCGTATTCCGGCGTGCCGAAGGCGGGCGCCCCGGTCTTCATGTCGACGTTCGAGGTGAAGCCGCCGTAGACGACCGGCGTGCCGGGCGTGACGATCTCGGCGAAGGCGATGCCGGCGAGCGCCTCGGCGTTCTGCTGGACCAGGGCGCCCGGCACGGTAACCGGCGCCATGGCGCCCGCGAGGGTGAAGGGCGTGATGACCAGCAGCTGTTTCGCGCGCGCCATCTCGATCATGCCCTCCAGCATGGGGATGTCGTACTGCAGCGGCGAGTTGGCGTTGATGACGGTGTAAAGACTCGGCCGCTCGGTAAACTCTTCCCAGCCGAGGCCGAGCGAGATCCGCCCCATCTCGAGATGGTCGCGCGAGCGCACCCGGCCCAGGCCGTAGCCGAAGCGGAGCTTGTCGGACAAGCGGATGGCCGCGAGGGCGACCTCGAGGTGACGGACGTTGGGCGGAATGTCGAGGGGCTCCACGGCGCCGCTCGCCGCCAGGTGGCAGATGTTGAGGCTCTGCGACAGGCGGAGGAAATTGCCGAGGTCCGCAAGCGTCCCCGGCCGCCGGCCGCGGTCCAGGTCCGAGCAGTTGGGCGGACCGCCGACCGCACCGAAGTTGATGTGGTTGGCGCCGAAGGTGAGGTCGTTCTCCGGAGTGCGGGCGCGGGTCTTGACCAGCGACGGCGCCCGGGCGACGGCCTCCTCCACGAGGGCCCGGTCGAAGCGGACGCGCGGACCGCCCGGTTCCACCTCGGCGCCTGCCCGGCGCAGGATCTCGCGCGCCTCGGGCAGCAGGAAGTTGAGGCCGATCTCCTCCAGCACCTGCAGCGACGCCTCATGGATCGCCTCGAGCTGGTCGGCGGAGAGGATCTCCATCGGCGGATAGGGATTGGTGAGCGGCCGCCGCGGCAGCTGCACGAAGGCCGCCTTGTGGCGGCCGCGCACACGGCTGCTGCGTCTGCCGCCCTGGCGAATGTCGTTCATGGCGGCACTCTAGGTCCAATCGACATTCATGATTCACACGGCGCCAAATGTGTGATTCATGGACCTCCAGATTCTTCGATCTGGAGGTCCAGTAATGGTCAAACGATACGAGTTATCAGAAGCGCAGTGGCGTCGGATTGCCGATTTGCTCCCCGGCAAGGCCGGCGATCCGGGACGCAGCGGTGCCGATAACCGCCTGTTCGTCAACGCTGTTCTCTGGGTTCTGCGGTCGGGCGCGCGGTGGCAGGACCTGCCGGAGCGGTATGGCAAATGGAAGAGCGTCCACAAGCGGTTCACACGCTGGGCCAAGGCCGGCGTGTGGGAGAAGGTCTTCGCCTCGCTGACCGGCGATCCCGACAACCAGTATCTGATGCTCGATACCACTCTGGTTCGCGTCCACCAGCAGGCCGCGAGCGGAAAAGGGGGGCCAAAGATCAGGCTCTGGGGCGTTCGCGAGGAGGACTGACCACCAAGATCCACGCCCTCACCGACGGGCTCGGCCGCCCCTTGCGCTTCATCCTCACCGGCGGCCAGGCCGGCGACATCACCACCGCCTCCGAGCTGCTGGCCGGCCTCTGCCCCGGCGGCGTCATCGCCGATAAAGCCTACGACAGCAATGCCTTGCGCGAACTGATCGCCGACAACGGCGCACAGGCCGTCATCCCGTCCAACCGCACCCGAAAAATCCTCATCCCCCATGACGCCGTCGCCTACAAGCTGCGCAACCGGATCGAACGCTTCTTCAACAAGCTCAAGCATTTCCGCAGGCTCGCCACGCGATATGATCGTCGCGCCATCTACTTCCTCGCCGCCCTTCATCTCGCAAGTGCCATGATCTGGATGCGCTGAATGTCGATTCGTCCTAGAGTGCCGCCATGAACGACATTCGCCAGGGCGGCAGACGCAGCAGCCGGGCGCGCGGCCGCCACAAGGCGGCCTTCGTGCAGCTGCCGCGCCGGCCTCTCACCAATCCCTATCCGCCGATGGAGATCCTCTCCGCCGACCAGCTCGAGGCGATCCATGAGGCGTCGCTGCAGGTGCTGGAGGAGATCGGCCACAACTTCCTGCTGCCCGAGGCGCGCGAGATCCTGCGCCGGGCAGGCGCCGAGGTGGAACCGGGCGGTCCGCGCGTCCGCTTCGACCGGGCCCTCGTGGAGGCGGCCGTCGCCCGGGCGCCGTCGCTGGTCAAGACCCGCGCCCGCACTCCGGAGAACGACCTCACCTTCGGCGCCAACCACATCAACTTCGGCGCGGTCGGCGGTCCGCCCAACTGCTCGGACCTGGAC
>DASWHK010000175.1:0-7165 GCA_036398215.1 Acidobacteriota bacterium | reverse complement strand
GAGACCGGCGGTCACGGCGAGCGGTGCGATGAACAGAATTCGGCGGATCTTCATCTGGCTTTCCTTCCTTCGCTGATCAGCAGCCTGGGGCGGGCGGGATGGGTCCGGGGCGCGCTCCTGCGCCCCGGCCTCATCGCGCCCACCACGGCCCTGCTCGAGGGGATCGTTGTGTTCCAGAACGACCGACAGCTCGGGCGGGAGAAACGCCCGGTAGGACACCCCGCCGCGCCTCGGTCGTCGTCCCCGAACGAATGCAAAGCGTGTGCCACGGCCCTGCAGCAGCGGCGGAAAAAGCGGGCCGTCGGGGTGCCTGCCTTTGGATGCGAACGGGCGCGTCGGGGTGCCTGCCTTGGATGCGACCCGGCCCGAAATGTACAATCAAACAAACATGAGCGGCCCCGATACACGGTCGACCGCTCACTACTCCTCGCCGGCGATCCATCCCCGGCCCGAAGCCGTCGCCGGCTGGCCACTCCTGCCACACGAAGGGCCGCTGCATGCCTCACGCTCTGTTGGTCGACGACGACAAGACCGCCCAATCCTTGATGCGCGACCTGGTCGAAGACGAAGGCTTTTCGGCCGACGTCGCCGGCAGCCTCGAAGACGCCCGAGCCAGCCTCGAGCAGCGGCCGCCGGACATCATTCTCCTCGACCTGATCCTCCCCGACGGCACAGGCCTCGACCTGCTGGAGAGCGTCGAGGCCGACGCCCCTCACGCCGAGGTGGTGCTGATCACCGGCAACGCCACCCTGGAGACCGCCATCGAGGGGCTGCGCAAGGGGCTCACCGACTACCTGATCAAGCCCGTCGACGTCGAGCACCTGCGCGCCGTGCTCGCCCGGGTGGCGCGTGCCCGCGAGCTGCGCGAGGAGCTCGAGGGCCTGCGCGGGCAGCTCCGCGAGCTGGGACGCTTCGGCCGCATCGTCGGCCGCTCGAAGGCGATGCAAGTCGTCTACAACCGCATCTCGCGGGTGGCGCCGACCGACGCCAGCGTCCTGATCAGCGGCGAGAGCGGCACCGGCAAGGAGCTGGCGGCGCAGACGATCCACGAGCTGAGCCGGCGCAAGAAGGGCCCCTTCCACGCCCTCAACTGCGGCGCCGTCCCCGAGAACCTGATGGAGAGCGAGCTGTTCGGCCACGAGCGCGGCGCCTTCACGGGGGCCGATCGCCGCCACCGGGGGTACTTCGAGCGGTCCACGAAGGGCACGCTTCTGCTCGACGAGATCACCGAGACGCCGCCCGAGCTGCAGGTCAAGCTGCTGCGCGTCCTGGAGACCGGCGAGATCACCCGCCTGGGCGGCGAGGAGGTCGTCGAGGTCGACGTCCGGGTGATCGCCGCCACCAACAAGAACCCCGAGGAGGCGATCGCCGAGGGCAAGCTCCGCGAGGACCTGTCCTACCGGCTCAAGGTGTTCGAGATCGAGATGCCGCCGCTGCGCAACCGGCCGGAAGACATCGAGCTGCTCGCCCACTACTTCCTCGACGAGCTCAACCGCAAGAGCGACGACAGCAAGCACCTGAGCCCCAGGGCGCTCAAGTTGCTCGGCGACTATCCCTGGCCGGGCAACGTTCGCGAGCTGAAGAACGCCGTCCACAGCGCCCACATCCTCTCCGACGAGGTCATCGAGCCCGACTGCCTGGCGCCGGAGATCACCGGCGACAAGGACATCCAGATCGGCACCGGCAATACCGTTCACGTGCGGCTGGGCGCCAGCCTCGCCGAGGCCGAGCGCCGCATGATCCTCTCGACGCTCGACCACTGCGCCGGCGACAAGGAGAGGGCCGCCGAGATCCTCGGCGTCAGCATCCGCACGATCTACAACCGGCTCAAAGAGTACAACCACGCCAGCGCCTGAGCCCCGGCCTCCGACTGTCGCAAGCAGACCCATCAGGCCGCTCAGACGCAACACACCCCGCCACGGCCTGCCAGGCGCCGCGCTCCCTGCAAGACTGACCGGCGCCGCTGCAATCGACGCAGCCGCGTCCCGTTTCCCACCGCCTTCGCGACGGGCCCCTCGATCCGCGCCATCTGTATAGGCGCACCATGCCGATGGTCTCGCCCTTCGCCGCATGGCACGCGCCTTGCTTCCCCGTGTCACCGACTGTTCTTTCGAACGACCGCTCGTTCTTTTCGAACGACCACGGAGTGACTGGGAGGGCATCGTGATCGGCCGCCAACAAGGAGCTCATTTCCGCAACAGCCCAGGAGCCGCGGCGCTGCTCGCGGCCACCCTCATCGCGACAATGCTCGTCGCTCCGACCGCCGCCTCGCAGTCGGAGCGGCAACAGGTCGGGGAGCCGGCCAGCTTCGTCGGCTGGATCGACGCGCCCGTCAACCTCTTGCTCACCGCCGAGGAGGCGGCGATCGCCCGCCGGCTGGAGCCGCTCCAGTACGAGCGCTTCCTCGAGTGGTTCTGGGCGCGGCGCGACCCGCGCCCCGAGACCGAGCGCAACGAGTTCCGCGAGCTGTTCTACTCGCGGCTGCTGTTCGCCGACAAGGAGTTCAGCGACCGCCAGCGGGGCACGCCCGGTTGGGCGACCAGCCGCGGCCTGTTCTTCGTGCTGCTCGGCCCTCCCGACGCCGTCTATCGCACCCAGGCTCGCCTGGCCACCAGCGCGGGCTTCCGGCACGCCGAGGTCTGGGACTACCAGCGCCGCTCGCAACTGCGAGTGATGTTCGTCGACATGGGCGATTACATGGCGCTGGCCGATAAACATGATGTCCGTTCCGCGGCGCAGATCCGCCGGGCGCTCGCGGAGGCCGTCAACGGCGCCGTCCGCAACCACGAGCTGACGCTCGAGGTGCCGTCGACGCTGCACCGAATGACCGCCGCGTTGCCGGTGACGGCCGTCGTCGCCGGCGAAGAAACCGGATTGACCGTGGAGCTGACCTTCGCGATCGAGGACCTGCGCGGCGAGCTCGTCGACGGGGCGCTGGTCAGCCGCCTGGACTTGCGGGTGCTCGGGGCGCCCGCGGCAGGCGTCGGCGAACGTTCCGGGGCGGTGGCGCTGGCCGCGAGCAACGTGTCGCTGGTGGCCGACGAACCGGAGGCCGCCGCGACGAGCGGCGCGATCGCCATGCGCCTGCGGCTCGATCCCGCCGAGCTTGCGGAGCTCGCCGGAGAGCCGGTGCGTGTGCTCGTGCGTTTGGCGCCCGAGTACACGACGCGCTCAGGCGCCGCGACGCTCGAAGTCGCGGAAGCCGCAACCGGCCGGGTGGCCCGCTTTCCGCTCGCCGCCGCGCCGGACGCCGCGGCGGCGCCGGAGCAGCTGCCGAACCGTTACGCCGTGGCCCGCCTGCTGTCGGTCAACGTCAGCGGCGACGGCCGGGCCGTGGCCATCGCCTTCATCGCCAACGATCCGGCTGCCGGGGGTCGCGTCCTCTGGCTGCAACGCCGCTCGTTGGGGACCGCCGGCGAGCCGCCGGCACGCTCGGCCGCCGGCACCCGTTTCTGGCTGCTTCCAGTGGCCTCGCCTTGCCCCGGCTGCGTTGGAGGCCGGTAGTGGGCGTGCATTCCCTGCAGTGGGCCTGTAGGACCTGCGCCCGCCGGCCTGTGGCGCGCCCCGGACGCCGCCCTTGCCGTACCCCGATACGAATCTGCCCGGCCGGCAGGCGGCCGCAAAGCCATGCGGGGCGGGCCTCCCCGGGGGCCGGCTGCGAGCGCCGTGCCGCCGGCGAGCCAGCCCTCCGCGAGTTGGAACGGAGTTTGCTTTCCACCGAGGCATCGGCGGAAAACCGATTCGCCGGAAAACGAGGAGTGAAGGAGATGCGAGAGATCCGCAAGCGTTCAGGGTTCGCCGCCGTGTTGGTCTCGGTCCTGCTGCTGGCTCCGGCCATGCTGGCCGCCCAGAGCAGCGTCGAGCCCGGCTTCAACCTCTTCAGCGTCGAGCAGGAGATCGAGATCGGCCGCCAGTCGGCCCGCGAGGTCGAGAGCCAGTTGCCACTGCTCAACGATCGATCGGTGGAGGCCTACGTCGACGCGGTCGGGCAGCGGCTCGCCGTCGAGGCGCCCCACGGCGACTACCCCTACCAGTTCAAGGTGCTCAACATCGCCGACGTCAACGCCTTCGCCTTGCCCGCCGGCTTCATGTACTTGAACCGCGGGCTCGTCGAGACGGTCCGCAACGAGTCCGAGCTCGCCGGCGTGCTGGCCCACGAGATCGCCCACGTCGCGCTCCGCCACGGCACCAACCAGGCTTCCAAGGCGTATCTCGCCAACGCCGGGCTCGGCGTGCTCGGCGGCCTCCTCGGCAGGGGCAACACGGGGGACATCATCGGCGCCGTCGGCGGCTTCGGCCTCAACACGCTGTTCTTGAGATTCAGCCGCGACGCCGAGGAGCAGGCCGACATCGTCGGCGCCCAGATCATGGCCCGCGCCGGCTACGACCCGCTGGCGATGGTGGACATGTTCGAGACCCTGCGTGGCCAGCAGCAGCGCGATCCCAGCGGCCTGGAGGAGTTCTTCAGCTCCCATCCTCCCTACGACGAGCGCCAGGCGACGATCCGCGACGAAGCCCGCTATCTGAGCGTCGACCGGCGGCGGGAGAACGGCGGCCTGGCCTCGGTGCAGGCCGAGCTGCGCTCGATGCCTGAGGCGCGGCGCATGGACCAGCTGCTCACCCAAAGGACGGCCGACGACGAAGGCGACACCACGACCTCCCGCGGCCGTATCCCGCCGAGAGACGCCGACGTCGCCCAACCGGCCGCCGAACTCGTCTCTTTCGAGCAAAGGGACGGCTACTTCTCGATCCGCTATCCGCAGAACTGGAGGGTCAGCGCCTCCGCCAACGACTTCGGAGTCACGCTGGCGCCGGCCGACGGCATCTTCACGTGGGAGGACGGCCGCCGCGAGGTCGTCTACGGCATGATCATCAACCACTACGTGCCGTTCCGCGGCAGCGTCCGCAGTCCCGGGGGGCTGGCGCGCGGCTTCACGCAGCGGTTCGAGACCAGGGTCCCCGACGCCCCGCGCCACCTCGAGCTGGCGACGCTCGACATCGTCGATCACATTCGCCAGTCGAACCCCCATCTCGAGGTCGAGCGGCGCGATGCCGAGGTCCGCACGATCGCCGGCGCCCCGACGGTGTTTCTGTGGCTGTCCGGGCACAACCCGCACACCGACGAGACGGAGCGGGTCACCATCGTCGCCCGCGAGACCGAGGGCGACGATCACGTCCTGTACGCGCTGCTGATCGCCCCCGATCACAGCTACCACCGCTTCGAGCCGACGTTCGACAGGATGCTGTCGACTCTGAGGGTCGACGACCGAGCCATCCATCACCGCTGACGAGCAAACTGTCCACCGCTGAACAAGCAATCGAATGGGCCGCTCTCGGGTGACATGGGTCGCCGGCGGCGTAAGCGAAAAGGAGCGCAGTCGATGCCGATGACGAGGGTTCCCTTCCTGACCGTGCCCGAAGCGGTACCGGCCGGCTTTTTCGCCGCGGCAGCTCGCCCGGCGGTGGTCCTGGTCACCGAGAAGTACGTGCGTGAGCACCTGGCGCGCTGGCCTACCGCCGCGCCGCCCGTGGATACGTCCTTGACCGTGCGCCGGATCGTCGGCGCGGCGCTGCAGGCCGGCCTGTCGACCCGGGACGTGGCCTCGGGGGTGGCGCTCGGCGTCCTCCGCGCGATGCGCGACTGTGGCGAAGAAATGCTCGATCCGGCGCTCCTCCGGCGGACCGCCGCCGCGGTGATCTCGGCGGTGACCGACCACGGCGGCGCGGTCCGCGACGGCGTCGACGGCATCCTCGACGCGGCCACGAGGATCGCCGACACGCTGGATGTGGACTCCTCGCCGGCGATCGCCGCGGCGGGGGTGGGCATCGTCGACGTGCTCGGCGAGGAGATGCGGGTATGAGACCGGAACGGCGGGTGGAACGGACGGTGATGGACGGCACGCCGGCGGAAGACGCCGGCAAGGAGGCGCTGACGATGCTGTTCGTCCGCCTTCCGTATCGGGCGGCGAGCCGGGGCCGGCAGCGGCCCGCTCCCTGGCTGCTGGCCGCATTCCTGCTCTTCGCGGCGCCGGCGGCGCTGATCTACGAGCGGCCCGCCGCGGTCCAGGGCGTCCCCGTCGCCGCCGCCGAGCCTCGCTGCGAGCGCGCTCCGGTGCCGGCCGATGATCGCGGCACGGTCCTCTCGCTGAGCGCCGAGGAGCTGGTGCTCGACGCCGGCAACTGCCGCCTCGAGCTGGCGCTGGCCGCGGCCAGCATCGTCCCCGACGAGCTCGCCGCCGGCGACCGCATCGTCGCCGAGTACGGCCCCGGCGTCCTCGCCGGCACCCACGTGCTGATCCGGGCCCGGCATCCCTTCGAGTTTTAACGCGCAGCGGGGGTGCTGACCGGGCATCGTCGGCGGCTGGCCTGAGGCGCTGTTTGGGCATTGTCCGCGGCCAGCCTGAGGTCGTGACCGGGCATCGCCGGCAGCCCGCCTGAGCTGCTGACCGGGCATCGTCGGCGCTATGGGTCCCCGCGGAAGGCAGCGCGTCATTCGTTACGCCGGCCGTGGGGCCCGGAGACACGCGAGAGCCTCTCGCGGGGACCCATAGCGCCTCCTCCACCCTCTGCTCCGGCTCTGCAAGCTCGGACCGGCGGACGACCGTGGCCACTCCGCCCCCGGCGTTCCTCCGTGCCGATTCTGTCACCTTGCCGCCGGCCCGATGGGTGCCCGGTCCGCCAGCCGTGGGCGGGCCGAGCGCCGATTGTCTTCGCCAGCGCAGCCACTGCGTCGACACACCTAACGCTCGGCTGGCGGACCGACCACCCCCGGTCCGAGGTGACATGGTCAAACCCGCCTCAGGCACGTCGGCGGGGCGACGACTCCACAGCCGGCTAGATCTCCATCAGGCAGGGGCTTCTGGGGAGCGGAGAGCAGGGCCGAGAGGTGCTTGATGAAGCGGTCGGCGTCGGCGCCGTTCTCTCCGCACCCTGCTCTCTAATTTCCACGCCGAGACTGTCTAGCGCCATGTAGGCAGAAAGCGCCCGCTACGGTCGGACGATAGAGTGCTGAGAAGGCGGCGTGTTGGCATCTAGGCGGCCACAAACGGTAACGTGGATCGGGCGGGCGCAGAGACGCTCACCTTGGTCGGGTGGATCAGTATCTCGGATCCTCGTCTCCGTGTGTAGGCGCTGTAACTGAGATCGAAGCGAATCTGAGGAAAGT
>DASWHK010000174.1:0-1557 GCA_036398215.1 Acidobacteriota bacterium | reverse complement strand
CGGCTCCGAGGGCCTGCTCGGCGTCATCACCGAGGTGACGGTGCGGATCCTCCGCAAGCCGCCGGGCGCCCGCGCCGTCCTGCTCGGCTTCGCCTCGAGCGAGGCCGCCGGCGACACGGTGGCCGGCATCATCGGCGCCGGCATCATCCCCGGCGGCATCGAGATGATGGACCGGCTGGCAATCCACGCCGCCGAGGACTTCGTGCAGGCCGGCTATCCGCGCGACGTCGAAGCGCTCCTGATCGTCGAGCTCGACGGCCCGGAAGTGGAGGTCGACCATCTGATCGAGCGGGTGCGCGAGATCGCCGGCGCGCATGGGGCGGTCTACGCCCGGGTCTCGGAGAACGAGGAGGAGCGCCTGCGCTTCTGGGCCGGGCGCAAGGCGGCCTTCCCGGCGGTCGGACGCATCTCGCCCGACTACTACTGCATGGACGGCACCATCCCGCGCCGCCAGCTGCCCTTCGTACTGTCGCGGATGCGCGAGCTGGGCGAGCGCTTCGGCCTGCGCGTCGCCAACGTGTTTCACGCCGGCGACGGCAACCTGCACCCGCTCATCCTCTACGACGCCAACCGGCCGGGCGAGCTCGAGCGCGCGGAAGAGCTTGGCGCGGAGATCCTGAAGCTCTGCGTCTCCGTCGGCGGCGTGCTGACCGGCGAGCACGGCGTCGGGGTCGAGAAACGCGACCTCATGGGCGAAATGTTCACCGAGGCGGACCTCAAGCAGCAGCAGCGGGTCAAGTGCGCCTTCGATCCGCACTCCCTGCTCAATCCCGGCAAGGTCTTCCCGACGCTGCACCGCTGCGCCGAGCTCGGCCGCATGCACATTCACCGCGGCGAGATTCCCTTCCCGGACCTGCCGCGTTTCTGAGCATGAGCAGCGGCTTTCGACCGGACTCCGGGGCGCAGCTGGCCGAACTGGTCGCCTGGGCGGCGGCGGAAGAGGCACCCTTGGAGATCGTCGGCCGCGGCAGCAAGCAGGGGTTCGGCCGCCCGGTGCAGGCCGCCCACGGACTCGACCTTTCGGCGCTCGCCGGGATCACGCTCTACGAGCCGGAGGAGCTGGTGCTGGCGGCGCACGCCGGCACGCCGCTCGCCGAGATAGAGGCGGCGCTGGCGGCGCAGAACCAGCACCTCGCGTTCGAGCCGCCGGATCTCGGCCCCCTGCTGGGCCACGAGGCGGACGACGGCAGCATCGGCGGCGTTCTGGCCTGCAACCTGTCCGGCCCGCGGCGGCTCAAATCCGGGGCGGCGCGCGACCACTTCCTCGGCGTCGCGGCGGTCTCCGGCCGGGGCGAGGTCTTCAAGTCGGGCGGCCGGGTCGTGAAGAACGTCACGGGATACGACCTGTGCAAGCTCCTGGCTGGCTCGCACGGGACCCTGGCGGTGATGACGGACGTCACCGTGAAGGTCATGCCTCGGCCCGAGAAGACGCGCACGGTGATGGTGTTCGGCCAGGACGACCGCCAGGCTCTGGTGGTCATGACCCAGGCGCTGAACTCGCCCCACGAGGTTTCCGGGGCGGCCCATCTGCCGGCCGCGGTGGCGGCCGGATCGAAG
>DASWHK010000173.1:0-6951 GCA_036398215.1 Acidobacteriota bacterium | reverse complement strand
CGGCGAGCGTACCTGGTACCGGCTCGACGCCCTCGCGGATCTCGGCAAGATCGACACCCTTCCCTACTCCATCAAGGTGCTGCTGGAGTCCTGCCTCCGCAACCATGACGGCGAGGTGGTCACCGACGAGCACATCGAGGCGCTGGCCGCCTACGACGCCACCTCGATCCCCGACACCGAGATCCCCTTCGTGCCCGGACGGGTGGTGCTGCAGGACTTCACCGGCGTCCCCGCCGTCGTCGACCTGGCGGCGATGCGCTCGGCGATGCAGCGGATCGGCGGCGATCCGCGGCGGGTCAACCCGCTGGTGGCCTGCGACCTGGTCATCGACCACTCCGTGCAGGTCGATGCGTTCAACAGCGGCATGGCGCTGGCGATCAACAGCGAGCGCGAGTTCGACCGCAACCGCGAGCGCTACGAGTTCCTCAAGTGGGGGCAGAGCGCCTTCGACAACTTCCGCGTCGTGCCGCCGGCCACCGGCATCGTCCACCAGGTGAACCTCGAGTACCTGGGGCGCGTGGTGTGGGAGAAGGACGGCGTGCTCTACCCCGACTCGCTGGTCGGCACCGACTCCCACACGACGATGATCAACGGCCTGGGCATCCTCGGCTGGGGGGTCGGCGGCATCGAGGCCGAGGCGGTCATGCTCGAGCAGCCGGTCTACATGCTCATCCCCGAGGTCGTTGGCTTCCGCCTCACCGGCAAGCTCGCCGACGGCGCCACCGCCACCGACCTGGTGCTGCGCGTCACCCAGATGCTGCGCGAGCACGGCGTGGTGGGCAAGTTCGTCGAGTTCTTCGGCCCGGGGCTCGACGACATGCCGGTCGCCAACCGCGCCACGATCGGCAACATGGCGCCGGAGTACGGCGCCACCTGCGGCTTCTTCCCCGTCGATCAGCTCACCCTCGATTACCTGCGCTTCACCGGCCGTCCGGAGGCGCTGGTCGAGACCGTCGAGCAGTACTGCATCGCCCAGGGGCTGTGGCGCGACGACGGCCGCGAGATCGTCTATACCGACGTCGTCGAGCTCGACATGGCGACGGTGGAGCCGTCGCTGGCCGGGCCCAAGCGGCCCCAGGACCGCATCGCGCTCTCCGACATGAAGCGCGCCTGGCACGACGACTGCGAGCACACCTTCAATCTCAAGGGGCCCTCGCGGACCCGGGTGCAGAACTGGGAGGGCGAAGGCGGAATGGATCCCGAGGCCCAGCCCGACGGCCCGGCTCCGGTGGTCACCGCGCCGACCGCCGTCGCGGTCCCCGACGGCGTCACCATCACCTATGAAGGCGAGACCTTCGAGCTCACCCACGGGGCGGTTGTGATCGCGGCGATCACCAGCTGCACCAACACCTCGAACCCCAGCGTCATGCTCGGCGCCGGCCTGCTGGCCCGCAACGCCCGCGCCCTCGGCCTGCAGCGCAAGCCCTGGGTCAAGACTTCGCTGGCCCCCGGCTCCAAGGTGGTCACCGACTATCTCGATGCCGCCGGCCTCACCGACGACCTGGAGGCGCTCGGCTTCTACCTGGTCGGCTACGGGTGCACCACCTGCATCGGCAACTCCGGCCCGCTTCCCGACGAGATCCGCGAGGCGGTGCGCGAGCACGACCTGGTCGTCGCCTCGGTGCTGTCCGGCAACCGCAACTTCGAGGGCCGCATCCACGCCGACGTCAAGGCCAACTACCTGGCCTCGCCGCCGCTGGTGGTCGCCTACGCGCTGGCCGGCACCGTCGACATCGACCTGACCCGCGAGCCCATCGGCAGCGACCAGAAGGGGCGCGACGTCTACCTTCGCGACATCTGGCCGAACCAGCGCTCGATCCAGGAGACCGTGGCCACGGCGGTCAGCCGCGAGCAGTTCATCGAGCAGTACGCCGAGGTGTTTACCGGCGGCTCCGACGACTGGAAGGCGATCGAGACCAGCGGCGGCGACCTCTACGACTGGTCGGAAGACAGCACCTACATCCAGGAGCCGAGCTTCTTCATCGACATGTCGCCGGAGCCGGGGCCGATCCGCTCGATCGAGGGGGCCCGCTGCCTGGTCAAGGTCGGCGACTCGGTGACCACCGACCACATCAGCCCGGCCGGCGCCATTGGCAAGGACACGCCGGCCGGCCGCTACCTGGTCTCGCGCGGCGTCGAGCCCAGGGACTTCAACAGCTACGGGTCGCGCCGCGGCAACCATCACGTGATGACCCGCGGCACGTTCGCCAACGTCCGGGTGCGCAACCAGCTGGCGCCCGAGACCGAGGGCGGCTGGACCACCGACTTCACCGACGGCGAGGTCAAGAGCATCTACGACGCCAGCCTCTCGTACCAGCAGGCGGGCATCCCGCTGATCGTCCTCGCCGGCAGCGACTACGGCATGGGCTCGTCGCGCGACTGGGCCGCCAAGGGGACGCTGCTGCTCGGCGTCCGTGCGGTCATCGCCAAGTCCTTCGAGCGCATCCACCGCAGCAACCTGATCGGCATGGGGGTGCTGCCGTTGACCTTCCGCGAGGGCGACGACGCCGGCTCGCTCGGCCTCGACGGCACCGAGGTCTTCGACATCGAGGTCCCCGAGGAGCTGGCGCCGCGCCAGCCGCTCGCGGTGCGCGCCACCCGCGGCGGCGACACCGTCGCCGACTTCACCGCGACTTGCCGCGCCGACAGCCCGGTCGAGGTCCAGTACTATCGCAACGGCGGCATCCTGCACACCGTGCTGCGCCGCATGGCGCGGAGCTGAGCCGGGCGTCCGGCCCGCGAGCGGATGGCGGCCACGCGACGCACCGGGGACGCCGCCCTCGATGAGCTGGCGCGCGAGTGCGACGTCGAGTTCACCCGCGCCGGTGGCCCCGGCGGCCAGCACCGCAACAAGGTCGAGACCGCCGTCCGCCTGACGCACCGGCCGAGCGGCGTCGTGATCGTCGCCGCCGACCACCGCTCGCAGGCCCGCAACCGCCGGCTCGCCCTCGAGCGGCTCGCCGAGCGCCTCGCCGAGATCGAGCGGCAGCGGCGGCTCGCCGAGCAGCGCCTCAAGCGCCCGAAGACCCGGCCGTCGCGCGCCGCACGGCGGCGTCGCCTCGAGGAGAAGCGCCAAGTCGGCGAGAAGAAGAAGCAGCGGCGGCGGGTGCCGCCGCCCGACGATTGAGTCAGGAGACAGCAGTGGGCGCGGGATCGGAGCCGCTCGTCCAGCTCCGCGGGGTCAGCAAGGGCTTCGTCGAGGGCGGGCTGCTTCACCCGGTGCTCGAAGGGGTCGACCTCGATGTCGCCACCGGCGAGATCGTGACGCTCCTCGGCCGCAGCGGCTCCGGCAAGTCGACGCTGCTGAACCTGATCGGCGGCATCGATGTCCCCGACGCCGGCCGGGTGGTGATCGGAGGCACCGACATGACGCGCGCCGGCGAGCGCCAGCGCACGCTCTTCCGCCGCCGTCACATCGGCTTCGTCTTCCAGTTCTTCAACCTGCTGCCGACGCTCACCGTCGAGGAGAACGTCATGCTGCCGCTGCAGCTCAACGGAATGGAGGGCGCCGGTGAGCGGGCCCGCGAGCTGCTCGCCCGGGTCGGCCTGGAGGGGCGCGCCGGGTCCTTCCCCGACCGGCTCTCCGGCGGCGAGCAGCAGCGCGTGGCGATCGCCCGCGCCCTCGCCCACGACCCCGAGCTCATCCTCGCCGACGAGCCCACCGGCAACCTCGACGCCGGCATCGGCCTCGAGGTGCTGGAGCTGCTTTGCGGGCTCGCCGGCGCGGCGGGCAAGACGCTGCTGATCGCCACCCACAGCCACGAGGTCGCCGAGCGCGGCGATCGCATCTTACGGATCGTCGAGCACGACCTCGTCGAGGTCTCCGGGAGGCCCGCGTGAAGCTGCTGTTCCGCTCCAGTCGCCGCTACCTGACCGGCCACGGCTGGCAGTTCGGCCTGTCGATCGTCGGCGTCGCCCTCGGCGTCGCCGTAGTGGTCGCCGTCGACCTCGCCAGCGAGAGCGCCCAGCGGGCCTTCTCCCTGTCGAGCGCCGCGGTCGGCGGCCGCGCCACCCACAACGTCGTCGGCGGCCCCAGGGGCCTCGACGAGGCGGTCTTCGTCGAGCTCAGGGCCGGCCTCGGGCTGCGGGCCATGGCCCCGGTCGTCGAGGGGTACGTGTCGTTCGAGTCGCGGCCGCTGCGCCTGCTCGGGATCGACCCGTTCAGCGAGGCCGGCGTCCGGCCCCGCCTGGCGACCGGGCCGGCGTCGCTGGACCTGACCGCCTTTCTCGGCCGTCCGGGCGCGGTGATCGCCTCCCGGCAGACCGCCGCGCGGCTCGGCGTCGCGGTCGGCGAGTCGTTCGAGGTGCAGGCCGGGGCGGTTGCCGCGACGCTGACCATCGCCGGTTGGCTGCCGGCGGACCAGCCCGCCGACCAGGCGGCCGTCGCCGACCTGCTGATCGCCGACATCTCCACGGCGCAGGAGGTGCTGCGGATGAACGGCCGGTTGAGCCGCCTCGACCTGGTCGCCGGCGAGGCGGCGGATGCCGGCGCGCTGGCGCGCATCGCCGCCGCCCTGCCGGCGGGCGTCCGGCTGGTCGCCGCGGAGCCGCGCGCCGAGACTGGCCGCCAGATGACCCGGGCGTTCCGCGTCAACCTCACGGCGTTGAGCCTGCTGGCCCTGGTCTGCGGGGCCTTCCTCGTCTACAACACGGTCTCGTTCTCGGTCGTGCAGCGGCGCCCGCTCATCGGCGCCATGCGCGCCATCGGCGTCACCCGGCGGCAGGTGTTGCTGCTCGTCCTGGCCGAGGCCGCCGCCGTCGGCGTCGCCGGGACGCTGATCGGCGCCGCCGGCGGCATCGCCATCGGCCGGCTGCTGATCGGCCTGGTGACCCGCACGATCAACGACCTCTACTTCGTCGTCGCCGTCGGCGAGCTCGCCGTGGCGCCGATGTCCCTGCTGAAAGGGGCAGCGCTGGGCGTCGGCGGCACGCTGCTGGCGGCCCTCACCCCGGCGCTGGAGGCGACCGGGGCGCCGCCGCGCGCCACCCTGACCCGCTCCTACGTCGAGGCGCGGGCCCGCCGCCTCGTCGCCCCCGCGGCCCTCGCCGGCGTCGCGCTGCTGGTCGCCGGCGGCCTGCTGCTGGCGGTCTCCGGGGACGCCCTGGCGGCCAGCTTCGCCGGCCTGTTCGTCACCATCCTCGGCTTCGCCGTGATGACGCCGGCGGCCCTGGTGCTGGCCATGTGGGCCACCACCCGGCCGCTGGGCTGGGCCCTCGGCCCGGTCGGCCGCATCGCGGCCCGCGGCGTCGCCGCGGCGCTCAGCCGCACCGCGGTCGCCGTCGCCGCACTGATGATCGCGCTGTCGGTGGTCATCGGCGTCGGGGTGATGATCGACAGCTTCCGCTCGACGGTCGGCCGCTGGCTCGACAACGTGCTGGTCGCCGATCTCTACATCTCCGCGCCCGCGGTCGGGCCGGTGGCGCAACCGCTGGCGATCGCCCCCTCGACCCTCGCCGCCATCCGCGAGATCCCCGGCGTCGAGCGCCTCGGCAGCGTGCGGAGCGTCGAGCTCCCCGGTCCCGACGGCACCCGCACCCGCTTGATGGTCTTCGAGCGCGACGGCCGCGACCGCGCCGCCTTCGATCTCGCCGCCGGCGACCCCGACGCCGCCTGGGAGGCGTTCGCCGAGGGCGGTGCCGTGCTGGTGACCGAGCCCTATGCCTATCGCAACCGGATCGGCGTTGGCGACCAGATCGAGCTGCCCACCGACCGCGGCCCGCAGCGTTTCACGGTCGCCGGCGTCTACTACAACTACGCCTCGGATACAGGGTTCGTGGCCATGGACCGGGCGACCTACTTGCAGCACTGGAAAGACCCGGACTACTCGGGCATCTCGGTCGCCGCGGCCCCGGGCGCCGACCTCGAGGCCATCGGCGCGGCCATCCGGGCGCGGCTGGGCGCCCAGCAGGTGGTGATCCGCTCCAACCGTGCCCTGCGCGAGGCGACCCTCGAGGTCTTCGACCGCACGTTCCTGATCACCGGCGTCCTGCGGACGCTGGTGACCCTGGTCGCGGTGATCGGCGTGCTCAGCGCCCTGATGTCGCTGCAGCTCGAGCGCCAGCGGGAGGTCGGCGTGCTGCGCGCCCTCGGCCTGACGCCCGGCGAGGTCTGGCTGCTGGCGGCGGCGCAGGCGGGCCTCATCGGCCTGGTGTCGGCGGCCCTCGCCCTGCCGGTCGGCCTGACGCTGGCGGCGATCATGATCACGGTGATCAACCGCCGTTCCTTCGGCTGGACGCTGGGCACGGAGATTGACCCGGCGATCCTCCTGCAGGCGCTCGCCGTGGCGCTGCTCGCCGCCCTCGCCGCGGGCCTCTACCCGGCGTTCCGGATGGCGCGAGCCCGGCCCTCCGTGGCGCTTCGCGAGGAATGATGGCCGCCTGCCGGTGGATAATGCGGCGGTCCGTGGCGTGCCTCACCGGCGAGCTTTTCGCGCATTCCCCTTCGGAAAGGGTGGGAGGTATCCCACGGCCCGTGGCGGCGAGGCCGATCGCTTGCAAGGCGATAAGCGCGGTCCTCGCCGGCGTCATGCTGGCGGCCTGCGGGCCCGGGCCCGCCGTCGAGCCGGCGGCGCGGCTGCGCGTGGCCGACGTTCTCGGGGCCGCGCCGGCGGCCGGCTTCGCGCGGGCCATGGAGCCGCGCGAGCTGGCCTTCCCGGCCGACCATGGGCCGCACCCCGACTTCCGCTCCGAGTGGTGGTACTTCACCGGCAACCTCCGCTCGGCCGCGGGCCGGCGCTTCGGCTACCAGCTCACCTACCTCCGCACCGCCCTGCACCCCCCCGGCGCGGCGCCGCCGCGCACCTCGGCCTGGGCCACCGACCAGGTGTGGATGGCGCACCTCGCGATCACCGACGCCGGCGGCGGGCGCTTCTTCGCCTTCGACCGCTTCCAGCGCCAGGCGCTCGGGCTGGCGGGCGCCCGCAGCGAGCCCTGGCGGGTGTGGCTGGACGA
>DASWHK010000172.1:0-9512 GCA_036398215.1 Acidobacteriota bacterium | reverse complement strand
GTCGTCGCTCGTCCTGTGGCATTCTCACCACGCCCCCGCCGATCAGCGGCCCCGAGAGCCCCGAGGTCACATGCTCCGTAACGTCAAGCACGCCGTCCGCGGCCTCTCGAAGAGCCCCTTCGTCGCCGCCATCGCCGTCGTTTCGCTGGCGCTGGGGATCGGCGCCAACGCGGCGATCTTCTCGCTGTTTCACCAGGTGCTCATGCGGCCGCTGCCGGTCGAGGACCCCGACAAGCTGGTGAACCTGAGCGCGCCGGGGGAGAAGTCGGGGTCGGTCTCCTGCAACACGGCAGGCGGCTGCGAGTCCGTGTTCAGCTATCCGATGTTCCGCGACCTCGAGCGGGTCCAGGCGGTCTTCACCGGGATCGCGGCGCACCGCTACTTCGACGCCAACCTGGCGTACGGCGACGAGACCTCGACCGCCGGGGGCGTGCTGGTCTCGGGGAGCTACTTCCCGGTGCTCGGGCTGCGGGCCGCGGCCGGCCGCCTGATCGGCTTGAACGACGACAACGCGGTCGGCGAGTCGGCGGTGGTCGTCCTCAGCCATTCGTACTGGCAGACGCGGTTCGGCGGTGACCCGGCAATCCTCGGCGACACGCTGGTGGTCAACGGCCAACCGATGTCGATCATCGGCGTCGCGCCGGAGGGGTTCGATGGCACGACGCTCGGCACGTTGCCGAGGGTGTTCGTCCCGATCACCATGCGCGACGTTCTCGATCCGCGCCGCGCCGGCGAGTTCGAGAACCGGCGCAGCTACTGGGTCTACGTGTTTGCGCGCCTGAGCCCGGGCGTCGACATCGATGGCGCCCGCGCCGTCGCCGGCGCCCAGTACAGCGCCATCATCAACGAGGTGGAGGCGCCGCTGCAGACGGGCATGAGCGAGCCGCCGCTCGATCGTTTCCGCGCCCGGCAGCTCGGCATCGAAGAGGGCAGGCGCGGGCAAAGCAGCATCCACGCCAACGCCGTGGCGCCGCTCACCCTGCTCAACGGCGTCACCGCGCTGGTGCTGGTGATCGCCTGCGCCAATATCGCCAACCTGCTGCTCGGTCGGGCGGTGGCGCGCTCCGGGGAGATGGCGGTGCGACTGTCGCTCGGGGCGGCGCGCCGCCAGCTCGTAGCCCAGTTGCTCACCGAATCGCTCGTGCTCGCGGCGTTGGGCGGCGCCGTGGGACTGCTGGTCGGCCGCTGGACGCTGAGCATGATCACCACGCTGATGCCGGACCAGGCGGCGGCCTCGATCGACCTGGCGCTCAACGGCCCGGTGCTGGCGTTCACCGCGGCCACCGCGATCGGCGCCGGCTTGCTGTTCGGCCTGTTTCCGGCGCTGGTCAGCAGCCGGGCCGACGTCCTGTCGGCGCTCAAGGGGCAGGCCGGCCAGCCGTCGGGCGCCCGCTCGGCGTCGCGCTTTCGCGCCGTGCTGTCCACCGGCCAGATCGCGCTGTCGATGGCCCTGCTGGTCACCGCGGGTCTCTTCATCCGCAGCCTTTCGGCGGTCAGCCGCGTCGACTTGGGGCTGGACGCGAGCGACCTCGTGACCTTCCGCATCTCGCCGGAGCGCAACGGCTACGAGCCCGCCATCTCCCGTAGTTTGTTCGAGCGCACCGAGGAAGCGCTCGCCGCCCTGCCGGGAGTGACCGGCGTCACCGCGGCGATGATTCCGCTGCTGGCGGGCAGCAGCTCGGGGACCAACGTTCGCGTCGAGGGCTTCGAGGGCGGCCCCGACGTCGACAGCAACTCGCGCTACAACCTCATCGGGCCCGAGTTCTTCCGGACCCTCGGGATCACCTTGCTCGCGGGGCGGGAGTTCACCGCAGCCGATGCGCTCGGCGCCCCGCGAGTGGCCATCGTCAACGAGGAGTTCGCCCGCAAGTTCGGCCTCGGGCGCGACGCGGTCGGCCGGCGCATGGGGCTGGGCGGTGGCAACGAGCTCGACGTCGAGATCGTCGGGCTGGTGGAGAACGCCAAGTACAACGACGTCAAGGACGAGATCCCGCCGCAGCACTACCTTCCCTATCGACAGAGCGAGGGCATCGGCTCGATCACCTTCTACGCCCGCTCCGAGCTCGACGCCCGCCAGCAACTTTCGGCGATCGCGCCGCTGATGGCGCGGCTGGATGCGAACCTGCCGGTCGAGCACCTGCGGACCATGGAGATGCAGATCGAGGACAACACCGTCGGCGACCGGGTCGTCGGCGTCCTGTCGGCCGCCTTCGCGACGCTGGCCACGCTGCTGGCCGCCGTCGGCCTGTACGGCGTGCTCGCCTACACGGTCGCCCAGCGGACCCGCGAGATCGGCCTGCGGGTGGCCCTCGGTGCCGCCCCGGCGCGGGTGCGGGGCCTGATCCTCCGCCAGATGATCGTGATGACGGTAATCGGTGGCCTCGTCGGCCTCGCCGCCGCCCTGGCGCTCGGTTACGCGGCCGAATCGCTGCTGTTCGAGATCAGCGGCCACGACCCCTTCGTGCTGGTCGCCGCAACCATCCTCCTCAGTCTGATCGCCCTCGCCGCCGGCTCGATCCCGGCGCACCGAGCCACGCGCGTCGATCCAATGACCGCGCTGCGCGCCGAGTGATAGTTCCTCACGGCCTGCCCCGGTCGTTGCCCGAGGCAAGAATTCCTTATCGCTCGATGAGCTCCCACACGGTGACGATCGTGTTGCCAGTCTCGTCGAAAGCCACGGCGGCCAGGCGCCCGTTGCGAACCTCGAAGGCGGGGATGCGGCGGTAGAGCTCGGTCGGCAGCGTCAGCGTGCCGAGGTAGCCGGCCTCGAGATCGAAGAGGTCGAAGGCCGTCTCGGTGGCTCCGCCGTGCTCGGTGAGCACCCAGAGGCGACCGCGGTCGTCGAGCTGCAGTGCCTTGGCGGAGAAGTGGGGCTTGTAGGGATCCGGAGCCCGACGCGAGCGCCGGCGTTCCTCCTCGAGCTCCTCGCCCGACTTGGCGGGACGCGGTAGATCGCGGCCGTGCTCCCACAGCAGGTTTCCTTCGATGTCATAGACGCCGATGCGGTAGCGGACTCCGTTGCCGATCGCCAGCTCGCCGTTCGGGCCTACGGCGACCGCGAACTCGGTGGGACGTGGGAGGTCGCCTGGCTGGATGCCCGGAAGCTCGCGGCCGCTGAGATGGACCGTGACCGCGGAGCCGTCGAGCGGCAGCGTCGCGACCGTCGGGATGGATACCGGCGCCGGTCGAAAGCCGACGATCGTGATGCCGCCCCGCCGGGGATCGAAGGCGCTGTCGATTGGCACCAGCCCCGATCCCATCGGATAACGCACGACGTCCGCCGGCTCGCCGGCCGCCGTGTAGCCGACGAAGCGCATGCCGCCGGCGTCGAGGACGCGGAAGAGGCCGCCGGCATCCAGATAGAGGACGCCCGGTAACTGCAGTTCCCCCGGCCCCTGGCCCTCGCGTCCGACGGTGAGGGCCAGCTCTCCCGCCAGATCGAACACGCGCACGAAGGGATCGAACTCGTTGAGGACGATGACGCCGCCGTCCTCCCTCAGCGCGATGTCCAGCACGCTGAGCGACTCGGGTCCCGCGCAGTCGCCGCAACCGATCGTGTGCGACAACCGCAGGCCCGGGACCGCGGAGCCCTCTTGCTGGGCCGCGTAGCCGAAGCTCGCGGCGACGGCGAGCACGACGAGCATGAGGCTCGGCACGCGGGCAGCATGCTCGCCTGTCAACATCCTCGACCGCATCGTTCACCTCCCCAACAAAGGACAACCTATAACTTCACGTAGCGTCAGTTCCATGGAATTTCCTAGGAATTTTTCGACACCTCGTATTCGAGCCCCCATGCGCGCTCCGATGCCGGCATCCTCCGCCGCCGATCATGCGAGCGCCGATCATGTGACGGAGAGGTCGCGCTCGAACGCGTGTGGAATTGATGGCCCTACGGTTATCGGCCGATCACGCGGGTGGCGGTGAGCGGACCGCATCCGGCTCGTCGAGCGGCTCCGGGGACCGGGGGCGCGGCGGCCGGCGCTCGGGTCGGGCCGCCTTGGCGGCGGCCGCTGCGTCGATCCGGACTACGGACTCGAGGGCGCGCACGTGCTCGGCCGTGTACTCGATCTGCCGGGCGGTAACGTCCTGATGGATCGGCAGCTCCAGGACGTGGTCGCGCAGGAACTGGGCGTCCGAGGACCGGTCGCGCTGCGCCTCCTGGTCCCCGTAGTTCCAGAACTGCACGGCCTCGATGCCGGCCCCCCAAAGCGCCTCGGCGGCGCGCCGCTTGTCGGCGACGAGGATGGGGAAAAACAGCGGGCAGACTCCGTCGTCGAGGTCGGCGCGCAGCGGCGTTGCGGCGCCCGCCAGCAGCTCGCGCATCAGAAAGAAGTTTTCGCGCCGGCGGCTGCGGATTGCCTCGTAGTCGAAGCGATCCAGAAGCCGGCGGCAGACGGGCGACATCCCGAGATCGACGTTGTCGAGGTTGAAGCCGATATCGCCGACCGGCGTCCGTTCGACGCTCATCCGGCTGAGCGCCTGACCGACGCCGCGCTTGGCGCGGAACAACGCCTCACCGAGGGGCTCGTGGCGATTGCGCACCCACTCGAGGCCCAGCTCCAGGCTGCGTCCGGCAACCGAGACGCGGCTACTCGCCCGCAGCTCGATGTCCCGTACCTTGTCGAGGACGGCACGATCGCCCACGAGCAGACCGCCGTTGGGAACGGGCAACGTCTTGTAGAGGCAGTACACCGAGTAGTCGCCGAACGACCCCAGCGGCCGCCCCTCGCTGGCGCTCAACATCGACAGGGCGCAATCCTCGACCAGCAGGATCCCCCGCTCCCGGCAGAGCTCGGCGATCTCCGCGACCGGCTGCGGCCAGCCGATGAAGTGGATCAGGTAGATGGCCAGCGGCTTGTTCCCGGCCAGCTCCTTGATCTGGTCGAGGTCCGGCTGCAGTCCGCGGTCGATGCGGTAGAACTGCACCGGGGCCCCGGCGGCGCGGATAGCCCAGACTTCGTTGCCGCTGTGATAGTCGGGCACGAGAACGGCTCCGTCGTGATGCCGAACCAGCTCCCGAAAGAGGTGGTAGATACCGTTGCGGGCGACGTAGAAGAACGCCTTGTCCGGTTCCGACAGGGGAAAGGGCAGTGGCGCCGCCGGTCGTCCCAGCAGATACGCGGGGCTCAAACCGGGCCAGGCCGATACGTGCATCGTTCAGCCTCCCGAGGCTTTGGCGCCGTCGCTCTCCGGCACCCCGAGGATCTGCTTGACCTTCGGGATGACGCCGAACTTGGCGCCGCGGATGAGACGGGCAGTCGGCGTCTTCGCGAACACGTAGGCCCAGCAATGCGGCCTCGCAAGCTCCGCCCAACTCTCTTTCCAGCGGTCGAACACGCCGAGGAACTCGAACTCGTCGAGACCGCTGTCGAAGCAGTCCTCGAGGACCTTCCGCAGCAAGACATTGAACGGGGAGTATTTCGAGTACTCGGGGTCATAGCCGGTCTTGAGCAGGAACAGCTTGCCCGCGTGGACGATGGAGTATGCGAACGCGATGCGGGTGCCGCCGACCACGAGAAATTGGAGCCGCAGCAGGTCGCGCCGCGCAGCGGCCTGTGCGTATCGTGAGTAGAAGCCGCGGATGTCGTCTTCGCAACGGATGGCGGTCCCCTCCTCGCCCTTCCAGCCGGCCGCCTCGATGCGCAGTCCGTCCTGCAGCGCCGCCTCCAGGGCGGGTCCGGGCTCGCTGACCGTCTCGAGCTCCACGTCGCCGATCTTGGAGAGGCGCTTGAGCCGATTGCGGAGGTTGGAGCGGTGCTTGGCGGCCAGGCCCTCGAAGTAGTCGGCCCAGCTTCCCCGCAAGGGCACGTAGGGGGCGTCGCCGGAGCTCCAGCGCTCGCACGGGAAGCCGTCGGCGGCTGCCAGCTCCGTGATCCGGTCGAGAGTGGGCGAGCCCTCCGGGAGTTGATTCAGCTCCAGTACATCCCAATCATCGCGCTCGGCGATGTGCCTCCACACGGCCCGGTAGGCGCCCTCGTGGCCGGGGGCGACGATGAGCCCGAGGCGCGGCGTGTGGACGTTGTAGATGGTTTGCAGCCGGCGCGCCCTCAGCCCGCACATCCGCGCCCCGTTGGACATCAGGGGCGCAGCGGCGACCAGCCGGCCGTTGGCCCGCACCAAGACGACCGCGAGCCGATTGCCCTCCCCGAAGCAGTCCCACCAGACCCGCAGCCACTCATGGCGGAGGAATGGATGCTCGACGGCTGCCTCATCGACGAGCCGGTTCCACTCCGCTTCGACATCGAGAAAGCTCGGGCCGTCGGCGAGGCATTCCACTCGGTAGCCAGCGGACCACGGTACGCCGGCCTGTCGATGTTCTTGTACTTCGAGCATCTGTTCCTAGCTGTTCCCGCGGGCCCGCAACCGCGGCGGGCTTGCCGTCCGGCAGAGGACTCCTGCTTCACGAATTTGCAAGCAGCGTGCCAGTGGCATGGCCGGGTGCCCACGGCGCGAGCCGGTATCGGGTCGCCACATGGGGATTACGCCGACGCATCGCGCGGGTCGCCCCGCACGAGCGCGAACGTGCAGGCGAAGGGCGGGCCTGGGAACGGCATGGCGCGGCGCGCCCGGCGCGAGCCGTGTGGCCGCCGGCTGGGCGCGCAGGTCAGGGACCTTCGGGTCAGGCCTTCGGCGTTAGGATGCAGAAGCTTCCGGCAGCGCTGCAAAGGATGCAGAGACCGCGTTGCCCGCCTCCTCCCTGGACTTGAAGGTCCCTGCTCGTCATCATGGATGGAGTTGATCCCCCGCGAGAGCGCCGCTCACCCGCGCTCAGGAGCAAGCCGCATGAGAGCCCACTTCCGTTGCCTTGCCGCCCTGCTGGTCGCGACTCTCGTGCTCGCCGGCCCGGCTCCTGCCCACGAAGCCCGCGCCAGCTCTGGCCCGTCGGCCGCCGCTCCCCAGAAGGTCCCTGCCGAAACGCTGCAGGCCTTCTCCTGGGCACCCCGGCAAGCAGCCGCCGCACCGCAGCGTGCCTTCTCCTCCGCAACCCAACAGGTCGCCGCCGCCGAGCGCCAGCGCCCGGCCGGCTATGACCCCCTGCAGGCCCGCGTCGCCGACCCGCAAGAGGCGCGCACGGTCGCCCTCGACGCCACCCTACCCATCGGCCCCGCCGTCCGCGCCGGCCGTTTCGCCAACGGCCTGACCTACTACATCCGCGCCAACTGGCGCCCCGAGAACCGCGCCGAGCTGCGGCTGGTGGTCAACGCCGGCTCGGTGCTCGAGGACGACGACCAGCGCGGCCTCGCCCACCTTCTCGAGCACATGGCCTTCAACGGCACCGCCAACTTCGAGAAGCACGAGCTCATCGAGTTCATGGAGTCGATCGGCATGCGGCTCGGCCCCGACGTCAACGCCTACACGAGCTTCGACGAGACCGTCTACATGCTGCAGGTGCCGACCGACAACGACGAGTACATCGCCACTGCCTTCCAGATCCTCGAGGACTGGACCCATGCGATCACCCTCGACCCCGCGGAGATCGACATGGAGCGGGCCGTCGTCGTCGAGGAGTGGCGGCTGGGGCAGGGCGCCGGGATGCGCATCAACGATCAGCAGTTCCCGGTGCTGTTCGCCGGCAGCAAGTATGCCGAGCGGCTGCCGATCGGCACCCGCGAGAGCATCGAGAACGCCTCGCACGAGGCGGTGCGCCGCTTCTACGAGGACTGGTACCGGCCCGGCCTGATGGCGGTGATCGCCGTCGGCGACTTCGAGGTCGACGAGATCGAGGGGCTGATCCGCCGCCATTTCGAGGGCTTGCCGGCCGACCCGGAGCCGCGCCCGCGGCCGGCGTTCGAGGTCCCCGACCGGCCCGGCACCGACTTCGCCATCGCCAGCGACCCCGAGCTCCCCAACACCTCGGTGTCGGTCTATCACCTGATGGATCTCGAGGAGGAGGGCACGGTCGGCGCCTATCGCGACACCTTGGTGGAGATCCTCTACAACAGCATGCTCAACCAGCGCTTCGCCGAGCTCACCCAGCAGGCCGATGCGCCGATCGTCTACGGCGGCTCGTCGAAGGGCGCCCTGTTGCGCACCCAGGGCGTCTATGCGCTGCTCGCCGGCGTCACCCCCGACGGGATCGAGCGGGGGCTGGAAACGCTGCTGACCGAGGCGGCGCGGGTGGAGCGCTTCGGCTTCACCGAGGGCGAGCTGCAGCGCGTCAAGGCGAACATGCTGCGCGGCATCGAGCGAGCCTACGACGAGCGCCAGAACCGCCGCTCGGGCCTGTTCGTCAACGAGTACACGCGGTCCTTCCTGCAGGGCGAGCCGATCCCCGGCCTCGAGTACGAGTACGAGCTGTACCGGCGCTTCGTCCCCGAGATCACGCTCGCCGAGGTCAACGGCGTGGGCCGCGACTGGATCCGCAGCGACAATCGGGTGGTCCTGGTCGCCGCGCCCGAGACCGAGGGCGCCACGCTGCCGACCGAGACCGAGCTGCTGGCGGTGCTGGAGACCGCCGCCGACGAGGAGCTGGCCGCGTACGAGGACACGCTCTCCGACGAGCCGCTGCTCCCCGCGGTCCCCGAGCCCGGCACGATCGTCGAGACCGACACGATCGAAGAGATGGGCATCACCGAGTGGCGCCTCAGCAACGGCGCGCTGGTCGTGCTCAAGCCCACCGATCTGCGCGACGACGAGGTCCTGTTCTCCGCCTTCAGCCCCGGCGGTACCTCGCTGGCCAGCGACGAGGACTACGTCATCGCCGCCAGCACCACGGCGGCGATGATGATCAGCGGCGCCGGCGAGTTCAGCCTCCTCGACCTGCAGAAGAAGCTCGCCGGCAAAGCGGCCAACGCCTCGGCCTCGATCGGCGAGCTCTCCGAGGGGCTCGGCGGCAGCGCCTCGCCCAAGGACCTCGAGACGCTCTTCCAGCTCATCCACCTGCGCTTCACCGCGCCGCGCGCCGACCCCGTGGCCTTCGAGGCCTACCTGGCCCAGGGCCGCGCGGCGCTCGCCAACCAGCAGGCGACGCCGAGCTTCATCTTCTCGAAGCGGCTGCAGGAGCTGCGCTGGCAGAACCACCCGCGCCGCCAGCAAACGACAGTCGAGACCCTCGAGGAGTGGGACCTGGAGCGCTCCTTCGAGTTCTACAAGGACCGTTTCGCCGACGCTGGCGACTTCACGTTCGTGTTCGTCGGTACCTTCGACCTCGAGACCATGCGGCCGCTGGTCGAGCGCTACATCGCCAGCCTGCCGGCGACCGGCCGCGAGGAGAGCTGGCGCGACGTCGGGGTCCGCCACGTCGAGGGCGTCGTCGTCGAGGAGGTCCACGCCGGCATCGAGCCGGTGAGCCAGACGCGCATCTACTTCACCGGGCCGTTCGACTACGAGCAGCAGCCGCGCACGACGCTGCGGGCGCTGGCGCTGGTGCTGCAGAACCGGCTGCGCGACGTCCTGCGCGAGGAGCTCGGCGGCACCTACAGCGTCGGCGTCTCCGGTTCCAACGCCTGGCGGCCGATCGAGAGCTACACGCTGACGATCAGCTACGGCAGCGACCCCGAGCGCGCCGACGA
>DASWHK010000171.1:0-27470 GCA_036398215.1 Acidobacteriota bacterium | reverse complement strand
CTAGCCCGCGTTTCTCAACGGGCGCCGTAGCGAGCGTGTGCGAGGCGTGTGAGGACAAGGCGCGCGCAGATTCGGGCGCGGAGGCGTACTTCACAGTACGTTGAGCACCCGAAGCAAGCGCAACGCAGTCATCACGCGCATTCGCGCGCGCGCAGTAGGTGCCCGGTGAGAAATGCGGGCTAGCCCGCATTTCTCACCGCCGTTCTGCTGCGGGCGCGGGCTAGTCCGTCACGCCGCGGCGATCGGAAACACCCGGTCGATGACCCGGTCGCCGAGCTTCACGGCCCCGTCGCTGGTGATCTTGACCTCGGTGTCCTGCCGGCTGCCGCCGTCGAGCAGCCGCTCGACCAGTGCCTTGGCATAGTCGTCGGTGCGCAGGCGGTCTTCCGGCGAGGCGATGGCAATGGCGATCGGCGAGTAGCGCACCTTGACCTCGAACGCGGCGGCGGTCTGGCCGGGATCGGCGTCTCCCTCGACGAAGAAGGTGAACTGCTGCCCGAGAAAAAGGGACTGCTCGCGCAGCGCCTGGATCAGGCTGATCCGGAACGTCTGTCCGTCGGGTGTCGTGTGGGTGCTGGGAGCGGTCATGGAATCCTCGAAGAGTGGCGGCGATACGGAATGCGCGAGATGGGTGTCCTGTTGGGCGTCCCCGGGGCTGTCGTGGGTTCGCCGACGGATCGATTCTAGCAGTCGGAGTTTCACCACGGGCTGCTTAGCAGGCGTCACACTTTCACCACGGCTTGCAAACCGGCGGCCACGCGAGCTCGATCATCCCTCGATGTCCATGCCGCGGTCCCGCAACAGCTCGACCAGGCCCGCCTCGTCGAGCGTCGGAACGCCGAGCTCGCGGGCCTTGTCGGCCTTCGAGCCCGGGTTCTCGCCGACCACCACGTAGTCGGTCTTCGAGCTGACCGACGCGGTAACCCGGGCACCGGCTTCTTCGAGCAGCGCGGCGATCTCGTCGCGCCCCCAGCGCTCCAGCGAGCCGGTCACCACGAAGCGCTCGCCCTCGAAGATCCTCTGGTGGCGCTCAATGCGCGGCTCGACCCCGGCCGCCAGCAACCGCTCCACGACCTCGCGGTTGTGGGGCTCGGCGAAGAACTCCGCGATGCTCGCGGCGCTGCCTGGGCCGATCTCGTGGACCTCCAACAGCCGCTCGACGTCCGCCTCCATGAGCTTTTCGATGCTGCCGAACTGGCGCGCCAGCACCTCGGCGATGTGCTCGCCCACCAGGTGGATGCCGAGGCCGTTGATGAAGCGGCCCAGCGTGGTGTCCTGGCGCGCCTCGATGGCGCGGACCAGGTTCTCGGCCTTCTTCTGGCCAAAGCGCTCGAGCGGCAGCAGCTTCTCGACGGTCAGCTCGTAGATGTCGGCGATCGAATTGCGGATCAGCCCCTCGTCCATGAGCTGGCGGACCGTCTTTTCTCCCAGGCCCTCGATGTCCAGGGCGTGGCGGCTGGCGTAATGCTCGACGGCGCCGAGCAGCTGGGCGCGGCACGAGATGCCGCCGCTGCAGACGAAGTAGGCGCCCTCGCGCACCACGTGGGCGTCGCAGACGGGGCAGCGGGACGGCATCTCGAAGGGAGCGGGGCGCTCACGATCCGGACGGCTGTCGACGCGCTCGACCACGTAGGGGATCACGTCGCCGGCGCGCGCCACCCGGACCTTGTCGCCGGGCCGGATGTCCTTCTCGCGCACCTGGTCGTAGTTGTGCAGCGAGGCGCGGGAGATCGTCACGCCGCCGACCTCGACCGGAGCCAGTTGCGCCACCGGGGTCAGGGTGCCCGTGCGGCCGACCTGCAGGATGATGTCCTCGACGGTGGTGATCTCCAGGCGGGGGGCGAACTTGTAGGCATAGGCCCAGCGCGGGCTGCGCGAGCGCGTCCCGAGCTCGGCGTGGTGGTCGAGCCGATCCACCTTGACGACGACGCCGTCGATCTCGTAGGGCAGCTCGTCGCGCTCGGCCTCGAGCTCGTGGTGGTAGGCGACGACCTCGTCAATGCCGTCGCAGCGGCGGCTTCGGTCGTCGGCCTTGAAGCCCCATTGGCGCAGCTGCTCGATCTCCTCCCAGTGGGTCTCGGGCGCCGCGACGCTCCCCCAGTCGCCCGCCAGGATGTCGTAGAAGATGGCATCCAGAGGCCGCTGCGCCGTGATCGACGAGTCGAGCTGGCGGAGGGCGCCGGCGGCGAGGTTGCGGGGGTTGGCGAACGGCTCTTCGCCCCGTTCGAGGCGCTCCCGGTTGAGGCGGTGAAAGCCCTCCAGCGGCACGTAGACCTCGCCGCGGACCGCCAGCAGCGAGGGCGCCTCGCCGTCCAGGCGCAGCGGAATGCTCGGGATCGTCCGCAGGTTGTCGGTGACCTGCTCGCCGCGAATGCCGTCGCCGCGCGTCGAGCCGATCTCCAGGACCCCATCGCGGTAGATGGCCTCGATCGAGAGGCCGTCGAACTTCAGCTCGGCGACGTAATCGACGCGGTCGACACCCAGCCCCTTGCGCACCCGCTCGTCGAAGGCGCGCGCGTCGGACTCCTCGGCGCTCGAATCCAGCGATCGCATTGGCGCCAGGTGCTTGACCTCGGGTAGCTCCGCTTTGACCGCGCCGCCGACCCGCTGGGTCGGCGAGTCGGCGGCGCGCAGCTCCGGAAACGCCTCCTCGAGCTCCTGCAGGCGCCGGAACAGGAGGTCGTAGGTGCCGTCGGCGATGCGCGGCTCGTCGAGCACGTAGTAGCGATGGTCGTGGTAGCGGATCGCGGCGGCGAGCTGGGCCGCCTGCCGGGCGGCCGTTTCGGCGTCCAAGCCGGTGACGTCGAGCGGCTCGAACGACAGGTCGGCGGGATCGACGTAGGGGTTGCCCTGCGGCGCCTTCATGGAACGTCGATCGCCCGCTCTCCGCGACGCCGGCGCTCGAAGACCTCCTCCACCTGCCGCTGGCTGACCTGCTCGAAGGACTCGTACCAGAGGCCGACGGCCTGGAAGTAGGCGGGGCGCAGCGGACAAACCACGAGGTCGGCGATCTCCTCGAGCGCCGCCAACGTCTCCGGCGGACCGACCGGAACCGCCAGGACCCGGCGGGCCGGCTTCGCCGCCGCCAACGCCATCAGCGCGGCGCGCACCGTCGAGCCGGTGGCGACGCCGTCGTCGACGATGATCGCCGTGCGGCCGGTCAGCTCGATCCGCGGCTGGATCCTGCGGATGCTGGCCAGCTTTTCGGCAAGCTCGAGCCGCTCGCGCTCGATCAGCGCTTGCAGGGTCATGTCATCCACTCGCACCGCCAGGTCGTGGTCGAGCCAGAGGGCGTCGCCCTCGCCGACCGCTCCCAACGCCAGCTCCCGGTTCCACGGCGCGCCGACCTTCTCGACCGCCAGCACGTCGAGCTCGCAGCCGAGCTTGTCGGCGACCACGGCGGCGACCACCACGCCGCCCCGCGGCACGCCGAGCACCACCGGCGGGGCGCCGTTGCCGAGTGTCGCGGCGAGCGACTCCGAGAGGCGTGCTCCGGCCTCGATACGATCGCGGAAGCGGTCCATGCGGGCACTAAACCACGGCCGGCGAGAGACGGGCAAACCGGTCCACAGCGCTTGCGTTGCCTTTCGGCGCGTTATTCTGGTGGCTTGCTGACAGCTCGGCGGGTCCTGCGCGATCAGGCCGATGCCGTGCGAGCCTGACCAGAGTCAGCCGCGGAGAACGTGTGCGCCACCTGCCCTACCCGGTCACCGACATCCACGTCCACATCCAGCCGTGGGAGCAGCTCCACCCGGCGGCTCGGGAGGTCATGGCGCGCGGACGGCCCGACTACGACGACCTCGTGGCGATGATGACCGACCCGCAAGCGGTACTGGCTCGGATGGACGAAGCGGGCGTCGATCGCATCGGGATGATCAACTACGTGGCCCCCCGCCTGATGGGCTTCGGCGACGAGGCCAACGCCTGGGTGGCGGCGGTGGCCCGCGCCGACCGCCGCCGGCTGCTGCCCTTCGGCGGCCTCGATCCGCGTGACGCGAAGGTCGTCTCCGACCCGGCCGGCGCCGTCGACCGCCTCGCGGCGCTCGGGATCCGCGGGTTGAAGATCCATCCACCCCACCAGGAGTTGCGCGCCAACGCCTACCGTGTAGGTGCCGCCGAGGAGCACCTGCCCGCCCTCGAGGGCATCTACGCGCGCGCCCAGGAGATCGGCCTACCGGTGATGGTGCACACCGGCACGTCGGTGTTTCCGGGGGCGCGCTCCCGCTTCGGGGACCCGCTGGACTGCGACGACGTCGCCATCGACTTCCCCGAGCTGGTGCTCATCCTCGCCCACGCCGGGCGCCCGCTGTGGGCGCCGGCCTCGGTGTTCCTGACCCGGCGCTTCCCGTCCGTGTACCTCGACCTGTCGAGCATCCCGCCGCAGCGGCTGCTGCATTACCTGCCCGACCTCGAAAAGCTGGCCGGCAGGTGTCTGTGGGGAACCGACTGGCCGGGCCCGGGCGCCCCGACCATGGGTCACAATCTCGAGCAGTTCCTCGACCTCGGCCTGTCGGACGGCGCCAAGAGGGCGATCCTGCACGACAACGCACAACGGCTGTTTCCGTAGCAGCATTCTCAACGGGCACCTACCGCGCGCGCGAATGGACCTGCCCCCGCGGCTGGTCGACGGCCGATCAGGGGGTTCGGATCAGCCCCTTGTAGTTGCGCCGATCGAGTCGGTGGCCCGGAAACAGCGCCGCGGGGTTCCGGGGCGTCAGGTGGCTGTCGGCGACTTCGCCGAAGACGTCGCGGAAATCGGTCGTGATCGCCAGGTCGCGGCCCTCGTAGCGTTGCTCGGGCTGCAGCCCCGGCCACTCGCCGTAGACCCGGCCGCCGTTGACCCGGCCGCCCAGCACCATCGCGGCGTTGGCGTGGCCGTGGTCGGTGCCGGCGCTGCCGTTTTCCTCGACGGTGCGGCCGAACTCCGACATGGTCAGCACGACGACGTCCTCCATGCGGTCGCCGAGGTCCTGGGCGAAGGCGGCGAGCGCCCCGCCGAGCTCGGCGAGACGGGCGGCGAGCGCCCCCTCGGCGCCGCCCTGCTGGCGGTGCGTGTCCCATCCGCCGATGTCGGTGAAGGCGATCTCGAGGCCGACGTCGGCGCGGATGAGCTGGGCGACCTGCTGGAGCTGCCGCCCGATGCCGGCCCGCGGGTAGCGGGCGCCGTTGGCGGGCTGATAGCGGAGCGGATCGGCGGCCTTCAGGAAGGCGACGGCGTCGAGCGCCTCCGACCCGGTGGCCAGCAACAGGTCATCCTCGCCGGCGCCGTAGAGGGCCTCGAAGCCGCTCAGCAGCGAGCGCCGTTGCTCGTCGCTCATGCCGCCCCGGCGCGCCGCCGCCGTCCGGCGGCCGTCGGGATCGCCGGCCATGTCGCCGCCGGCCATGTCGTTGCCCCCGCTCGCAGGCATGTCTTCGTCGGCGCGCTGCGCGGCGCGGGCCGGCGCCGCGCCCTCGCCGAGGAACTGCTGCAGGTCGCCGACGGTCAGCGACGCCTGGCGGCCTGCCATCGCCCGCGGCTCTTGTGGGCTGAGGGCGATGCCGCGCGTCAACGCCTGCGGCGCCGCCTGCTCGGCCGCCGCGGTCTCCGCCAGCAGCCGGTTGAGCCAGCCGTCGGGCGTGCTCTTGACCCCCGGGGTGCCGGTCTCCATGTAGTCCTGGGCGTCGAAGTGCGAGCGCGTCGCATCGGGGGAGCCAACGGCGTGCACGATCGCCAGGTGCCCGTCGCGATACCAGGGCTGCAAAGGCGCCAGCGCCGGGTGGAGGCCGAAGAAGCCGTCGAGGTCGATGGCCCGCCCGTCGCCGCGGCCCGGGGCCGGGATCGCGATGCTGCGGCGGGCGTCGTAGTACAGCTTCTCGCCGTGCGGCACGACCATGTTGAGGCCGTCGACGGCGCCCCGCTGAAAGACGCAGACGAGCGCCTTCTTGCCGGCCCCCGGCGGCGCGCCGGCGCCCAACGTCCGGCCGATGAAGCGGGGCGCGAACCCCCACGACACCAGCGCCAACCCCCCGGTTCGCACGAAGACACGCCGCGAGATTCCCGGCACCGAGCAGCGCTTGATCGCTCGTGCGTACTCGTCGCAACACAGCTTTTCCTTCTTGGCCATGGGGCTCGCTCCTCCTTACCTGCGTTGAAATTCAGGGGACCCCAGGATCAATGCGGCGATCTCGGCGTTGTCGGGCGCCTCGTCCTGGGCGTCGGCCCAGGCGAGGATCTTGGTGCGCAGCTCGTCTCCGGCCCGCCCCGGCAGCAGCTGTTCCAGCAGCGCGTCGCTGCGCTCACCGGCGCTGCCTTGCGGGCCGCGCTCGCCGCTGCGCCCCCGGCGCCCACGCCGGCCCGAGGCGGCGCGACCGGCGGCCGTTTCGCCGCCGTACACGATCGCCGCCAGGCGGGAGCCGACATCCATGCGCGCGAGAATGGCGTTGGCGCTGGTCCACTCCGCAGCGGTGTCGGGATAGCCCGTCGGCGGCGAAGCCCCGTACAGGGGCGCCCCGAGCAGCTGCAGCGTCCTGGCCAGCATGCCGTCGGTGCCGACCGGCACTTCCAATGCGCGCGCCGCGCTGGCGAGAAACTCCAGCGGGCTCTTGACCTTGGCGGCGCGATGCTCGGGGCCGAGAAATTCCTTGGAACGCAGGATGGCGGCCGTCGTCGCCCGCAGGTCGCCGCCGGTGCGCCGGAACGTCGCGGCGACCTCGACGACGAGGTCCGGCGGCGGCTGGTCGGCAACGAGCTTGCGGCAAAGCTTGACGGCGATGAAGCCGGCGGTCGAGGGATGCTCGGCGAGCAGGTCGAGGACCTGTTCGCCGTCTTCGACGCCCCTCCCCGCTGCCAGCGTCGTGCCCAGGACGCGCTTCTCCTCGGCATCGTGCCAATCGGGGCGGAACACGAAGCCCGGATCGTCGGCCTGCCGGGCTCCGAGGGTCAACGTCCAGCCCGTGAGTGCCCGCGCCACCTCGCGGACGTCGTCCTGCGTATAGCCGCCGTCGACGCTCAGGGTGTGCAGCTCCATCAGCTCACGGGCGTAGTTCTCGTTGAGCCCCGGCGGCCGGTTGCCCCGCTGGGCCTGCTGGACGCGCTGCTGCATCCGCTGCAGGCGGCGGGGATCCACGCGGCCACCGCCGCGCGCCATCCGCCGGATCGCATCTTCGACGGCGTCGTTGCGCGCCCGCGGCGGCGCCCCGGCCACCTTGCGCCCTTCCTCGGCGGCGCTCCGCCAGTTGTCCAGATAGACGAGCATCGCCGGGCTCTGGGCCACGGCGCCGAGCATCGCGCGGAAGCTGCCGAAGACGTGCGGGCGGATCGCCTCCCGCTCGTAGGTCGAGAGCAGGTAGCGGACCTGCCCGGCATTGGCGAAGACATTGAAGTGGTTGAACCAGAAGTCGACCAGCACCTCGTTGAGCTGCCGGTCGCTCTCGACGGCGCGCAGCAGGCGCGCCGCACCGAGCTCCTGCAGGGGAACTCGCGATTGCTGGGCGATGCGGCGGCGGGCCTCTTCGTCGAGCTCCTCGTCCTCGCGCAGCAGCCGCTCGCCGAGCTGCGGCGGCGGGTAGTCCCGGTAGAGCCCGGCGATGTCCATCTTCAGGCTCGGCAAGGCCTCCAGCTTGGCCTCGACCTCCGCGTCGGCGATCCGCTCGGGCTCGAGCTGCTCGCCGATGTAGGCCTCGACGCCGACCGCTTCGACGTGTTGCCAGTCGCCGCGGCGCGGGCCGTACGCGGCGCGGTTCAGGACGTGGGCGATCGTTGCGGCATCGTTGCTCTGTCTCAACGCCATCCTCCGGTCCGAGCCAGGGAACCCTTGAACCTTTATAACCGACCGTCACCGCGGCCATGAAGCGCTTTGCGGTAAAGATTTGTAAGCCGGCAGCCCCGCGGCGACAGCTCGACCCTTCGGTACTGTTGCGCTCTCCGAAGGCCCCCAGAGAGAGGGGGCATGGCAACAGGCCCCCGTCTCGCGAGAACGACACTCTGCTGCTTTCCAAGAGAAATTCGACTATGATTATCTTCTTTTGAAGATAGAGTTCGCAGCAGGGGACCAGGATTCATGATCTATACCGATTCGGGGAAGTACGCCATCCGCGCCCTGACCTATCTGGCCATCCAGCCCGAGGAAAAGCTGCCGGTGGCGGCGGCGGAGATCGCCCGCGCCGAAGGCATCCCGCCCTACTACCTCGCCAAGGTACTCCAGGATCTGGCGCGCGCTGACCTGCTGACCTCGGTTCGCGGCCGCGGCGGCGGTTTCAAGCTCAAGCGGCCGGCGGAAAAGATCACGGTCATCGAGATCCTCGAGGCCGTCGAGAACATCCGCCGGATCACCAAGGAGTGCGTCCTCGGCCTTGACCAGTGCACCGATGCGACGCCGTGCCCGATGCACGATAGCTGGAAACAGTTCCGCGAGACATTGCTCGAGGGCCTCGGGCAGAACACGCTGGCCATGCTTGCCGCCGAGATGCGCCGCAAGCGAGCCGCTGCAGCCCGCGCCTCCTAGTCGGGTCACGGCTGCGCGAGCGCAATGGACCGCGATGACGGCGTTGTGCTCAAAGGGTTGCGGCGATAAAAGGCCATCTGCTGCGTTGCCGCTCCTCGACGATGTATCCAACATCGCCGTCGTCGCGGCGCCTTGCATCTGGCCTTTTCTCGCCGCAACCAGACCCATCACACTTCCACCACGGCCTGCTAGCACCGCCTTCGCGAGCCCCTTTTTTTCGCGCTGGCTTCGACAAATAATGGTGGTGCCCGTCTAAGAAAGTGGGGACCGCGGGTCGAGCTTTTTGACCGACAACCAGGAAAATGCGCCAGCTCATCGCCCAATCCGTTCGCCGGCCGGTCGCCGTCTCGATGATCTACGTCGGCCTGGCGCTGATGGCCATCGCCGCCTGGATCAACCTGCCGATGCAGGTGGAGGTCACCGGTAACTACCCGCGCCTGACTGTTTCTTCCAACTGGGGCATGGCTGCGCCCGAGGCCGTCCAGGCGCTCATTACCAGCCCCATCGAGGCACTGGCGGTCTCCATTCCCGGCGTCACCCACGTCACCTCGCAGTCGCGACGGGGCACCTCCGAGGTCACCATCGAGCTCGACGACAAGGTCAGCGTCGACCTCGTCGTCTTCGAGCTCTCCGACCGCTTGTCGTTGCTGCGCGAGAGCCTGCCGGTGGGCGTTACGCCGCGGCTGGGCCGCTTCACGCCGCGCCAGTTCCAGAACGAGACCGCCGGGCCGCTGATCCAGTACATCCTGCTGTCGAGCCGGACGCTATCGGACCTCCGGCGGTGGGCGATCGACGAGCTGCAGGTCAAGTTCGAGTCGATCGACGGCGTCGGCGAGGCGAGGATCGAGGGCGGCACGGACCCCTACCTGCGGGTCACCGTGCGTCCGGACCTGGCGGAGCTCTACGACATCCAGCCGTTCACCGTTCGGCAGGCGCTGCAGACGGTGAACCAGACGCTGCCGCTCGGCCAGGTCGAGGTGCGGGGCTCGGCCTACGCAGTGCGCATCAACCACACGGTCGAGGACTTCGAGCGGCTGCGCACGCTACCGGTGGGCAACGTCGGCGACACGATCGTGCGAATCGCCGACCTCGGCGCCGTGGAGGTGGTCCACGAGCATGCCGACCGCTACGTGCGCGTCGATGGCCAGCACCGGGTCATGCTGTCGATCGAGCGCCGCCCCGGATCCGATACGCTGGACGTCGCCGAGGCGGTCCGCGCCCGCATGGCCGAGGTGGAGGCGACGCTGCCCGCCGACATCCGCGTCGAGCTGTACAGCGACTCGGCGGCTGGCCTACAGGAAGAGCTCAATCTGCTGACCAAGCGGCTGCTGATCATCGTGGCGCTGGTCGTCGGCCTGCTGTTCGCGATGCTGCGCGACCTGCGCTCGCCGATCTTCCTGGGGCTGACGCTGGCGGCGGCGCTGTCGCTCACCATCATCGCCCTCTACCACTTCGAGGTCCCGGTCAACCTGCTGACCCTGACCGGCCTGGCGCTGGCCTTCGGGATGCTGGTCGACAACGCCGTCGTCGTGCTGGAGAACATCGTCCGCTACCGCGAGCAGGGGCTGGGGCCGCGCGAGGCCGCCGAGCGCGGCACCTCGGAGGTCGTCGTCCCGGTGCTCGCCGCGACGCTCACGACCATCGCCGTGTTCGGCCCCTTCGTGATCTTCCAGGGCCGGCTGCGCGATTACTACGTGCCGCTGGCGGCGGCGGTGACCTTCGCGCTCACCTCGTCGTTCTTCGTCGCCACGACGCTGATGCCGGCGGCGGCCGGCCGCGGCTGGGTGCTCGGCAAGCCGCACTTCGGCCGCGAGCCCGGCAAGCGCTACCGGCGGGCGCTGGCCTTCGGCCTCCGCCATCCGTTCATCATCCTGGCGATCGTCGCCGGCTTCGGCTGGTACTCCTGGGACCTGTTCAACAACAACGTCTCCTCCGGCGCCTTTCGCTACGGTGTTACTCGCGACCGGCTGTACGTGAGCCTGACGCTCCCCGAGGGCACCGAGGCCGCTCGCATCGACGAGGAGATCAAGCCGTTCGAGGCCTATGCGCTCAGCCTCGGCGACAACGCCGAGCGGGTCGAGCTGACCATCGATACGCAGGGCAACTACGCCCGCATGGCAGTCTGGTTCCCGCCCGATCTGGAGCCCACCGCCTTCCCGCTGCTCGTGAAGGACGAGATGGTGGGCATGGCGACCCGCTACGCCGGCGTCCGGGTCAGCGTCTCCGGCTTCGACACCGACCCCTACTACAACGGCGGCCTCAGCTATGGGCCCAGCTACAACTCCGGCATCCGGATCTTCGGCTACAACTACGACCAGCTCGGCCGCATCGGCGACGAGATCGTCGGCATGGCCAAGCGCCATCCCCGTGTCGAGGACGCCGTGGTGACCGCCGGCGGCAGCTACTACAGCTCGGTGGGGTCCGAGATCCTCCTGAAGATCGACCGCGAGGCGCTGGTCCCCCACGGCATCGCCGTGCAGAGCGTCATCAACCAGGTGGGGACGCTGGTGCGCGGTGACGCCGCCAACCTGCAGGGCCTCAAGGTGGGCAGCGACGAGTGGGAGGTGCGGGTCAAGACCGAGGGGATCGACCAGCGGACCCTCGAGCAGGTGCTGCAGACGCCGCTGCTGGGGGCGTCCGGCCGCGGCGTGCGGCTGCGCGACATCATGGACATCGAGATGCGCGAGGTGCCGGGGATCATCACCCGCGACGACCAGCGCTACGACCGCTGGGTGCGCTGGGAGTACCGCGGCTCCAGCCGGGCGCGGGCCAACTACGAGGACGCCATCTTCCAGTCGCTGGAGCTGCCCCCCGGCTACTCGGCCGAGCAGGGAGGCCGCATCAACTTCCTGACCCAGGAAGAGGAGATGCAGATCCGCATCGTGGCGGCGACGGCGCTGGTGATCATCTTCCTGATCCTCGCCTCGCTGTACGAGTCGCTGATCCAGCCGTTCATCGTCCTGCTAACGGTGCCCTGCGCGATGATCGGCGTCTTCTTGATCTTCTACTTCACCGGCAAGCCGTTCGATCCGTCGGCGCGAATCGGCGTGGTGCTCTTATCGGGCATCGTCGTCAACAACGCGATCATTTTGGTGGACCACATCAACCTCAGACGCCGCCAGGGGCTGGAGCTGTTCGACGCCATCGTCCGCGGCGCCGCCGAGCGGGTGCGGCCGATCCTGGTGACCTCGATCACGACCATCGGCGGCCTGCTGCCGCTGGTCGTCGTGCAGGGCTCTTCGCAGACCTCGGGCAGCCAGGACATGTGGCAGAACCTGGCGCTGTCGACGATCGGCGGCCTGACGGTGGCGACGCTGCTGACGCTCTCGGTGACGCCGATCCTCTATCTGCTGGCCGAGCGCGGCCGCGCCAAGGCGCGCGGTCTCGCCGGCTGGGTGGGCAGGCTGTGGCGCGAGCTGCCGGCTTGATCTGACGATGAACTTCGAATTCTTGTTCAAACGGAAGGGGGAGCGATGAGACACCCCACACAAACACCTCGTGACACGGAGGTGGAGACGTGAGCCGTCCGGGAATGATCGTGGCCAGCCTCGTCGCGGCGGCGTTGCTGGTGGTGGGGGTCTGGCAGTTCATGCCAGCCGGGGAGGAAGGCGCCGGTAACGGCGATGGAGCCGAGGACGCCCGCGAGGCGGCGCCGTTCCAGCCGCCGGCGGCCGGGGCGGTCTCGGTGACCGGCTACCCGGTGCACCGCGGCCAGCTCATCCAGCGGATCACCGCCAACGGCGTCGCCGAGGCCGAGCGGCTGTTGCGGGTGTCCTCCGAGGTGCAGGGGAAGATCGCCGAGATCGCGGTGCGCGAGGGGCAGTGGGTCGAGGCTGGCGACCTGTTGGTCCGCATCGACGACACCGAGCTGCAACTGGAGCGGGACCGCGCCGAGGAGGCGCTCATCACCAAGCTCATGGCTTTCGCCGCCGACCAGTTGGCGGTGCCCGGCGCCGATGGCCTGGTCGCGGCGCGCGCCGACAACCGCGACGAATCGGCGAGCGAGTTCCTGCAGCGGATGATCTCGGACGAGGCCTACCGGACGATCCTCGCCCAGCCCGACCTCGAGGGCCGCCTGAGCGCCATGACCCGCGAGGACCTCTACGCGGCGCTGGCCGAGCTCACCGCGCAGCGGGTCGCGCTGGAGACCGCCGAGCTCAACGTGGCGCGCAGCCGGGTCGTCGCCCCGTTCGCGGGCCAGGTCGCCGGCATCGACGCCACTTCGGGTCCCAACAGCAAGACCTGGCCGGTGGTCACCCAGCGGGTGAACGCCGGCAACGAGCTGATGATCCTGGTCGATCCGACGCCGCTTCGCGTCCGCGTCGAGGTCATCGAATCGGAGATCTCGTACGTGCGCGAGGGGCGGCGGGCCGAGGTCGCCTTCCCCGCCTATCCGGGGGAGATCTTCAACGCCACCATCGAGTCGATCGCGCCGATCGTCGACGCGACGCGCAAGACGTTGTCGGTCACGGTGCGGCTGCCCAACGCCGATCGCCGTCTCAAGCCGGGTCTGTTCGCCGACGTCATCCTCGACACCGAGATCTACGAGGACCGGCTGCTGGTGCCGATCGACGCCCTGCTGATCCGCGACAACCGCGAGGTGGTGTTCGTGGCTCGCAACGGCAAGGCCCAGTGGGAGTACATCGACAAGGGGCTGGAGAACGACGACTGGGTGGAGATCGTCGGCGGCAACGTCCAGGAGGGCGAGATCGTGATCACCAGCGGCCACTTCACGCTCGGCCACGACGCCTCGGTCAACGTCGTCGACACCCCGGACGCCCCGGGCGGCGGATCGTGAGCGGCGGCGGCACCCCGACCGCCGGCTCCCGGGCGGCCGCCGGCGTCGCCAGCTCGAGAGGCGCCTGAGGCCATGTCGCTCTCCGGGGTCTCGATCAAAAAGCCGGTCGCCACCACCATGGTTTGCGTCGGCGTCATCCTCCTCGGCGCCGCCTCCTACGGCGGCCTGACCGTCGACCTGCTGCCCGAGATCGGCACGCCGCGCATCACCCTGATGACCCGCGCCATCGGCCTGTCGCCGCTCGAGGTCGAGTCGCTGGTGACCCGGCGGATCGAGACGGCGGTCTCCGGCGTCCAGGGCCAGCAGCGGGTGACCTCGGTCTCGCGCGAGGGGATGTCGGTGGTCACCGTGACCTTCCCGTGGGGGGTCGACCTCGATCTCGCGGCGCTGCACGTCCGCGAACGCGTCGACGGCGTCGCCCAGCAGCTTCCGCAGACGGCGGACCGCCCGACGGTGCTGCGCTGGGACCCCGGCAGCGAGCCGGTGATGGGCCTGGCGGTTGCCGGCGGCGGGACGCTGGCCGAGCTCCGCGAGCTGGTCGAGGCGGTGGTCGTCTCGCGGATGGAGCAGGTCGCCGGGATCGCCGGCGCCCAGGTCACCGGCGGCGCCGAGCGGGAGATCGGAGTGCAGCTCGACCCCGGTCGCCTCGAGATGTTCAACCTGACGGTCAGCGACGTCGTCAACGCCATCGAGAACGCCAACTCGAGCGCCTCCAGCGGCACCGTCCTGCAGGGCGACTTCGCCTACGCGGTGCGCGTCATCGGCGAGTTCCTGCAGGTGCGCGATGTTGCCAAAGTCTCCGTCGGCCAGTCCCAGCAGGGCGCACCGCTGACGATCGCCGACCTCGGCACCGTGGTCGACGGCGCCCGGGCGCGGCAGGCCGGGGCCCTGCTCAACGGCGAGCCGGCGGTCGGCGTGCTGCTCTACAAGGAGTCGGAGGTCAACACGATCGAGGCGGTCGCCGCCGCCACCGAGGCGCTCGAGGAGCTGCGCGCCCAGTACCCGACGCTGTCGTTCGCGCTGGCCTTCGAGAACGCCTCGTTCATCAGCGAGTCGATCGACAGTGTCGTGCAGAACATCACGCTCGGCGGCCTGATCGCCCTCGCGGTCCTGTTCCTGTTCCTCAAGGACCCGCGCAACCCGATTCTGCTGTGCGTCTCGATCCCGGTGTCGCTGATCGCCACCTTCGTGCTCTGCTACTTCACCGGGATCACGCTCAACATCATGACGCTGGGCGGCCTGGCGTTGGGCGTCGGCATGCTGGTCGACAACTCGATCGTGGTGCTGGAGAACATCTTCCGCCTCCGCCAGCTCGGCGCCGGCGCCGACGAGGCCGCCGAGCGCGGCGCCTCCGAGGTGGCCATGGCGATCACCGCGTCGACCCTGACCACCGTCGCGGTCTTCCTGCCGATCGCCTACGTCCAGGGGGTGGCCGGCGAGCTGTTTGCGCCGCAGGCCTGGACCGTCACCTTCTCGCTGATGGCGTCGCTGATCGTCGCGTTGACGGTGCTGCCGATGCTGGCGGCGCGCTTCATGCGGCTCGAGGAGGGCGAGGTGTTCCGCGACCCTTTCGCCGAGGATGTGCCGCCGCAGGCCGGAGAAGCCCCGCAGGCCGGCTCGGCACCGCATCCCGGAGAGGTCCCGCTGGCCGGAGAGGCCCCGCAGGCAGGAGAGGCGCCGCCGCCGGAGTACGGAGAGCCGGCGCCGGCGGTTACCACTCCGGAGCTCGAGCCGGCCGGCGCCGGCGAGGCCACGGGAGCGGCCGCGGGCCCCGAGCCGCCCGCCGCGAAGCGCCGGCGGCCGACCGCGTTCTTCGCCCGCTTGCTCGCCCCGGTGCGCCGTTCGCTGGTCTTCGTCGGCACCTGGGCGGTCGCCGTGCCGCTGTTCTGGCTTCGCGGCCTGTTGTGGCTGCTGGGCCGGTTGCTGGCGCCGCTGACCGCCGCATTCGGCTACCTCTATGACGGCTTCGCGCGCCTCTACCACGACGCCCTGGATTGGTGTCTGCACCACCGGGCGGTGACCGTGCTGGGCGCCCTCGCCCTCATGGTCTTCGGCGGCTGGGTGGCCTGGCACCTGCCGTTCGAGCTGATGCCGCCGGTCAATACGGGGCGCTTCGAGGTGCGTGTCGATGCGCCGCCGGGGACCCCGTTCTCTCGCCTCGAACAGATGGTCCGCGACATCGACGCCGCGGCCCGCTCGGTCGATGGCGTCGAGTCGACGTTCGCCACCGTCGGGCTGGAGACCGCGACCTCGCCGGGCGCCGCCTCCGGCGCCACGGCCATGTCGCCGACGCGGGCGTTCGTCACAGTGGTGATGGGCGGCACCCGTTCGCGGTCGCTGGTGGAGCGCCAGGAGGCCGCCATGGAGGCGGTGCGCGGCACCGCCGACCGCTTCCGCGAGGCGACCATCCAGATCGATCCCGAGCGCACGCCCTTGCAGATGCTGATGGGCGGCGAGTCGGTGGGCTTCCGGATCGCCCTGCGCGGCGACGACCTCGACGTCCTCGACCAGCTCGCCGCCGAGGCCGCCGGTCGGCTCCGCGAGGTCCCCGGCCTCGACGACGTGCTCGCCCACAACGCCCGCGGCAACCCCGAGATCCGCCTCGCCATCGACCGCGATGCGGTGTCGCGCTACGGCGTGCCGATGCGCCAGGTCACCGACGCGCTGGTGGGGGCGCTGGAGGGGGCGCTCACCGACACCCAGTTCGCCGAGTTCGACCGCCGTATCGACATCCGGGTGAGCGCCCGCAGCCACGAGGAAGGGCTCAACAGCGTGCTCGACCGCACGCTGCCGACGGCGAACGGGCCGATCCCGATGCGCGAGCTCGTCCACCAGCAGATCGCCGCCGGCCCCACCGAGATCACCCACACCGACCGCCTGCGCGAGATCGGCGTCACCGCCACGCTCACCGGCATCCGCCTCTCGGAGGCGATCGGGCGCGCCGAGGCCGTGCTCGCCGAGATGAGCTTCCCGCCCGGCTACCGCTACGTCGTCGCCGGCGAGCAGGAGGCGGTGCAGTCGTCGTTCCGCAGCCTGATGTACGCGCTCGGACTCGCGGCGCTGCTGGTGTACATGGTGATGGCGGCGCAGTTCGAGTCGATCAAGCATCCCTTCGTGATCCTGGTCAGCCTGCCGCTCGGCTGGGTGGGGGTGGTGCTCGCCCTGAGGCTCACCGGCCAGTCGATGAACGTCGTGGCGTTGATCGGCGGCGTCGTGCTCACCGGCATCATCGTCAACGACGCCATCGTCAAGATCGACACCATCAACCGGCTGCGGCGCGAAGGCATGCCGCTCCGCCAGGCGGTCCTCCAGGGCTCGGCGCTGCGGCTGCGGCCGATCGTCATGACCTCGGTCACCACCACCTGCGCGCTGATCCCGATGGCGCTGGGCCTCGGCGCCGGCGCCGAGCTGCAGCGGCCGCTGGCGATCGCCATCATCGGCGGCGAGTCGACCGGCACGCTGCTGACCCTGCTGGTGATCCCGGTCATCTACGAGCTGCTGGACCGCGAGAAGCCGGATCCCTCCGCCGCGCCGCGCGCCGCCGCCCAGCCCGCCTGAGACATCCAGGCGGTCGGCTTTCCCCGCCCGCGCCTCGCCGTGTTCTCGTGGGTAACGGGTAGCTGTGGCGGCTCACGAACACCCCAGTAGTCGTGAGGGCGAGCGGAGGGGCACCTTCTTTCCCTTTCCCTGCCGGAGACGAGACTCTCACTCGTACAGCAGGTAGCGCCGGCGCACCTCCAGGAAGGCCTCGAGCTCGGGGGCCCACGACGCCGCGATCTCGGCGGCGGACAGGCCGCTGCGGAGCTGGTTGACGACCTCGGGGCGGCCCCAGAGGCGGGGGAACGGCTCGGCGTCCCAATCGTCGGGATGGAGCGCGAAGATCGCCTCCGCCAGGGTGATCGCGGTGAGGCCGGCGGCGAAGGCATCGCGATCGGTGAGGATGATGTCGACGCCGTGGCAGCGCTCGCCGGCGTGGACACTGGCGTCCGGCGTCCGGTCGCGGGGCAGGAAGCGCACCCCCGGCAGGCCGGCGGCGTTGAGCCGGGCGGCGAGGCGGCGGCCGTCGATCCACGGGGCGCCGAGCCACTCGAAGGGCTCGTCGGTGCCGCGGCCGACCGAGACGTTGGTGGTCTCGAGCGGGCCGACCGCCGGGTAGAGGATCGCCTCCACCAGGTTGCGCATGTTGGGCGACGGGTTCACCCAGGCCAGGCCGGTGGCGTCGTACCAGTCGCCGCGCCGCCACCCCTCGACGGGGACGACGGTGAGGTCGGCGCCGATCCCCCGCGCCTCGTTGAAGTAGCGGGCCAGCTCGCCCATCGTCATGCCGTGGCGCAGGGGCAGCGGGGCGTAGCCGACGAACGACAGCATTCCCTCGTCGAGCACCGGGCCCTGAACGGAGACTCCGTTGATCGGATTCGGGCGGTCGAGGACGACGAACGAGACGCCGTGCGCCGCCGCCGCCTCCATCGCATAGGCCATCGTGGTGGCGTACGTGTAGAAACGGGTACCGATGTCCTGGATGTCGAAGACCAGCCCCTCGAGGCCGGCCATCATCTCCCGGGTCGGCCGCCGCGTCTCGCCGTAGAGGCTGAAGATCGTCAGGCCGCTGGCGGCGTCGCGGGAGGAATCCACGCGCCCTTCCTCGACGCCCAGGAAGCCGTGCTCGGGCGAGAACAGCGCCGCCAGCTCGATCGCCGGGTCGGCAGCCAGGATCTCCGCGGTCAGCCGGCCGCCGGCGTCGCGGCCCGTCAGGTTGCTGATCAGGCCGACCCGCTTGCCGGCCAGGGGTGAGTAGCCGCGGGCCCGCCAGACGTCGATGCCGGGAGAGACCGGCGCGCCCGCCTGGCCGGCGACGGCGGCGTCGGGGGCCGGCGCAGCGCGGCATGCAAGCAGGGCGGCGGCCATCAGCAGCCCGATGCGCCAACGCCGGCGCCGGACTTCGTAGTTGTTCGTCGTGGGGCGCCCCAATAGACTGGCCTCTTGGGGGGCGGCGTCGTTCACAGACACTGAAGCATCGCGCGGATATCGGTTCATGAGCCCATCCAGAAGGCCGGATTCTAACCCGCACCGATCATCGCCGTCCTTCGCCCGGAAAAGAGCGGTGAAGCTCAGGCTGGCGAACCCGAGAGGCTGGGCCCTGAGCGGCCCGCTGCTCCTGCTGCTCGGCCTGCTCGCCTTCCTGCCGTATCATTCTTCGGTGCCGGTCCAGGCGCCGGAAGTCAGCGCCGCGCCGGGCGCCGCGGCCATCGCCGAAGCCCAGGAGCCGCAGCTGGCGGCGCCGCTCGATCCCCGCACGCCCCTGCCTTCCGAGGCGGCCCAGTGGGTGGAGACGACGCTCGCCGGCATGAGCCTGGAGCAGCGCGCCGGCCAGGTGATCATGGTGCGGGCCTTCGGCGAGTACTACGCCGCCGACGCCGTGCAGCGCCAGGAGCTCACCCGCCAGGTCGAGACTCTCCAGCTCGGCGGCGTGATCTTCTTTCGCTCCGAGGCCTACGAGGCGGCGGCGCTGGTCGCCGACCTGCAGGGGTCGGCCGCCGCCGCCGGGCTGCCGCCGCTGCTGATCGCCGCCGACTTCGAGTGGGGGGCCGAGTTCCGGATCGGCGGCGCCGTGCCGTACCCGACGGCAATGGCGGTGGGCGCTACCGCCGACGTCGAGGCGGCCGAATGGATGGGTCGGGCCACCGGCCGCGACGCCCGCGCCCTCGGCGTCCACTGGATCTTCGCGCCGGTCGCCGACGTCAACAACAACCCCCGCAACCCGGTGATCAATGTCCGCTCGTTCGGGGAGAGCCCCGAGCAGGTCGGCGCGCTGGCGGCGGCGTTCGTGGCCGGGGCGCAGGCGGCGGGGGCCATGGCAACCGCCAAGCACTTCCCGGGGCACGGCGACACCGGCGTCGACTCGCACATCGACATGCCGGTGCTGCGGGTCGACGCGCAGCGGCTGCAGGCCGTCGAGCTGGCGCCGTTCCGCCAGACCATCGACGCCGGCGTCGCCTCGATCATGACCGCGCACCTGTCGGTGCCGGCGCTGACCGCCGACGAGCAGCTACCCGCGACCCTTTCCCACGCGGTGCTCACCGACCTGCTCCGCAAGCAGCTCGATTTCAAGGGCCTGGTGGTCACCGACGCCATGGAGATGGGTGGCATCACCCTCCACTGGTGGAGCGGCGAGGCGGCGGTGCGGGCGCTGGCGGCCGGCGCCGACATGGTCCTGTTGCCGCCATTCCCGGATGCCGTGCGCAGCGCCATCGTCCGCGGCGTCGAGAGCGGCGAGCTGCCGGCCGCACGCCTCGACGACGCCGTGCGCCGAGTCCTGCAGGCCAAGGCGAGGCTGGGGCTGCAACGGGCCGTCGATCCCCCGGCGCTGGCCGACCTTCCCGATCGCTTCGCGCCGGTCGCCGACGCCGCCCGCGCCGAAGAGGTGTCGGCCGCCGCCGTCACCCTGCTGCGCGACCGCCGCGAGGTGCTGCCGATCGACGCCCGCAAGCGGCGCGCGATCGTCCTGGTCGGCGTCTCCGATACCAGCACGCCGGTCCAGATCGCGACGCTGGCCGCCGCCCTGCGGCGCAGCTTCGGCAGCGTCAGCAGCTACAGCATCGATGGCCGCAGCAGCGGCGAGGAGGCGGCCGACGTGCTGGCCGCGGCGGCGGGCGCCGATGTCGTGGTCATGGCGGTGCGCGCCCAGGTGCGCTCGTACCAGGAGCGCATCACGCTTCCCGACCGCCAGCAGCGTTACGGGCAGCTCCTCGCCCGGCTGCAGGCCCCGGTGGTCCTGGTGGCCCTGGGCAGCCCCTACGTGATCAGCGCCTTTCCCGACGCGTCGGCGGCGGTCGTTGCCTATGGTTGGAGCGATCCGTTACAGCGCGCCGTGGCGGCGGCGCTGGCCGGCGAGATTCCCTGGCGCGGCAGGCTGCCGGTCACCGTCCCGGGGCTGTATCCGCTCGGCTTCGGCCTGCAGAGAGAGGCGCTCGACGCCCGCCTGCGGGACGCTTCGAGCGCGAGCGCGAGCGCGGCCGCGGCGACGGCACCGCCCTCAACGACCGCGCCCGTCGCCGATGCCGCCGTCGAAAGCAGCGCGCCGGCAGCCGGCGCGCCGGCGAGCGGCGATCAGCAGGCCATCGCCGCGGCCTCGGAGACCGGGCCGGGGATCCTCGATCGTACGCCGCTGAGCGCCGCCGACCTGGCGCCGGCGCGGCAGGCGCTCGAGCGCTTCGTGAGCTCGCAGGGCTTTCCCGGCGCCGTCTACGCCGTCGGCCACCGCAACGTGCTGGTCGAGCTGGGCGCCGTCGGAGCGATGAGCTACGAGCAAGGCGCCGCCCCGATGCAAGCCGGCGCGATCTTCGACCTCGCCTCGTTGACCAAGGTCATCGCCACCACCACGGTGGCGATGCGCGCCGTCGAGACCGGTCGTGTGCGTCTCGACTACCCGGTGCAGGCCTACGTGCCGGAGCTGACCGGCCCCGGCAAGGAGCGCATCACCGTGCGCGACCTGCTGATCCACACCACCGGGCTGCCCGCCTACGTTCGCTTCTTTCGCGATTACGACCCCGCCGCCGCCGGCCTCGAGACCGGCGCCGACATCCTGCGCCGCATCCAGGCCACCGACCTGGAGGCGCCGGTCGGCGAGCGCTACGCCTACTCCGATCTCGGCATCATCCTGCTCGGCGAGGTGCTCGACCGGGCGCTGGGCGAGAGCTACGAGCAGTACGCGATGCGCGAGGTCTTCACGCCGCTGGGAATGACCTCGACGCGCTGGAACCCGCCGTCCGAGTGGCGCTCGAGGATCCCGCCGACCGAGTCGGATCCATGGCGGGGGCGCATGCTGCGCGGCGAGGTCCACGACGAGAACGCCGCCGCCATGGGCGGGGTGGCGCCGCACGCCGGCCTCTTTTCGAGCGCCGCGGACCTGGCGGTCTTCGCCCAGATGCTGCTCAACGGCGGTACCTACGACCACAAGCGCATCCTTGCCCGCACCACGATCGCCCAGTGGACGCGCCGCCAGAACCGTCCCGAGGGCAGCAGCCGGGCGCTGGGCTGGGACACCGCCCGCCCGAGTCAGAGCTGGTCGATGTTCTCCGAGGAGGCCTTCGGCCACACAGGTTTCACCGGCACCTCGCTGTGGATCGACCCGCAGCGACAGCTGTTCGTCATCCTGCTCACCAACCGGGTGCACCCGACGCGCGACAACAACCAGATCCGCGAGGCGCGGATCGAGTTCCATGCCGCCGTCGTCGAGGCCGTCGATCGGGCGACGGCGGCGGGGCGTTAGCAGGCCGTGGTGGAAGTGTGACGCGCCAGACCCATGACGCTTCCACCACGGTCTGCGAGGGGCGGGAGGCCGTCGTGAAAACCCGCTGGGTCCAGTTGGAACGAGAAGTAGAAGTGGGGTGCGCCGAGCCTGTAGGCCCTCGCGGCGGATCCGCGGCACCGCGACCACGACCACGGCGTGCTGGGCGCCCGTGACGGCAGCAGGCCGCGGCGTCGTCGAGCCCCTCCACGAGCTCTCCACGGCCCGCCTATTGCAGATCCTCCAGGTCGCCGACGCCGAGGCGGTCGCCGCCGCCCACGCCGCCTCCGAGGCCACCGGGCGCGCCGTCGACGCCCTGGTGGAGGCCTGGCCGCGGGGCGGCCGGTTGATCTACGTCGGCACCGGCACCAGCGGTCGCATCGGGGCGCTCGACGCGGCCGAGTGCCGGCCGACCTTCGGCATCGAGGAGGATCGCGTGCTGGCGATCGTCGCCGGCGGCGCCGCGGCGTTGGCCCGGGCCGTCGAGGGCGCCGAGGACGATGAGCAGGCCGGGATCGCGAAAATCGCCGACCTCGGCGCCGGCCCCCACGACGTCGTCGTGGCGCTGTCGGCCAGCGGCGCGACGCCGTTCACCTGTGCCGCCCTGGAGGAAGCCGGGCGCCGCGGTTGCCGTGGGGTGGCGGTGACCGCCCATCCTTCCAGCCGGCTGGCGGCCGCCGCCGCGATTCCGATCATCGTCGCGGTCGGCGACGAGGTCGTCGACGGCTCGACGAGGATGAAGGCCGGGACCGCGCAGAAGCTGGTCTGCAACGCGATCTCGACCGCCGCCTTCATCCGCCTGGGCCGGGTCTGGGGCAACCGGATGGTGGCGGTGCAGGCCGGCAACGCCAAGCTGCGGCGGCGGGCGCTGGCGATCGTCGAAGCGCTGGCGGGCGTCGAAGCCGAGGCCGCCCGGGCGCTGCTGGAGGCGGCCGGCGGCGACCTGCCGACGGCCCTGGTGATGGGCAAGGCCGGCGTCGATCGCGCCGCCGCCGCCAAATGCCTGCGCCGCGCCCACGGCAACGTCCCGGAGGCCCTGCGGCTGGCCGGCGGCGGCGGATGAGCGGCGCCGGCATCAACGCGCTGATCGTCGTCGTCTACTTCGGCCTCACCATCTGGATCGGACGCCGCTTCGCCGGGCCGCAGGGCTCGCTCGACGACTACCTGCTCGCCGGGCGCAACATGCCCTGGTGGGCGGCGGCCTTCTCGATCGTCGCCACCGAGACCTCGACGCTGACCTTCATCGGCCTTCCCGGCATCGCCTACGGCGGCGACCTGACGTTCCTGCAGGTGGCGCTCGGCTACGTCGCCGGCCGTCTGCTGGTCGCCGCCATCCTGGTTCCCGGCTACTTCAGCGGCCGCTTCAACACCGCCTACGAGCTGCTGCACCGCCGCTTCGGCGGCAATGCACAGACCACCGCATCGCTGATCTTCGTGGTCAACCGGGTGCTCGCCGACGGGGTGCGCTTGTTCGCCACCGCCCTGGTGCTGGTGCAGCTGCTGCCGCTCGGGATGCCCCGGCAGCTGCGGCTGCTGCTGGGGATCGGCCTGATCATCGGCGTGACGCTCTACTACACGCTGCGCGGCGGCCTGCGGGCGGTGATCTGGAACGACGTCGTGCAGCAGTTCATCTACCTCGGCGGCGCGGCGCTCGCGGCCGTGATCCTGCTGCAGCGGATCCCCGGCGGCTGGCCGGCGGCGGCGGCCCAGCTGAGCGCCGCCGGCAAGCTCACCTGGCTCGACTTCAGCTTCGATCTGTCGGTTCCCTACACCTTCCTCGGCGGCCTGATCGGCGGCGCGGTGCTCACCGCCGCCACCCACGGCACCGATCAGATGTTCGTGCAGCGGCTGCTGGCGACGGGCTCGCCGCGGGCGGCGCGGCGGGCGGTGGTGGCGAGCGGCGTGATTGTGTTCGCCCAGATCGGCTTCTTCCTGTGGATCGGCACGCTGCTGTACGCCTTCTATCGGGCTCAGCCGCCGGTGGTGGCGTTCACCGCCGACGACCAGGTGTTTCCGCGCTTCATCGCCGAGCAGCTCCCGATCGGCCTCGCCGGGCTGGTGATCGCGGCGGTGTTCGCCGCCGCCATGTCGACGCTGTCGTCGTCGCTGAGCGCCCTGGCCTCGGTGTCGACGATGGACCTCTGGGGCCGCTGGCGCGGGCTCGACGCCGCGCAGTCGCTGCGCGCCTCGCACCGGTTCACGGCCGCCTGGGCGGCCGGCCTGGCGGTGATCGCCTTCATGGCCCAGGCCTGGGGCTCGGTGCTGGTCGCCGGCCTGACGATCACCTCGATCACCTTCGGCGCGGTCCTGGGGATCTTCGTCGTCGGGCAGACCCGCTGGCCGGTGAGCGCCAATCAGGCGTCCGCGGCGATGCTCGCCGGCGTCGTGGCGCTCGTCGCCGTGCACCTCGTCGGCGGCCTCGCCTGGACCTGGTACACGCTGCTCGGCGCCCTCGTAACGATCGCCTGCGCCGGGGTCGCGGCGCTGCTCGGCGGCGGCCGTGGGCCGGCCGGAGTCGAGACGGCGAGCTGACCGGCGCCGTGCGCATCGTGGTGGTCGGGTCGATCGTCGCCGACACCATCGAGGGATGCGGAGAGGCCGGGTCAGAAGGGGTCGTTGTCGACCAGTTGGCGCTGCAGGTAGCGCACCACCTCGAGCAGGTTGCCGGTCTCGGCGCGGATCCGGCGCAGGCGCTCGAAGGCCGGCCGCGCGGCGAGGATCTCGAGGTTGCCGAGCAGCTCGGCGTGGCAGTCGAGACGGTGGGCGACCGGCTCGAGCGACGCGATCAACTCGCGGATCATCTCGTCGAGGCGCCGGAGCTCGCCGGAGTCGCCGGCGATCACCAGCGCCTGGTCGGCGTAGCGAGCCGCCCGCCACTTGTTCTCGGCGACGATCCAGTGGCGGTTGAGCGGCAGGTACTCGCCGTCGTCGTACATCTCCGATAGCTTGACCACCAGGCACTGGACGAGGGCCGCCACGGCGATGGTCTCGCGGATGCTGGGCAGGGCGTCGGCGATCCGCACCTCGACCGTCCCGAAGACGGGATGGGGGCGGACGTCCCACCAGATCTCGCGGATCGACTCGATGGCGCCGGCGTTCATCAGGGTGTTCATGAAGCGCTGGAACTCGCCCCAGTTGACCATCCGGTAGGGGAGACCGGCGGCCGGCAGCGACTCGAAGATCTTCACCCGCACCGACGCCAGGCCGGTGTCCTCGCCGTGCCAGAAGGGGCTCGACGCCGACAGCGCCAGCAGGTGGGGCAGGAAGGTGGTCAGCGAGTTGGTGATCGCAATGGCCTTCTCGCCGCTGCCGACGCCGACGTGGACGTGGACACCAAAGATCATCAGCCGGCGCGCCGGCCACTGCATGCGCTCCAGGAGGTTGCGATAGCGCGGCGAGTCGGTGATCTCCTGGTCTTCCCAGGCCGACGTCGGATGAGTGCCGGCGGCGATGAGGTCGAAGCCCAGCTGCAGGGCGGTCTTGCGCAGGGCGGCGAGCCGCTCGGCGAGGTGGGCGCCCGCCTCCCCGGCGGTGCGGCAGGGGCCGACGTTGAGCTCGACGGTGGAGCGCAGCAGCTCGGGCTTGGCGTAGGCCGGCTGGTCGAAGGCCTCGAGGATCGCCGGGCCGCCGGGGGCCAGCTCGCCGCTCTCCGGATCGATGATCTGATACTCGACCTCGATGCCCAGAGTTGGCTCCGGCGAGCCGTTGAAGGCGAGGCGGTTGACCTTGGCGGTGTCGAGGGCGTACCAGGCATGGCGGTCGGAGACGCTCTTGCTCATCGCGCGAACGAGACCTCGAGGTTGACCCGCTGGTAGCGGCCGCCGCTGCCGGGGATGACGATCTGGATCGTCGCCGACCCCGCCTCGGGCTGGCCGATGGTCGGATTCGGCACTCCCGTCACCTGCGCGATCCGCCAGGGTGCCCGCAGGCGCAGAGTATAGGCGGTGCCCGGCAGGCCCTCGACCTCGATGCTCATGACCCCCCCGAGGTAGCGGCTGCGGATGACCCGCAAGCCCTGGGAGGGGGCCCCGGGTTGCGGGGTCACCTGCGGGGCGATCAGCAGCGGGTACTCGCCATGATCGAAGGTGACGATCGACTCGGTCGCCGTCGTCCTCACCACGGCGGTGGAGGAGCGGTCGGCCGACGACTCCTCGATGACCTCGTCCCCCTCCAGCGTCGCGCCGACGAGGTCGCGGTTGAGGTTGACCTGCACGTCGTTGGGGACATGGGCGGAGAGACGCAGCCGCAGCGGCATGTTGCCCTTGAGGTGGGTGAGGTGGAAATGGGTCTGGCTCGCCCGGCGCCGCACCCGAACGCGGAGCTCGTCGTTGCCGATGCGCACCCGCTCCACCGTGACCTCGTCCCAGGCCGCCGGCAGGTGGGGTGCCACCGTCAGGGTGCCGCCCACCGTGCCGCCGGCGGTGTCCATGGCGTCGGCACGGATGCCCAGCAGCCCCCAGATCACCGGCAGGATGGTGAGCGCCTGGCCGGCGGCCGAGTGGGAGGCGCCGGAGACGGCCTCGAAGCGGTCACGGCCCAGCGCCGCCGGGACGCGGCCGAGGTTGCCGTGGGCGAGCAGCTGCAGGTTGGCGAGCGTATGGGCGAAGCCGGCGTCGGCGCGGTGGCGGGCGAACTCCGCCAGCGCTGCCCAGCCGGTGAAGAGCGGGTCGACCCGGTCGGCGAGGGGGTGCGGGTCGGGGGCCGGGGCGGCCGCCGCGCTCTCGGCGGGCGGTGGCGCGATGCCGGCCAGGCCGACGCCCCAGTCGGTGCTCAGCTCGGCCCCGGCGAGCTGGTCGAGGGCGGCGTCGGCGGTGGGATCCAGCAGCCGGAACACGATCGGCAGCGCGGGCAGCGCCGTCCGCGCGCTGTCGAAGGTGCCGTCGCGGCGCTTGGCGAAGTCGAAGCTGCGGCTGTTGGGGTCCCAGTACTCCTGGTTGAGGATCTGGCGGACCCGGTCGGCGCCCTGTCTGCTGGCGGCGGTCCGCTGGCCGTCGCCTTGCCATTCCGCCAGGCGGGCCCCCGCCTCCAGCGCCGCCCCCCACAGCGCCGCTAGATCGATCGGGGTCACCACCTCGGGGCCGCCGCCCCAGCGGTCCGCGGCGCCGTAGCCGTCGATGAGGCCGTCCTCGTTGCGGTCGGCGGCGGCCCCGTAGTCGAGCGCCCGGGTGATCGCCGGCCACAGCTCGCCGAGGAGCGCGCGATCGCCCCAGGTGCGGACGTGGTTCTCGGCAGCGATCACGAACAGCGGGGTGGTGGCGGCCGCGTTGTAGCGGACCTCGCGCGACGGCGAGACGGCGCTCGGCAGGCGCCCGTCGATGCCCTGGTAGTGGGCCATCAGTCGCAACGTGTCGGCGGCCGCGGCGCGATCCCCGTAGGCGTCGGCCGCCATGGCCCCCCAGAGCGCGCCGACGCCGCCGAGCTCCGGGACCGCGGCAGCTCCCGCATCTGCCGCCGCCGGCCCGCCGGCCGCGGAGAGCATGCCGGCGCCGACCCCGGGGACGACGGCGCGCAGCGACTCGAGGCCGACCTTGGCCCATACGAAGGCGTCCTTGAAGCTCTGGCTCGGGGTGCCGGCACCGAGGCCGAGCAAGCTCGTGGTGCCGTCGTTGCCGAGGAAGCCGCGAAAATGGTTGTAGTTTTCGACCCACGCCAGGCCGGGCGCCGAGATCAGGGCGGCGAAGGCCTCGTCGATATCGAGCGCCGCCGGGTCGCCGCCGACGGCGACGAACGGCACCAGCGTCGTTCCGGCGGCCAGGCTCACCTGGGCGGCGACGCCGCGCCCGTCGCCGGCCTCCTCTTCCTCCTCCTCCTCCCCTTCCTCCCCCTCGTCCTCCTCGATGATCAAGCCCGCCTCCCTCAGGTCGCGCTCGGCCCGATACCCGAGGACATGGACGGCGGGGGG
>DASWHK010000170.1:0-13748 GCA_036398215.1 Acidobacteriota bacterium | reverse complement strand
CCGAAGGCGGGGGCGGTCGAGGCGCCCGGCGCGCCCGGCCGGGCGCTGCGATAGGTCACGTGCTCCCCCGGCCCCTCGGCGAAGCGCTCGAAGGCGAAGGCGTTGGCGAGCAGGCCGTACTTCCACATGTGGTAGGCGATGTCCTTGGCGACGTAGGTGGCGGTGCCGTTCGAGCGCACCAGCACCTTGTCGGCCTCCTCGAGGTCCTCGAAGCCGGCGACGCCCTCCAGCCGCATCACCCAGCAGCCGGCGTGCTTGCCCTCCCCGGCGAAGTAGACCCGCTCGCTGCTCTGTAGCTGTTGCAGGGCGGCGGCCCACAGCTCGAGGGCCACCACGTCGCCCTCGCGCACCAGAAGGTCGTAGCCGATCCCCAGCCGGCCCATGGTCTGCAGGTGGCGGCGGCTGATCCTATCGGCGATCAGCCGGCCGATCTCGGCAGCCTCGCCGGCATCCCGCTCGAGGGCGACCAGCACCTCGCGGCGCGCCTCCTGGAGCCCCTCGTCGGCCTCGAGGCGCTCGGTGACCTCGGTGTAGAGGTCCCAGCAGGTGTAATCGAAGGGCTCGGGTAGCGCGGCGATGGCGGCGGCGTCCTGCCCCCGCAGCCGGGTGAAGCCGAGGACGACGTCGGCCACCTGCACGCCGGTATCATCGATGTAGTTCTGCACCTCCACGGGAACGCCGTCACGGCGGAGGATGCGGGCCAGCGTGTCGCCGAGGCAGGCGTTGCGCAGGTGGCCGATGTGGGCCGCCTTGTTGGGGTTGATGCTGGTGTGCTCGACGATGACCTTGGCGGCTTTGCTCGAAGGAGATGCTCCCCCGCTGCGCTCGCTCTCGAGCTCCTCCAGGCAACGGTCGAGCACCCAGCCGCGGTCGAAGAAGGCGTTGAGGTAGCCCGGGCCGGCGATCTGCCAGCGCTGCACGCCGGGGGTCGGGTGGGCCTCCAGCCAGGCCAGCAGCTCCTCGGCGAGCTGCCGGGGCGGCCGCTTCAGGCGGCGACCGAGCTCGAGCGCGGCGGGGATCGCCAGGTCGCCGAACTCCTGCCGCGGCGGCTCCTCGACCGCCGGCGGCTCGATCCGCTCGCCGGTGACCGCCGCCACCGCCGCCTGCACCGCCGCCGCCACCTCGTGGCGCAGTTCGCTAGCCGAGCTTGCCGGACTTGCCGAGCTTGCCATCGATCAGACGGCGCTACTGGGTCCGCTTCTCCTTGATCCGAGCCGCCTTGCCGCGCCGGCCGCGAAGGTAGAACAGCTTGGCTCGCCGAACCTTGCCCGGCCGCAGGACCTCGATCTTCTCGATGTTCGGCGAGTGCAGCGGGAAGATCCGCTCGACGCCGATGCCGTAGGAGATCTTGCGCACCGTGAAGCTGGCGTTGGTGCGGCTGCCGCGGCGAGCGATGACGACGCCCTCGAAGACCTGGATCCGCTGCTTGTTGCCCTCGATGACGCGCTGGTGGACCTTGACGGTGTCACCAGGGCCGAAGACGGGGAGATCCTGGCGCTCCCCCTTGCTCTCGATCATCTTCATGACGTCCACGGTGCTACTCCTCGCTCGTCGGGCGCCGCCCTGCGGCGGTCGCCGTGTGGCTTCGATCTCGGGCGTTCGAGGCCGGCGCAGTCCGCTCGGACCCCGATGCTTCGTTCAACCACTCTCTTTCTTGCTCGGACAGCGTCCGTTGCGCCAGCAGGTCGGGCCGCTTGCGGGCCGTCGCCAGCAGCGCCTGCCGCCGGCGCCAGGCGGCGATCGCCTCGTGGTTGCCGGAGCGCAGCACCTCGGGCGCCGGATGGCCCCGAAATTCCGCCGGACGAGTGTACTGAGGGTAATCCAAGAGCCCCTCCGAAAACGAGTCGCGACCGGCGGCCTGAGCGTCACCGAGCGCCCCCGGCTGCAACCGGGTGAGCACCTCGACGACCACCATGGCCGGCAGCTCCCCACCGCTGAGCACATAGTCGCCGATCGACAGCTCGAAATCGACCAGCTGCTCGCGGACCCGCTCGTCGATCCCCTCGTAGCGGCCGCACAGGAGGGTCATCTGCGGCAGCGCCGCGAGCCGTTCGGCCCGCTGCTGCTGGAGCCGCTCGCCCTGCGGCGACAGCAGGATCACCGGCCCGGCGGCGACGGCCGCGGCGTCGAGCTCGGCCCGCACGGCCTCGACCGCCGCGAAGATCGGCTCCGGCTTCAATACCATGCCGCCGCCGCCGCCGAAGGGCTCGTCGTCGACCTGGCGGTGGGGCGGGGCCGCGAAATCGCGCAGGTCGTGGACCTGCAGGTCGAGCAGGCCGCGGTCGGCGGCGCGGCCGACGATGCTCTCGCCGAGCGGCCCCGGAAACAGCCCCGGGAAGATCGTGATGATGTCGACTCTCATGTCCTCAACCTTCGGTGACTTCCGCCAACCCGGCCGGCGGATCGATGACGATCCTGCGGGCCTCGATATCGACGCTGCGCAACCACGCCCTGGCCATCGGCACCAGGCTGCGCCGGCCCCGCTTCTCGACCTCCAGACAGTCCTGCGGGCCGGGGACCACGGCGACGACCTCGCCGAGGTCTTCCCCCGCCGGGGTTTCCACCCGGCAGCCCACCAACTCGTGCACGTAGTAGCGGTCGCCGCCGAGGCGGGCGAGCGACTCGGCGTCGATCACCAGCTCGGCGCCGCGCAAGGCCTCGGCCGCCTCTCGATCGGCCACCCCGTCGAAGCCCATGATGCGACGCCCGCCGTGCACCCGCGAACGGCTGACGCGCCGCCAGCGGCCGGCGACCCACACCTCGCTGCCTGCCTCCAGGTGCGCCGACGCCGGATCGGCCGGCTCGACGATGACCTCGCCGATCAGCGCGTGCGGGCGGACGACGTGGCCGACGAGCGCCGGGTCCGCCGGCGCCGGTCGATCACCGGCCCGCATCTCTCATCGCCCGTCGACCGCGGTCCCCGGCACCGGCTACTCCAGGATCTCAAGCAGCACCCGCTTGTTGCTCTTGGTGCCGGCGGCGGCCAGCAGGGTGCGGATGGCGCGCGCCGTGCGCCCCTGCTTGCCGATGACCTTGCCGAGGTCCTCCTGGTGGACGCGCAGCTCGACGACCGTCGTCTGCTCGCCCTCGACGGCGCTCACCTGGACCTCGTCCGGGTTGTCGACCAGCGCCCTGGCGATGTTTCCGACCAGCTCTTCGATCAGCATGTTCTCACCTCCCCGGTCTGCGACTCTCGTGGATGGGTTCGGGGGAAGATCGGAGCCACGACAGGCTCCGAGCCTGCGACCGCCGCCCCGCGGGCGGCGGCCCGTTGCTCCTCGTTATTCCTTGTCGGGCGCTGCGGTTCCCGCTTCCTCGCTGCCGGAGGCCGCGGCGTCGGCTGCGGGTGCGGCGGCGGCAGCGGCCGAGGCGTCTTCGGCGGCGGCGGTTTCTGCGGCGGCCTCGGTCTTCGCGGCGGCTTCCGTCTCGGCGGCGGCCTCGGTCTCCGCGGAAGCCTTGGTCTCCGCCGCAGCCTTGGTCTCCGGCGCAGCCTTGGGCTCCGCGGCGGCCTCGGGCTCCGGCGGCGGCGCTGCGGCGCGGGTCTCGGCGTGCCTGACGGCGTCGCGCTGCCGCGACGGCGAGACCGGCTGCCGCAGGTCGACGCTGCCGGCCTCGACCCGCTTCAACAGGCTCTTGACCGTGTCCGAGGGCTTCGCGCCCTTGTCGATCCAGGCCTTGGTCTTCTGCACGTCGAGCACCACCTTGGCGGGCTCGAATCGCGGATGGTAATGGCCCAACACCTCGATGAAGGCGCCGTCGCGGGCCGCACGGCTGTCGGCGACGACGACCCGGTAGTGCGGGTCCTTGTTGGCTCCGGTCCTGCGCAAATGAATCGAGATCACTCTGGCTCTCCTTGATTTGATAGAGGTCCGAATATGGGTCCGGCGGTAACCACTTTCAGGATCGCAGGCCCGATAGTCCCATGAGATCCATCGGCTTGCCCTTCTGGCGGCCGAGCTTCTTCATCAGCTTCTTGGCGGTGGCGAACTGCTTGAGCAACTGGTTGACGTCCTGAACGCGGGTGCCGCTGCCGCGGGCGATGCGGCGGCGGCGGGAGCCGTCGATCTTCTGCGGGTGGCGGCGCTCGTCGGCGGTCATCGAATCGATGATGGCGCCGAAGCGGCGGATGTCCTCCTCGGCGGGGGCGATGGCCTTGGCGTCGAAGCCACGCCCCATGGGCAGCATCTCCAGCAGCTTCGAAAGCGACCCCATCTTGCCCATCTGCCGCATCTGCTCGCGGAAGTCCTCGAGCGTGAAGGTGGCCTCACGCAGGCGCTTCTCCAGCGCCGTCGCCTGCTCGACGTCGATCGATTCCTGGGCCTTTTCGATCAGCGTCAGGACGTCGCCCATGCCGAGGATCCGCGACGCCATGCGCTCGGGGTGGAACGGCTCGAGCTCCTCGAAGCGCTCGCCGACGCCGACGTAGAGGATCGGCAAGCCGGTGACCGCAACGATCGACAGCGCCACGCCGCCGCGGGCGTCGCCGTCGAGCTTGGTGAGGATCGTGCCGGTGAGCGGCAGCCTCTCGGCGAACACCTTCACCGTGTTGACCGCGTCCTGGCCGGCGAGCGCGTCGGCGACGTAAACGACGTCGCCGGGATCGAGGGCCGCCACCAGGTCCGCGGCCTCGCCCATCATCGCTTCGTCGAGGTGCAGGCGACCCGCGGTATCGAGGACGACCACGTCGTGGCCGCCGCTGCGCGCCTGCTCGACCGCCTGGCGGGCGAGCGGCACGGCGGCGGCGCCGTCGCCCTCGAAAGCCGCCAGCGACGCGTCCGCGGCGATCTGCGCGAGCTGCTCGCGGGCCGCGGGCCGGTGCACGTCGACGGAGGCGAGCAGCGGCGAGTGGCCCTGGCCGCGGAGCTGGTGGCCGAGCTTGGCGGCGGTGGTGGTCTTGCCGGCGCCCTGCAGGCCTACCAGCATCACGACGTGCGGCGAGGCGCCCTGCAAGCGCAGCGGCACGCGGGCGCCGCCGAGCAGCCGGGTCATCTCCTCGTAGACGACCTTGACCACCTGCTGCCCCGGGGTCAGCGAGCGGAGGATCTCCTGCCCCTGGGCCCGCTCCCGCACCACGGCGAGGAAATCCTTGACCACCCCGTAGTTGACGTCGGCTTCGAGCAGCGCCATCCGCAGGTCGCGGAGCGCCGCGCCGAGGCTCTCCTCGTCGACGCGGACGACGCCGCGCAGCATGCCGAGCGTCTTTTGCAGGCGCTGATTCAGTTGCTCGAACATCGACGTGCCTTGATCGTTCTCATCAAACCGAGCTGAGGTCGTGGCCGAGCTTCCGCTTCTTGACCTCGAGGTAGCGACGGGTCGTGCCGGTGGGCGGGATCTCGATCCCCACCCGTTCGACGATCTCCAGGCCGTACCCGGAGAGGCCGACGAACTTGCGCGGGTTGTTGGTCATGATGCGCAGCTTCGAGGCCCCCAGGTCGTTGAGGATCTGGGCGCCGATGCCGTAGTCGCGCTGGTCGGGCTGGAAGCCCAACGACTCGTTGGCCTCGACGGTGTCGGCGCCGCAATCCTGCAGCTCGTAGGCGCGCAGCTTGTTGACCAGGCCGATACCGCGACCTTCCTGCCGCAGGTAGACGATGATGCCGCGCCCTTCCTCGGCGATCTTTTGCATCGCCGTCTCCAGCTGCGGCCCGCAATCGCAACGGGCGGAAAAGAAGGCGTCGCCGGTGAGGCACTCGGAGTGGACCCGGACCAGCACCGGCTGGCCGTCGGCCACGTCGCCCATCACCAGCGCCAGGTGGGTCTTGTGGTCGAGCTCGTTCTCGTAGGCGTGGAGAGTGAACTCGCCGTAGCGGGTCGGCAGCCGCGGCGAGGCGACCCGCTTGACGAAGCGCTCGGTGCCGAGCCGGTAGCGGATCAGGTCGGCGATGTTGACCATCTTGAGCCCGTGCCGGATGGCGAACTCCTGCAACTGCGGCACCCGCGCCATGGTGCCGTCCTCGTTCATGACCTCGCAGATGACGCCGGCGGGGTACAGACCGGCGATGCGCGCCAGGTCGACCGCCGCCTCGGTCTGGCCGGCGCGGCGGAGAACGCCGCCGGGCTCGGCGCGCAACGGGAACATGTGTCCCGGCCGCGCCAGGTCGCGGGCCTTGGTAGCGGGGTCGATCGCGGCTTTCACGGTCGCCGCCCGGTCGGCTGCCGAGATGCCGGTTGTGACGTTCTTCTTGGCCTCGATCGAGACGCAGAACGCGGTGTTGAACTTGGAGGAGTTGTCGCTGACCATCAGCGGGATCTCGAGCTGATCGAGGCGCTCCTGGGTCATCGGCAGGCAGACCAACCCGCGGCCGTGCCGGGCCATGAAGTTGATGATCTCGGGAGTCACCTTCTCGGCGGCAATGGTCAGGTCGCCCTCGTTTTCCCGGTCCTCGTCGTCGACGACGATGACCATGCGGCCGGCGCGGATGTCCTCGATGGCCTCTTCGATGGTGTTGAAGCTCATCTGCCACCCCCCGCCGGCTCGATGAAGCGCATGGCCGCCGCCGGCCCGCCGGCCTCGGCGCCGTTGGCGGCGGCCCCGGGGGCGCTCGCCCGCAGGTGCCCCTCGAGCATCTTGGCCACGTACTTGCCGAGGATGTCGACCTCGACGTTCAAGGCGCCGGCGCGGGCCTCGGAGGTCAGGTTGGTGCGCAAAAGGGTGTGGGGAACGAGCTGCACGTCGAAGCCCTCGTCGTCCAGGCTGGCAACCGTGAGCGACACGCCGTTGATCGCCACCGAGCCCTTGGCGACCAGAAAGCGCTCCAGCCCCTCAGGCATGCTGAAGCCGACGCGGACGAACTCGCCCTCCTTGCGCAGGTAGCGCTGGCGGGTGACCGCGTCGACGTGGCCCTGGACGAAATGACCGCCGACCCGAGCGTTGGCGACCAGCGGCCGCTCGAGGTTCACCTGCGTGCCGATCTGGTAGAAGACCAGGTTGGAGCGGGCGATCGTCTCCGGGGACACCTCGGCGGCGAACTCGCGGCCCTCGACGGCGACGGCCGTCAGGCAGACGCCGTCGACGGCGACGCTGTCGCCGCGGCGCAGACCGGCGGCGACCGACTCGGTGGCGATCGTCAGCCTGGAGCCGTGCGCCACCGTATCGATGCGCGTAACGGTGCCTACTTCCTCGACAAGCCCGGTGAACATGCTGGTTGCTCGGTGGCAGCGGTACGGGAGCCGGGCTCGGCGCCGATCCGCGGCGCCGGCAGGATCTCCCGCTAAAGGGGCGGCTCTGGTGGGTGCAGGTAACCCTCGACCGCCCAATCATCGCCGAGATCGAACCGTCTCACGTGATGCAGGCGCGGCGCTGCGGTGAGCTCACCGACGCCGGCGCCCCCCCACAGCGACAAGGCGGCCGAGCCGCCGATCAAGAGGGGGGCGTAGACGAGGAATAACTTGTCCAGTATATCAGCCTCGAAGGCGCTGGTAAGCACGCCGCTACCCCCCTCTACGAGCACCGACAGCACCTCCCGGCGGGCCAGGGCCGCCATCACCTCGGGCCAGGCCAGCATCCCCCCGGCCGTGGTCCCCAGCCGCTCGACCTCGGCCCCCGCCGCCTCGAGCCGCCGCTGGGCCTCGCGCTCCGCCGCCACGCCGCTAAAGATCAGCGGCTGGCCGTCGGCCTCGGCCAGGAGCCGGGCCTGCGGCGGCGTCCGCAGCCGGCTATCGAGGACCACCCGAAGGCGCGGGCCGGTGCCGGCGGCGCCGCGAGCGGTGAGCCGGGGATCGTCGGCGAGGACGGTGCCGATCCCCACCAGCACCGCATCGCTGGCGGCGCGCAGCTCGTGGGCCCACTGCCGGGCCGCAGCCCCGGTGATCCACTGCGACTGCCGCTCGCGCGTCGCCAAGCGGCCGTCGAGCGATACCGCCGCCTTGCCGATGACCAGCGGCAGGCCTCGCGACTTGAAGGCCAGATACGCGTCGTTGAGGAAGGCCGCCTCCTGGGCCCCCTCGCCGACGTCGACGGTCAACCCCGCCGCCCGCAGCGCCGCCACCCCGCCGCCGGCGACGCGTGGATCGGGATCGAGCGTGCTGACCACGACCCTGGCGGCCCCGGATTCGATGATCGCGTCGACGCACGGTGGCGTGCGTCCCTGGTGGCGACACGGCTCGATGTTGACGTACAGGGTCGCGCCGCGGGCCCGCTCGCCGGCCTCCTGCAGGGCCAGGCGCTCGGCGTGGGGCTTGCCGGGCCCGGGGTGAAAGCCGCGGCCGACGACCGTCCCCTCGCGGACGATGACGGCGCCGACCATCGGGTTCGGGCTGGTGGCGCCGCGCCCGCGCGCCGCCAGCTCCAGGCATTCTCGCAGGTAGCGGCGGTCCGACACGCGTTTCTAGACATCCTCGCCGAGCAGACCGTCGACGTAGGCCTCGGCGTCGAAGGGCACGAGGTCCTGCAGCCCTTCGCCGGTGCCCACGAAGCGAATCGGCAGCTTCAAGCGGTCGGCAATCGAAAGGGCAACGCCGCCGCGGGCGCTGCCATCGAGCTTGGCGAGAATCAAACCGGTAACCCCAGCGTGCTCGAGAAAATCCTCAGCCTGACGGAGACCATTCTGGCCGGTCGTGGCGTCGAGCACCAACCACACCTCGTCCGGCGCCCCCGGGATGACCTTGCCGGCGGCACGGCGGATCTTGGCGAGCTCCGCCATCAGGTTCTCTTTTGTATGCAGCCTTCCGGCCGTGTCGATGATCGCCACGTCGAGGGCGCGGGAGCGGCTGGCCTCGCAGGTGTCGAAGACCACCGCCGCCGGGTCGCCGCCGGGGCGGTGCGCGATCACCGGCACGCCAAGCCGCTCGCCCCAGATCTGCAGCTGCTCGACCGCCGCCGCCCGAAAGGTGTCGGCGGCGCCGAGGATGACGCGATGGCCGTGGGCGGCGTACAGGGCCCCGAGCTTGGCGGTCGTCGTCGTCTTTCCGGAGCCGTTGACGCCGACCAGCAGGATGACCATGGGGCGGCCGGCCGGCATGGAGGGGATGCCCGTGTGTACGCCGCTGGCCGCCAGCTGCTCGAGCATGGCGGCCCGCAGGCGCTGGCCCGGATCGGCATCGCCGTCGGAGCGGCTGCGCAATTCTTCGACCAGGCTCAGGGCGGCGGCGGGGCCGACGTCGGCGGCGATCAGCGCCTCCTCGAGCGCCTCGAGCGCCGCCTCATCCGGCTTGTGCCCGGGCCGAAGCCCGCGCACCGCGGCAATCAGACGATCTCGAGTCCGGCCGAGCGTCCGGCCGAAGATGCCTGCAGCCAACCCGGCGTCAGCCCCGCAGCCGAGCGAGGGCGACCTGCGCCCGTTCGGCGAACTCGGTCCCCGGGGCCAGCTCCACCACCTTTTCCAGATGCTCCCGGGCGACGCGCGTCTGACCCAGGTCCCGATAGGCCAGGCCCAGCAGCAGCCGAGCCTCGACGTGGTTCTCGTCGGTCTCGAGCGCCCGCAGGAGCGCCGCGATCGCCTCCTGGGTGCGTCCCAGGTCGGTCAGCGACCGCGCCAAAAGGACATGGATGAGCTGGTAGTTGGGGTCGGAGCGGGGTATGCCGATCGCGATGCCCTCGGAAAGCTGCTCGCGGGCGGCCTCCGGAGCGCCGAGCTCGAGGTAGACGCGGCCCAGGTTGAGGCGGACGCGCGCCTTCGAGGTCGGCGGGTAGGCCGGGTCGAGGAGGGCCTCGCGGAACTCGCGCACGGCGGCGTCGAGGTCACCCTGCTTGTAGCGCAGCAGGCCCATCCAGTTGCGGGCGTCGGTGAGGCCCGGGTTGCGCGACAGGGCGCGCATGAAGGCCTCTTCGGCAGGATCCAACTGCTCGGTGAGCAGCAGCGCGACCCCGTACCACATGTGGGTCTCGCCGTTCTCCGGATACAGGTCGATCGCCCGCTCCAGCAGGGGAAGCGCCTCGTTCGGCTGGTTTTCCTGGATGTAGAGGATCGCCAGCATCTGCAGGTCGCGGGGGTCTACCTGCGCCGGATTTTGCCCCGGGCTGGCCGCGGCGACGGGCGCGAAGCTGCCGATGGTGACCGCCAACGCACAGGCGAGCGCGCTCCAACACAGCCCTTCCTTGAGATAACGCATGAGCACAAGCGTAGCATACGACCCGCAAGCTATGAGAGGCCTATCTCCCCGCCGCCAGCCGCACCCTCGCCCGCCCGACCTACCAGACGATGGCCCGAGGAGCACCGGACCCATCAAAAGATCCGCGAGCCAAGCTGGCATGAGGAGCACCGGACCCATCAAAAGATCCGCGAGCCAAGCCGGCATGAGGAGCACCAGACCCATCAAACGATTTCATTCCTGCACGAGCTCTCGGGCCATGAGGTCCTCGATTGCCTCCCGCGGCTGCTTTCCGCCGCCGAGGATCGCGAAGACCTGCTCGGTGATCGGCATCTGCACGCCGCTCTTGCGGCTCAGGTGGTAGGCGGCCGCCGCGGTCTCGACCCCCTCGGCCACCATGTGCATCTCGGCGACGATCTCGTCGATCCGGCGGCCGCGGCCGAGCTGCACGCCGACGTGGCGGTTGCGGCTCAGCGGCCCGGTGCAGGTCAGCACCAGGTCGCCAAGGCCCGCCAGCCCGGTCAGCGTCCGCGGCATCGCTCCCCTGGCGGCGGCCAGCCGGGCGAGCTCGCCGAGGCCGCGGGTGATCAGCGCCGCCCGGGTGTTGGTACCGAAGCCGAGGCCGTCGGCGATGCCGGTGGCGATGGCGATGACGTTCTTGAGCGCCCCTCCGAGCTCGACGCCGATGATGTCGGGGTTGCGGTAGACGCGCAGCGGCCCCTCGCTCAGGCAATGCTGGACGGCCTCGGCGGCGTCGCTGTCGGTGCACCCCAGGGTGACCGCCGTCGGATGCCCCTGCACAAGCTCGGCGGCGAACGACGGCCCGGAGAGGGCCGCCACCGAGGCTTGCCGTCCTTCGGCGTACTCGGCGAGCACCTCGCTCATCCGCAGGCCGCTGTCCTGCTCCAGCCCCTTGGTGGCCGACACCAGGTGGGCGCCCACCGGCAGGCTCGGCCCCAGCCGCTCCCAGACCGCGCGCAGGTGCCGGGACGGCACCACGCTCAGCACCAGGCCGGCGCCTTCCATCGCCTCGCCGCCGTCCGCGGTGACGAGGAGCCCTTCGGGCAGCGCGCAATCGGGCAGGTAGTCGCGGTTCTCACGGCTGCTCGCCAGGCGCTCGGCGAGCTCGGCGCGCCGCGCCCACAAGCGCACCTCGTGCCCCGCCCGCGCCGCGTGCACGGCCAGCGCCGTGCCCCACGAGCCGGCGCCGATCACCGCGATCCGCCAGCGCGCCGCCGGATCGAGCGGGCGATACCCGGCGCTCATGTCGACGATCTCCCGCCATCGGCCCGGCGGTCGGCGGCAATCCGGCCGAGGTTGCCACCATCGCCATACCCGGCGCTCACGGCGACGACCTCCCCAGCTTGCGCTCCTGGCCGGCGGCGATCCGGCCGATGTTGTCGCGATGTCGCCAGACGATCAGCACCAGGGTGGCGAGCGCCGCGACGATGGTGGCCCGCGGCTCGCGCAGCAGCCAAGCGATCAGCGGCAACGCCGCCGAGGCCAGCAGCGAGGCCAGCGACATCATTCGAGAGAGGGCGGCGGTCGCCACCAGCACCACCGCCGCGCCGGCGGTGGCCAGCGGCGCCAGGACCGCAAACGAGCCCAGCAGCGTGGCGACCCCCTTGCCGCCCCGGCCGCCCAGCCAGGGGGTGTAGCAATGGCCGAGCACCGCGCCCAGCGCCGCCGCCGCGGCGTCGAGGCCGAGATAGCCGCACAGCAGGACGGCGGCCGCCCCCTTGGCGGCATCCAGCGCCAGGGTCAGCACGCCGCCCGCCGCGCCCAGCACCCGGCCGACGTTGGTCGCCCCGATGTTGCCGCTGCCGCTGTCGCGGACGTCGGCGCCGGTCTTCAGCCGGACCAGGAGGTAGCCGCTGGGGATGCTGCCGAGGGCGAAGCCGGCGGCGAGACCGGCGGCGATCTGTGCGGCGGGGGTCATCGGCTGTTACCGGCGCCGGTGTCCTGCTTCGCCTGCAGGTGGGCCCGCAAGAGCGCCAGCGCCCGGGTCGCGGCGGCGTCACGGACCTGCCGGCGATCTCCGGGGAGCTGCCAGCGCCGCTCGATGATCTCCCCGCCGTCGTCGAGGGCCGCGAAGACCGTCCCCACGGAGCCGCCGGCGTCGGTATCCGGCCCCGCCCACCCGGTCACCGCCAGGCCGTAGCTGGCGCCCGAGAGGCGGCGGATCGCCGCCGCCAGCGCCTCGCTGGTCGCCGCCGAGACGGTGCCGTGCCGCTCGAGCGTCGCCGCGTCGAGGCCGGCGAGCGCCCGCTTGCTGGCCGCCGTGTAGACGACGGCGCCGCCCCACAGGTACTCGGAGGCCCCGGGCATCTCGGTCAGCGCCGCGGCGATCAAACCGCCCGTGCAGCTCTCGGCGAGGGCCAGCGTCTCGCGCCGCTGGCGCAGCAGCCGCCCGACGCTCACGCCGAGATCGGCGAGCTCATCGCGCGCCCGCCGCTCGCCGCTCATGCTTCCAGCCAGGCGAGCGCCAGCCGCACGCAGATTTGCGTGTAGCCGGCGGCGACCACGTCGTCGGCCATGATCCCCAGCCCCCCGGGGAGGGCCTCGAAGCGGCGCCCCGGGAACGGCTTGATGATGTCGAAGATCCGGAAGAGGAAGAACGCCAGCACCCATCCGGTCGCCCCTGCGATGCCCACCAGCGACAACCACATGGCGGCCCACTCGTCGATGACGACGGCGGAGGGATCGTCGCCGCCGAGGCCGGGGGCCGCGCGATGGGCCGCGGCCGTGCCCAGCGCTGTCAGGCCGATCGCGGCGGCCAGTTGCAGGGGCCAGGTCAGCGACGCCAGCGGCAGGAAGAGGATGAGCCCGAGCAGCGATCCCCAGGTCCCCGGGGCCGGCCACAGGAAGCCGGCGCCGAAGCCGGTGGCCAGCAGGCGCGCGGCGCGGGCGCCGGCAGCCGGGCTCACGGACGGAGCCGTCCGAGCATCCTCGGGTACGGAATCGTCTCCCGCAGGTGCGGCAGCCCGCAGATCCAGGCGACGACCCGCTCCAGCCCCATCCCGAAGCCGGAGTGCGGCACCGATCCGTAGCGGCGGATGTCCATGTACCACTGGTAGTTGCGCTCGTCGAGGCCGTGCTGGCGGAGGCGCGCCAGCAGCAGCTCGGGGTCGTGGATCCTCTGGCTGCCCCCGACGATCTCCCCATAGCCCTCCGGGGCGATCATGTCGGCGGCCAGCGCCACCTCCCGGCGCCCCGGGTCGGGCTGCATGTAGAAGGCCTTGATCGCCGCCGGGAAGCGGTGCACCAGCACCGGCCGGTCGAAGGCCTCCGAGATCACCGTCTCGTGGCCGCCCCCGAAGTCGCTCCCCCAGTCGAAATCCTCGCCGGCCTCCCGCAGGATCTCGACCGCCTCGTCATAGTGGATCCGCGGGAACGGCTGGACGACCTTCTCGAGGCCGGCGGTGTCGCGTTCGAGCACCTCGAGCTCCTCTTTGCACTCCTCGAGGGCGCGCTGCACGATGTGCTCGATGAAGTCCTCCGCCAGGTCCATGCAGTCGTCCAGGGTCGCGTAGGCGACCTCGGGCTCGAGCATCCAGAACTCCATCAGGTGGCGGCGCGTCTTGGACTTCTCGGCCCGGAACGTGGGTCCGAAGCAATAGACCCGCCCGTGCGCCATGCAGGCCGGCTCCAGGTAGAGCTGCCCGCTCTGGCTGAGGAACGCCGGCTCGCCGAAGTAGTCGGTGGTGAACAGCGTCGTC
>DASWHK010000169.1:0-11207 GCA_036398215.1 Acidobacteriota bacterium | reverse complement strand
TCGGACATCATGGGTGTCCTCGAGGGCATCAGCAAGAAGCGCCAAAAGGCTGCCTGAGCGCGGCCCCGGTGCATTTTTCGGAGTAAGGAAACATGTCTGCTAAAGAAGTGAAATTCGGCGCCGACGCGCGTGACCGCATGCTGCGCGGCGTCAACATATTGGCCGATGCGGTGAGGGTCACCCTCGGCCCGAAGGGCCGCAACGTGGTGCTCGACAAGTCGTTCGGCGCGCCGCGCACCACCAAGGACGGCGTCACCGTCGCCAAGGAGATCGAGCTCGCAGACAAGTTCGAGAACATGGGCGCCCAGATGGTGCGGGAGGTGGCCAGCAAGACCAGCGATCTGGTCGGCGACGGCACCACCACCGCGACGGTGCTCGCCCAAGCTATCATACGCGGCGGTAGCAAAGCCGTTGCCGCCGGCATGAACCCGATGGACCTCAGGCGCGGGATCGAGATGGCGGTGAGCGCGGTCGTTGCCGAGCTCGAGAAGCGCTCGCGCAAGGTCAAGACCTCGGAAGAGATCGCCCAGGTCGGCACGATTTCCTCCAATGGCGACACCGAGATCGGCAAGATGCTGGCCGAGGCCATGGAAAAGGTCGGCAACGCGGGCGTCATCACGGTCGAGGAAGCCAAATCCCTCGACACCGAGCTTGACCTGGTCGAAGGCATGCAGTTCGACCGCGGCTATCTCTCGCCCTACTTCATCACCAATGCCGACAAGATGCTGGCCGAGTTGGAGGATCCTTACGTCCTGCTGCACGAGAAGAAGCTGTCGGGCCTGCAGCCCATCCTGCCGCTGTTGGAGGCGGTGGTGCAATCGAGCCGTCCGCTCCTGGTGATCGCCGAGGACGTCGAGGGCGAGGCGCTCGCCACCCTGGTGGTCAACAAGCTGCGCGGCGGCCTCAAGGTGGCGGCGGTGAAGGCGCCGGGCTTCGGCGACCGTCGCAAGGCGATGCTCGAGGACATGGCGGTCCTGACCGGCGGCCAGGTGATCTCCGAGGATTTGGGCATCAAGCTCGAGAACGTCACCATCGACATGCTCGGCAAGGCCAAGAAGGTGATCATCACCAAGGATGAGACGACCATCGTCGAGGGCGCCGGGGCCAAGAAAGAGATCCAGGGCCGCTGCGCCCAGATCCGCCAGCAGATCGAGGATACGACGTCGGACTACGACCGCGAGAAGCTGCAAGAGCGCCTCGCCAAGCTGGCCGGCGGCGTTGCGGTGATCCGGGTCGGCGGCGCCACCGAGATCGAGGTGAAGGAGCGCAAGGACCGGGTCGAGGACGCGATGCACGCGACCCGCGCGGCGGTCGAGGAGGGCATCCTGCCGGGCGGCGGCGTGGCGCTGCTTTATGCCGGCCAGGGGCTCGGCAAGCTGAAGCCCGCCAACGACGACCAGCGGGTCGGCATCGACATCGTGCGTCGCGCGATCCAGTCGCCGGTGCGCCAGATCGTCGAGAACGCGGGCGAAGACGGCGCCGTGGTGGTCGGCAAGCTGCTCGACAAGGTCAACCTGACCCGCGGCTTCGACGCCCAGAACGGCCAATACGTCGACATGATCAAGGCCGGCATCATCGACCCGACCAAGGTGGTGCGCATCGCCCTGCAGGACGCCGCCTCCGTCGCCGGCATCCTGGTCACCACCGAGGCGATGGTGGCCGAGCGGCCGAAGAAGGAAGAGCCCATGCATGGCGGCCACGACATGGGCGGCATGGGTGGCATGGGCGGCATGATGTAAGACGCCCGAGCGATCGGGATCTCGTGCCGAGGGCCGCGGCCTCCGCCGCGGCCCTTATTCTTTGCTTCGCCGTTTGCTAGACGGTGATGTAGTGGGCCCGGGTGGCGAGTTCGATCGCGGCGGCTTGCAAGCGGGGTACGCCGAGCCGGCCGCGCAGCCAGCGCAGAAGCTCCAGTTCCGCCTGGCTGACGTTGGCGTCGGCCGCCGCCACGTCGCAGGCGAGCGCATAAGCCGTTTCGCGCAGCTTCGCCGGCAGTGCCTGCTCGATCAGATCGCCGGCGGTGTCGAGGCCGCTCGGGTCGGCCAGCAGCTCGGCGCAGGCCTCGGCGGTCTTGCCCAGCGAGTCGAGATCGTAATCGCGGAAAATCGGCAGGTGCTTGATGATGTCGCCGATGGTGTTGAGCTCGGCATCCGTCATCTCTCCGTCGGACGCGGAGACCAGGACCATGGTGTAGATCAGGGCTTGTTGGTGGCCAATCATCGGCTGTCGCTTTCCCTCTTCGTCCTGCGACACTTTCTTTGCGGGCGCGCACCCTAAGCAGGCCTGGCGGCGGCCGTCAAGCACCGGCGCCGGGCGGGGGCGAAAGGAACGCGCGGGTCTCGGCGACCGCCTCGGCGAGACCGCAGCGCCGGGCGGTCACCCCCACGGGAAAGGCCGAGAGCAGGCGCGAGGGCATCATCGGGTCGAGCAGCACAAAGACGCCGTGGTCGTCGGCGCGCCGGATCAGCCGGCCAAAGGCCTGCTTCAGCTTCAGCCGGGCGAGCATGTCGTCATAGGCCCGCCCGCCGAAGGCCTCGCGGCGCGCCCGGTGGCGGATATCCGGCCGCGCCCAGGGAACGCGGTCGAACACGATCAGCCGCAAGGCGCGGCCGGGGACGTCGACCCCGTCGCGCACGGCGTCGGTCCCCAGCAGGCAGGCGTTCTCCTCGGCGCGGAAGATGTCGACCAGGGTCGCGGTATCCATGCGGTCGACGTGCTGGGCATAGAGCGCGATGCCGCTCTCCTCCAGCGGCGCGGCGATCCGCTGGTGGACCGCGCGCAGGCGCACGATCGCGGTGAACAGCCCGAGCCCGCCGCCGCCGGCGGCGCGGAACAGCTCGCGGTAGGCCGCGGCGACCTGGTCGATGTCGTCCTTGCGTACGTCGCCGACGATCAGCACTCGGGTCTGGCCGGCGTAGTCGAAGGGCGAGGGCACGCGTACGCGTACGGCGGGGGCCGCCAGATGGGCCGCACCGCTGCGCATCTCCGCCGCCGCCCAGTCGCGCGCCGTGTCGCCGGTGCCGTCGGTCAGGGTGGCCGAGGTGATGGCGGTGGCCTGGGCCTGGGCGAGCACCGCCTCGGCGAACGGCCGGGTCGGGTCGGTCCAGTGGCGGTGCAGGCCGACATCCAGGTCGCGGCCGTCGCTGCGGGTCACCTCGAACCAATCGACGAACTCGGGCGGCGTTTCGCCGGGCAGCGCCGCCAGCATGTCGCGCCAGGCGGCGATCTGGTCGATCGCCCGGTGGCGCAGGCTGCGGCCGGCGCCGTCGATGCGGCGGCGGGTTTCGCCGTCCAGGCTGTCGGCGTCGGCTTCCAGGCGCCGGGCGAGGCGGCGGTGGAGGCGGCCGAGCGGTCCGGCCAGGCGCGCGAGCGCGGCTTCGAGCTCCGCCGCGGCGTCGAGCAGGCCGGGCACCGGCGGCCGCGGCTCGGTCTCCAGGCTGTAGGGTCCCTCGGCGTTCCGCGCGCGGGCATAGACCTGATCGCGCACCAGCCGCAGGAAGGCCTCGGCGGGGCCGTGCGGCGCGCCCTCGCGCAGCCGTTGCTGCCAGCCGTCGGCGGCCAGCACGCGGGCGGCGGCGAGGCCGGCCTGCAAGGCTTCCAAGGCCTCTTGGTCGCCCGCCACCACGTCTTCCAGCCGCCGCTTGAGTCCGCGCAGGCGCCCGGCGCTGCGGCCGCGGGTCTCCGCGCCGAGCAGCCAGCGGCGCAGCTCCTGGGTCTCCTGGCCGCTCAGGTGGGCGGAAAAGGCGCTGTCGGCCGCGTCGAACAGGTGGTGGCCCTCGTCGAACACCAGATGGCTCGGCAGCGTGCCCTCCTCCGCCGCGCCGCGGGCCGCCTGGATCATCACCAGGGCATGGTTGGCGACCACCGTGGCGGCGTGGCGGGCGCGCCGGATGCCGCGCTCGATGAAGCACTTGCGGTAATGCGGGCAGGCCGAATAGATGCACTCCCCGCGCCGGTCGGTGAGGCCGAGTGTCGCCGCGCGGCCGATCAGCTCGGGCAGCCAGCCGGGAAAATCGCCGCCGACCATGTCGCCGTCGCGGCTGTGGGCGGCCCAGCGGGCCATCAGTCCCGCCGCCACCGCGTCGCCGGGACGCGTGGCCAGTCCCTTCGCGGTCTCCTCGAAGTTGAGCAGGCAGAGGTAGTTCTCGCGCCCCTTGCGGATCACCACCCGCTCGCTCTTTTCCTGCGGTTCGGGGTAGAGCCGGTCGAGCTCCTGGTCGATCTGATGCTGCAGGTTGCGGGTGTAGGTGGAGATCCACACCGCGCCGTGGTTCGCTTCCGACCACAGGCTGGCCGGGGCGATGTAGCCCAGCGTCTTGCCGACGCCGGTCCCGGCCTCGGCCAGGACGACGATCGCATCCCCGGCCGCATCCCGGGGGCGGAAGGCCTGGGCCAGGGCGGAGGCGTAGTCCGACTGCTGCGGGCGCGGCTCCGCCGCTTCGCCGAGCAGGGCGCTGAGGCGGGCCCTGGCCGTGGCCGGGTCGACGGGCCGGGTGCCCGGCGGCGGCGGCGGCGGCGGTTCCTCCCACTCGGGCAGCTGCTCCCACACCTCCAGGCCGCTCTCCCGGCCCCGGCGGTCTGCGGCGGCGGGCGGCCCGTGGGACGCGCCCAGGGCGCCGAGCACGGCCGGACCCCAGCGCCAGCCGGCCCGCGCCATGATCCAGGCGATGCCGGCCGACTGCGGCTCCTGTTTCGCCACGCGGGCGACGCATTCCTCCAGCAGCCGCACCGTCACGGCGGCCAGGACCTCGGCGCTTTCCTCGAGATCCGCGGGTGCCGCCAGGCCCAGCGCCTGGGCGAGACCCAGCGGGGTCGGCACGCAGAACGCCCCGGGCCGCACGAACGCGAACAGCTCCAGCAGGTCATAGGCGGGAAACGGATCGCAGCCGAGGCGCCGGGCAACCGCCGGGGCGTGGCACACGATCGGCGGCGTCGATCGGGCGCTGGCCGCCGCCGCCGCGCGGTCGAGCCGCTCGGACACGCCGCCGAGCCCCAGCCAGACGCCCCGGTTGTGGCCCATGACCAGGACCGGCGCCGGCCTCACGGGCACGGAACGCCCGGCTCGGCGCGTAGTAGCTCTTGGGAACGAGGGCTCGGGCTCGGTCATGGCGGGAGGAGTATAGCGGGGGTCGCGAGGGTGTCAGAGGATAGTGTCGACCTGAAGGCGCTTTCGCGAGGCGACAAGCGGGCCTGGGACCGATTTGTCAGCCGCTACGCGCGGGTCATCTTTGCCGCCGTGCAAGCACCGCCTGGGCCGCTGGGCCCCGCCGGACGAAGTGGACGACGTGGCACAGGAAGTCTTTTTGCGTCTCTGTAAGGCAGATTACCGACTTTTGCGCGCTTACGATCCGGCGCGGGCGGCGCTCTCGACCTGGCTGACGGTGATCGCCACCAGCGCCGCCATCGACCACCTGCGCCGGCGCAAGGCCCCGGAGCTCGCCCTCGACGCCGTGCCGGAGGACAGCCTGGCCGAGGAACCACGGCTGCAGCCCGCCATTCGCATTCCCGCGGGGCTGCTGTCACCCCGCCAGGCGCTCGTCCTCGAACTGCTCTACCGCCGCGATCTGGAGGTCGCCGATGCGGCCGAGATCATGGGCGTGGACCGGCAGACGGTGCGCAGCATGCACCACAAGGCGCTCGCCAAGCTGCGCGCCCATTTCCGGGCCGACGACCCGGAATTTGGGGGATGAACGCCGCCAATTTCGCGTATCATGGGCAACCGAGGAGTTGCGAGAACGCATGCCTGAGGGGAACAGCAAAGCGGCGGACGGCCCGGCGCTCTGGGATCGGGCGCGAACGTCCATCCTGGAGGCCCTGGCGGCCCAGGCGCCGAACATCGACGAGGCCGATCTGGCGGCCTACCTCGACGGCGATCTCGACGCCGGCGCCTGCGCGCGCGTCGAAGCCGCCTTGGCGAGCCATGCGGAGAGCCTGGAGCTGCTGATCGCCGCGCGCGAGGCGCTGGAGGCCGCGCCGGCGGCGGCGCCTGAATCGTTGGTGGCCCGCGCCCAGGCGCTGGCGCCCGCGCGGCGGCCGCCGGTCGGCGATTGGACGGGCCGTTTGGCCGCCGCCTTGGGGGCGCTGCTCGAACCCGGCCGCGGGCTTGCCTTTGCGGGATTGGCCGCCGGATTCCTCGTGGTCAGCGTCGCCGGTTTCGAGCTCGGCCGCGCCGAGGTCGTCTACAGCAGCCAGGTCGATCGCCTGCTGACCCAGGAGTTCGTGGGTCTCATCGACCGGGACGGTGAGGATCTCCTCTAGCTAGCTGCCCCATGCGTATCAAACTGCTTTGGATTCTGCTCGGCGCTTCGCTGCTGTTGAACCTCTTCTTCGCCGGCGGCGTGATCTACTCGAAGATGACCGCCGAAAGGCTGCGCGGCGAACCGGGGCGACAGTTCGACCTCGTGGCCGCCGAACTGGAGCTGAGCGAGGCGCAGCGCGCCGAGCTGATGGCGCTCAGCGACGCGGCGCGCGAGCGCCGGCAGGAGATGCGGCTCGAGGGCGAGCACCTGCGCCAGGCGCTGATCGAGGAAATGGGCAAACCGGCGCTCGACCAGGCGCGGGTCCAAACGCTGCTCGGCGAACGCTCCAAGCTGTTCGTCACCTTCGTCGGCGACGTCATGGCGGAAACCCACAATTTCCTCGACACCCTGGAACCGGAGAAGAAGCGCGAATTCCTCGCCCTGATGGAGCGGGATCACCGTTTCCTCTGGCGTCTGCTGCGCGACCCGCAGCGCGACAAGCCCGAGCAACCGTGAGCCCGGGGGCTCTGGCGAGTCTCCCCCCGGGCGCCGATAAACGCGGCGTTGACGCATTCACCGGCTCCCCCTAGGGTCCGCGCGCCATGTTTGGATCGCCCGACAAGCCGACGGTTTCCCCCGAGGAGCGCGCGCTCGCCCGGGAGGCGCGGGCCTGGCCGTTCGTCGAGGCGCGCAAGCTGGTCGACCGAATCGCCGGCGAGACGCCGGCGAAGGGCTACGTCCTGTTCCAGACCGGCTACGGCCCTTCCGGCCTGCCCCACATCGGCACCTTCGGCGAGGTTGTGCGCACCACCATGGTGCGCCAGGCCTTCCGCCGCCTCTCCGACGTGCCGAGCCGGCTCTACTGCTTCTCCGACGACATGGACGGCCTGCGCAAGGTGCCCGACAACATCCCCAATCAGGACCTGGTGGCCGCCCACCTCGGCAAGCCGCTGACCCGCATCCCCGATCCCTTCGGCACCCACGAGAGCTTCGGCGCCCACAACAATGCCCGGCTGCGGGCCTTTCTCGATGCCTTCGGCTTCGACTACGAGTTCAAGTCGGCGACCGAGCTCTACACCTCCGGCGCGTTCGACGAGGCGCTGCTGCGGGCGCTCGCCTGCTACGACGAGATCATGGCCATCATGCTGCCGACCCTGGGGCCGGAGCGCCGCGCGACCTACAGCCCGTTCCTGCCGCTCTGCCCGTCGAGCGGGCGCGTGCTGCAGGTGCCGGTGGTCGAGCGCAACGTGGCGGCCGGGACCATCGTCTACCGGGACGAGGAGGGCGCCCGGGTGGAGGTGCCGGTCACCGGCGGGCACTGCAAGCTGCAGTGGAAGCCGGACTGGGCCATGCGCTGGTACGCGCTCGGCGTCGACTACGAGATGTCCGGCAAGGACCTGATCGAATCGGTGAAGATCGGCGGCCGGATCGTCGAGGTGCTGGGCGGCCGGCCGCCCGAGGGCTTTACCTACGAGCTGTTCCTCGACGAGGCGGGCGAGAAGATCTCCAAGTCCAAGGGCAACGGCCTGACGGTCGAGGAATGGCTGACCTACGCGCCGCCCGAGAGCCTGGCGCTCTTCATGTACCAGAAGCCGCGCGCCGCCAAGCGGCTCTACTTCGACGTCATCCCGAAGACGGTCGACGACTATCTTTCGTTCCTCGAGCGCTACAACGCCGAGACGGACCCGGCCGGCCGCCTGGAAAGCCCGGTCTGGCACATCCACGACGGCGTGCCGCCGGCGGAGGCCTCGCCGCTCGCCTTCGCCCTGCTGCTCAATCTCGTCGGCGTGTGCAACAGCGACGACCCGGCCGTGCTGTGGGGCTTCATCTCGCGCTACGCCCCGGACGCCGGCCCCGAGAGCGCGCCGCTCTTGGCCCGCCTGGTCGACCACGCGATCGCCTACTACCGGGACTTCGTGAAGCCGGCCAAGCGCTACCGCGGGCCGGACGAGGTCGAGCGCCGGGCGCTCGAGGACCTCTTGGGCGAGCTCAAGAGCCTGCCGGACGACGCCGACGCCGAGGCCATCCAGACCCAAGTCTACGAGGTCGGCAAGCGCCACCCGCTGCCCGACTTGCGCTCCTGGTTCAAGGCGCTCTACGAGATCCTGCTGGGCCAGAGCCAGGGCCCGCGCATGGGCTCCTTCATCGCCCTCTACGGCCGCCAAGAAACCATCCGCCTGATCGAGCGGGCGCTCGCCGGCGAGGACCTGAGCGCAGCATAGGGCCAAACGACATGCGCTGGACCGAGGACGACTCCCGGCTGTTCATCGACGAGGGCGCCTACTTCGTGCCCGAGCGCGAGACCCAGATCGCGACCATCTGCACCGCCATCCCGCCGCTCGACGGGCCGGGCCACGTCGTCGAGCTGTGCTGCGGCGAGGGCCTGCTCTCCCGCGTTTTGCTGGAGCGCTTTCCCGCCGCGACCGTGCACGCTTTCGACGGCTCGCCCCGGATGCTGGAGGCGACCCGGCGAACGGCGGGGGCGCTGGCGGCGCGCCTGGAGACGCGGCAGTTCGACCTGGCGGCGCGGGACTGGCGGACCCTCGAGTTCGAGGCCCACGCGGTGGTCTCTTCGCTCGCGATCCACCACCTGGACGGGCCCGGCAAAGAGGCGCTGTTCCAAGATATCTACTCCCTGCTGGCGCCCGGCGGCGCCTTCGTGCTGGCCGACCTGATTGAGCCGGCCCGGACTGCGGGCCAGGCCATCGCCGCCGCGGCCTGGGACGAGGCGGTGAAGGCCCGGGCGCTCGCGCGCGACGGCGACCTCGAGGCCTTCGAGCGCTTCCGGGCCGAGAGGTGGAACTACTACAGCGACCCGGATCCCGATCCCGTCGACCAGCCCTCGCCCCTCTTCGATCAGCTGAAATGGCTGGAGGCGGCGGGCTTCACCGCCCTCGACGTGCACTACCTCAAGGCCGGCCACGCGATCCTGAGCGGGGTCAAGGTTTAGCGCACTGACTTCCTGCCCGTACTCCCGCTACTTCATCTCCACTTCGATGAAGGCGTATTCGCCGGCGCCGTCGTTGATCACGTCGTGCTCGACCCCGAGGGGGCGGAAGTAGGGCTGGCCGGCCTTGAGGTCGGCGTAGGAGTCCTTCCCGCCCTCGGTGATTAGTTTCAGGCGGCCGTCCATCAGCGGGATCACCACGTAATCGTGCTCGTGGCGGTGCCAGCCGGTCGCCGCGCCGGGGGCAAAGCGCCACTCGGTGACGCGGGTGCGTTCGTTGTCGATGAACACGGTCGGCCGAGCACTTTCGCTTTGGGCCTTCTCGCTCATGGCGCGTCTCCTGTCGTCGCGAATCGGAGTGGGGTGGGCTCAGCCGCCGTGCGCCCACTCCCAATAGAGCCGGCGGGCGCGGGCATAGACCGGGCCCGGCTGCAGATCGCGGTCGTCGAGGCGGGTGATCGGCAGCACCTTGCCGAGGTTGCCGGTGGAGAAGACCTCGTCGGCCGCGGCGAGGTCCTCGTAGGTGATGGTGCGCTCGTAGACCGGCACGCCGGCCTCGGCGAGCAGCTTCGCCACCCGCTGGCGGGTCACGCCGTTGAGGAAGCAGCCGTTGGGCACCGGAGTATGGGCGGCGCCGTCCTTGGCCAGCCAGATGTTGGCGGTGGCGAGCTCGGCGACGTTGCCGAGCGAATCGAGGATCACCGCGTTGTCGAAGCCCCGCTGATTGGCGTCCTGGATGGCGCGCACGGAATTGGGATAGAGGCAGGCGGCCTTGGCCAGCGTCGGCGCGGTCTCGGGGGTCGGCCGGCGGTAGGGCGAGAGGCAGACGCCGAAGCCCTTGGGCTCGGGCATGGGCGCCTCGAACAGCGTCAGGCAGAAGCGGGTCGACTGCGGGTCGGGCACGATGAAGCCCGATTCCGCCCACAGCATGGGCCGGATGTAGAGCGCCGTGCCGTTGGCGAAGCGGCCGATGCCGTCGTGCGCGATCTCCTCGACCTCGCCGGCGCTCAGCGGCGGGGCGAGCCCCATGGTCCTGGCGGACGCGATCAGCCGCTGGCAATGCCGGTCGAGGTCGGGCGTCACCCCCTCGAACGCCCGCGCGCCGTCGAACACGATGGAGGACATCCACGTCGCATGGGTCATGGGCCCCATGATGGGCGGGTTGCCTTCGCGCCACGCGCCTTCGATGTAGTGGAGCGCACGCGTCTGCGGCGCCTCGTGACCAGAGGCCATCTCGTCCTCGCGTTCGTCGCGGCCTCGCGGGGAGTGCGGGTCGCCCGGCGGCGCCGCGACCTGTCGCGACCAGCATAACGGCTTCGCGGGTCCGGGCAAAAGAAATGCGCGCACCCGGTTTCGAGATCGTGTCCGCTGCATTTGCCTCACCTGTTCCGCAGCCTTGTTCGCTCTGTGGCGGGTCGGCTAGGCTCGCCGCCGCACCCCATGGGACCCACGCGAGGCCGTCCGTCATGGCTGTCCTTGGTCTGGCGCAGCGCTGCCTGCGTCTGCTCGATCCCGAAACCGCGCATCGCGCGACGCTGTGGGCGCTGAAGCGCGGCCTGGCGCCGCGCGCGCCGGCGGCGGACGACCCCGCGCTCGCGATCCGCCTCTGGGGCCGCGCGTTCCCCAACCCCCTCGGCCTGGCCGCCGGCTTCGACAAGGACGCGCTGGCGCCCGGCCCGCTGCTCGGCCTCGGCTTCGGATTCGTCGAGGTCGGCACCCTCACGCCGCGCGCCCAGCTGGGCAATCCGCGCCCGCGCGTCTTCCGCCTGCCGCAGGACGGCGCGGTGATCAACCGGCTCGGCTTCAACAACCGCGGCGCCGCGGCGGCCCGCGCCGCGTTGGACAGGTGGCGCGCAGCCGGAGGGACCGGGCCGGTCGGCGTCAACATCGGCCCGAACCGCGACAGTGCCGACGCCGCCGGCGACTACGCGGCGGCGGCCAAGGTGCTGGCCCCGGTGGCGGACTACCTCGTGATCAACGTCTCCTCGCCCAACACGCCGGGCCTGCGAGCGCTCCAGGGC
>DASWHK010000168.1:0-3835 GCA_036398215.1 Acidobacteriota bacterium | reverse complement strand
GCCGTCAGCCGCCGGTCAGGAAGGGGTTGGTGCGGCGCTCGACCCCGACCGACGTCGGCGGACCGTGCCCCGCGTAGACGCGCACGTCGTCGCCGAGCGGCAGGATCCGCCGGCGAATCGAGGCGATCAGGGTGTCGTAGGCGCCGCCGGGAAGGTCGGTGCGGCCGATCGAGCCGGCGAACAGCACGTCGCCCGACACCAGGGCGCGGGCCGCGGGGATCCAGAAGGCGACATGGCCCGGGCTGTGGCCGGGGACGTGCAACACCTGTACCTCAAGGCCGCCGAGCGACAACCTCGCACCATCGTGCAGGGCGATGCCGGGCGCCGGCAGCGGCGCGAGCTCCAGGCCGAACGCCCTTCCCTGCTCCGCCGCGCCGTCGTACAGGAAGCGATCGTCTTCGTGCAGCGCCACATCCACGCCGGTCCGCTCCACCGCCTCTCCGACGCCGAGCAGGTGGTCGATGTGGGCGTGGGTCAGCCAGATCGCCTCGATCTCCAGGCCCAGCCGCTCGGCGGTCGCCAGCAGCCCGGGAACCTCGCCGCCGGGATCCACGAGCACTCCGGCGCCGGCGGCGCCGAGCACGTAGGAGTTCTCGGCGAAGATGCCGACGGTCAGAAAACGGACGATCAGGTCGGAGGTCATCAGCTCACCGGGGCCGGCCCGCGCAGCCGCCGCGCCAGCCGCGTGCAGCGGCGGCGCGGCGCCGCGTTGCCGACGGCGCGGGCCACGGCGCGGCGGCTGCCCACCAGCACGGCGAGCTCCCGAGCCCGCGTCAACGCCGTGTACAGGAGGTTACGCTGCAGCATCGGGTAATGCTCGGGCAGCAGCAGAATGACGACGGCAGGGTACTCGCTCCCCTGGCTCTTGTGCACCGAGATGGCATAGGCGAGCGACAGGTGGCGGGCCGCCTCGCGGTCGTAGGAGACCCGATGGCCGTCGAAGTCGACCACGACGCCATCGTCGCCGGCGGCGGCTAGGACGCGGCCGACGTCGCCGTTGAAGACCTCGCGGTCGTAGTCGTTGCGCTGCTGGATGACCCGATCGCCCGGGCGGATGGTGTAGTCGCCGATCTGCAGGCCGGCGCCGCCGGCGCCGGAATTGAGCCGCGCCTGCAGCGCCGTGTTGAGCCGTGACACCCCCACCCGTCCCCGGTGCATCGGGGCGACCACCTGGATGTCGTCGCGAGGATCGAGGCCGAAGCGCGCCGGGATGCGCTCGGCGACCAGGGTCAATGTCAGCTCGCGGGCCCGGTCCGGGTCCTCCTCGGCGATGAAGTAGAAGTCGCGCGTGCCGGCGTCCTCCTCCACCCCCTCGCCGGCTAACCCCTCCGGCATCTCGCCGCGGTTGACGCGGTGGGCGTTGCGGACGATGAGGCTGCGCCGCGCCTGCCGGTAGATCTCTCGCAGGCGGGCCGTCGGCAGCGACTCCGACGCCAGCAGGTCGCGCAGCACCGCCCCGGGGCCGACGGGCGGCAGCTGGTCGGCGTCGCCGACGAGCGCCAGGACGGCGCGCGCCGGCACCGCGGCGACCAGCGCGTCCATCAGGAACAGGTCGATCATCGACGCCTCGTCGACGATGATCAGGTCGGCGTCGAGGGGGTTGGCGGCGCCGCGGTTGAAGCCGCCGTCGCGTGGCCGGTACTCCAGCAGGCGATGGATGGTCAGGCTCGGGTGGCCGGTCGCCTCGGCGAGCCGCTTGGCGGCGCGGCCGGTGGGCGCCGCCAGCGCCACACGGGCGCCGGCGGCGACGCCGCAGCGGACGATCGCGTCGATGAGCGTCGTCTTGCCGGTCCCCGGGCCGCCGGTGACCAGCAGGACCTTGTGCGAGAGGGCGACGCGCAGCGCCTGGCGCTGGTCGGCCCCCAGCTCGACGCCGAGCTGGCCCTCGACCCAATCGACCGCCTTGGCGGCGCGCTCTTCGCTCAGCGAGCCCGGCAGGTCGTCTCGCGCCGGCGCCGCAATGATCTTGCGAAGGCGGCGGGCCACCCGTTTCTCGGCGTCGCGGAAGGCAACCCTGTAGACGGCCCGGAACCCCTCGTCGGCCTGCGGGTCGTGCTCGGCCTCGCTGGAGCCGCGCGGGCTGAGCGCCGCCACCTCATCGTCGTCCAGGGGCTCGGCGACCAGCTCGCCCGCGGCCAGCATCGCGGCGACCGCGGCGCGAACGCCGGCGTCGTCGTCGAGGCCGAGCAGGTCGCGGGTCAGCCGGATGAGCCGCTCGTAGGGCACGAAGCAGTGGCCATGGTTGGCCTGTTCGCCCAGCGCGTGGTCGGCGGCGGCGCGGGCGCGCGCCTCGCCGGCCGCCGACCAGCCGGGAAGCTGGCGGGCCAGTTGGTCGGCGCGGCGGAACCCGAAGCCGCTGATCTCCGGGGCGGCGGCCAGCTCGTACGGGTTGTCGCGAACGCGGCGCTCCGCGGCGTCGCCCCAGGCGCGCACGATCCGATCGCTCAAGAACGGCCCCAGCCCGAGGCCCTGCAGGAAGATGCGCGCCTGCCGCTCGCCGGCCTGCGCCGCCCAGGCTTCCTTGATTCGCCGCAACCGCACGCGGCCGATGCCGCGTACCTCGAGGAGCTTCTCGGGCGTCTTGTCGAAGACCTCGAGGGTATCGTCGGCGAAGCGCTCGACGATGCGCGCCGCGATCTCCGGACCGATGCCGGGGACCGCCCCGGATCCCAGGTAGCGCTCGATCGCCGCGGCGTCGGCGGGAGAGACGGTCACCGAGCGGCTGGCGCGGAACTGGCGCCCGAAGCGGGCGTCCTCGACCCAGGAGCCGTCGATCTCGAGCCGCTCGCCCTCGAAGACCGGCGCCAGGTCGCCGACCACCGCGGCGGTCGAGCCGTCGTCCAGGCGCAGGCGGATCACCGCCCACGGCCCCTCGCCGTGCTCGTAGACGACGCGCTCCACCCTCCCCACCAGCCGAGCGCTGAACAGGTCTTCGATCGTCGCGATCCTCGGGGTCATACGGCCACCGCGCCGGGCAGGCCTTGGTGGTTGCGGCGGCAGGAAACCAGGTGCAGGGTAACAGGCAGCCGGAGCAATGGCGCGCCTGGAGGCGGCACCGAAACGACGACCATGGGCAAGAAACCATTCGACACCGGGCTCACCGTTGCCGCGGGCGCGGTAAGCGCCGGCCTCGCCGTCGCCTTCGGCGCCTTCGGGGCCCACCTGCTGGCCGAGCGGCTGCCCGCCGACCTGCTGGCCGTCTACGAGACCGCCGCCCGCTACCACTTTTATCACTCGCTCGGCCTGCTCGCGGTCGGCTTGCTGGCACTGCAGCGGCAGCGCGCTGCTCGTTCCGAGCCGCCCCGCCTGCGCTGGTCGGCGGCGCTCATGCTCACGGGGATCGTTCTGTTCTCGGGGAGCCTCTACACGATGGCGCTCACCGGGCAGCGCTGGCTCGGCGCCGTCACGCCCTTCGGCGGCGCCGCCTTCCTGCTGGCCTGGGGCCTGCTGGCCTGGGAAGCCCTAGCAGGCCGTGGTGGAAGTGTGATGGGTCTGGCGCGTGGACCTTGCGGGAGAGGGCAAGGAGAGCCGACGCAGGCGATGCCGGAGCCATCGTCGAGGAGGCTCGACGCGGCCATCGCCCGCAAGCCCCACGCGCCCAAAGGGTTGCGGCGATAAAAGGCCATCTGCCGCGTTGCCGCTCCTCGACGATGTGTTCAACATCGCCGTCGTCGCGGCGCCTTGCATCTGGCCTTTTCTCGCCGCAACCAGACCCATCACACTTCCACCACGGCCTGCTATACCGCCGTCTCGATCGTTGATAGTTAGCTGCTAGACATGGATGGCACGGCCGTCGACCGCCAGCGCCGCTTCCTTGAAGGCCTCTGAAAGGGTC
>DASWHK010000167.1:0-9174 GCA_036398215.1 Acidobacteriota bacterium | reverse complement strand
GACCTGCCGCCGGCTGCCATTTCTGACCGGCGCAGCGCCCTCCCGGCCCTCACGCCGGTCGGCTGCCCGTCGCGCACCGCGAGCTGGCCGTTGACCAGCAGGTGCACGACGCCCTCGGCGTATTGATGGGGGTCCTCGTAGGTGGCGAGGTCGCGGACCCGCTCGAGGTCGAACACGACGACGTCGGCGAAGGCGCCGGTCCGCAGCGTGCCGCGATCGGCGATGCGGAAGGCGGTCGCCGGCAGGCTGGTCATGCTGCGGATCGCCGCCGCCAGCGGCACGACCTCCTCCTCGAGAACGTACTCGCGGATCTTGCGCGGGAAGGTTCCATAGGAGCGCGGGTGCGGCTTGCCGGCGCCGAAGCGCGGCAGGCCGCCGTCGGAAGCGGTCATCGTCCAGGGCTGGACCATCAGCGCGTGGACGTCGGCGGCGTCCATGTTGTGGGAGATGATCGAGCCGCCGCCGCCGCCGGTCAGTAGCTCGACGGCGACCTCGATCGGATCGATCGCCTGCTCATCGGCAAGGTCCTGGAGCGTCCGCCCCTCGATGCCCTCGCCGGAGACGAACTGGATGCGGCCGGCGCCACCGCGCCGCGCCAGGTTCTCGACCATGGCGGCGCGGATGCGGGCGCGGGTCTCGGGATCGGCGAAGCGGGCCGCCAGCGCCTCGCCACCGCCCGCCTGCGACCAGCGCGGCAGCAGCGCGGCGCTCAACCCGGTGCTCGAGGCCTCGTAGGGGTACTGGTCGGCGTACATCTCGACGCCCTCGGTGCGCGCCGCCTCGATATGCTCGACGATCGTCCGCGACTCCCCCCAGACGTTGGGGCCGAGCGCCTTGACGTGGGTGACGACGCCGGGGATGCCGGCGCGCCGCGCCACCTCGATGACCTCGTCGACCGCGGCGACGACGCCGATCGTGTAGTCGGCCTCGTCGCGGATGTGGCTGGCGTAGACGCCGCCGTACTCGGCGGCGACCTCGGCGAGCGCGATCACCTCGGCGAGCTCGGCGTAGCTGCCGGGGGCGTAGAACAGCCCGCTGCTCAGCCCGAAGGCGCCCTCCTCCATGCCGGCGCGGACGATCTCCCGCATGCGCTCCAGCTCGGCAGGGGTCGCCTGCCGATCGTCGGCGCCGATGACATCGCCGCGGATCGAGCCGTGGCCGACCATCGGCGCGGCGTTGACGCCGATGCCGTGGGCGAGCATCTCGTCCCGCTGCTCGCCGATGTCGGGGCTGCGGCCGTCGGGGTTGATGACCACCGTGGTCACCCCCTGATACAGCAGCGTCTCGGCGCCGGCGAGCTGCTCGCTCGCCAGGCCGCCGGCGGCGTGCGAGTGCACGTCGATGTAGCCGGGCGCCACGTAGAGGCCCGTGGCGTCGAGCTCGATTCCGGCCGTCGCGTCGCGCAAATCGCCAATCACCGCGATGCGATCGCCGGCGACCGCCACGTCGGCGCGGAACCAGGGGTTGCCGCTGCCGTCCAGCACGCGGCCGCCGCGGATCAGGACGTCGTAGCCCTGGGCAGGTTGCGCGACGCGCGGCGCAACGCCGGCGGCCGCCAGCAACGGGGCGAGCAGTGCCAGCGCAAGCAGCACCGACGGCGGCCCCTCGACGATCTTGGATCGCGGCGACGAGATGGCGCGCTCTCCGGACCTATCGTGCAGCCTCATCGCCCTCCTCGATTCGGTAGCGAATCTACCCCATCGGCGAGCCTTCCGCCCGCGGGGACAGCGGGCGCAAGGATCGCGTTGGTGCCATGGCGCCGGTCGCTCGCGTTCCATCGCTGCGCAGCGCATCGCCGCGGTGAGAGGCGTGATCCTGAACGATGGGGGACGCAGAGGAAGGGCGCTCGCTGGGTCGCCTCGAAGGACCTATGGGCGCAGCGACGTCGTCAAGCGGCACCTAGAAACGGAACCCCAACTTCACGCCGAACTCGTTGGTCGTGTTGAAGGGCTCGTAGAAGCCGAGCTGCTGGTTGGCGGTGATACCGTCGACCGTGAACGTCGCGGTGATGTTTTCCACCGACGAGTCATCGACGCTCCAGTGGATGTAGTACGGCTCCAGCGACCACCGCCGGGTCGCCTGGTACTTCGCGCTGGCGCGCAGCGCCCAGCCGCCATGCTGCGCGAACGAGACATCGGTGAAGCCGTTGATGATGAACGCGGGCGCCGTGGCCGTCGCCGGCACCGCGCCGCCGCCCAGGTCCGACTGGCGCGTCTGCTGCCAGCCGCGGAGCAGGCGATCGTACTCGAGGGTGACGCTCAGCGCACGCGAGGCGACCCGGGTGCGCGTCGTCAGGCCCACGGGCAGATATAAGTAATCGTCCGTGCGGTACCCAGCGACGCCGGCGATGCCGTTCGACAGGTGCCGAACCCCGACGCCTGCATAGGGCGACAGGCCCCAGGACGGCCCGACGAAGTCCTTGCCGGCCAGCGCGCGGCCTTCCACATACCAGTCCTGATTGCCGCCCTCACTGCAGGCGAACGCCGGGCCGAGCCCCAGCGCGTAGCCGTTCGGCGAGGCGCCGTTGGGCCTGATCAGCCAGGGCCGGCAAAAGCCGTCGTAGGTGGTGTTCCCGAGGAGGCCCCGCACACTGGCCTGGAGAAACCAGTGGCGGCTCTCACCGAGCAACCGCGTACCCGTGTACTCGGCCCCGAGCTTGACGCCGCTGATCGAGATGGGCTGCGCCAGGGGCTCGACGTAGCGGTAGCCGCCCACACTGACGTTCAGGTCGTGCCCCGCGGGAGTGCCCACCCCGACATCAGGCGATTGCGCAAACCCCTGGGCTGGCGCCAGGGCCACGAGACCGGCAAGGAACAGCGTCTTCACGACGGGCGACTCACTTCATGCCGCCGACGGCGTCGGTAGAGCTCCGACGGCGTGCGGTCGTCTGGGTCGAGCGCGACGATGCCCCGGTCGCACACGCCAGCAGGTATAGGAATACTACCCCGGTCGGGCGCGAACGGGACGGCGTACTGGACCGGGCATCGTCGTGTCGGCGACCCGGAGCTGGCGCGCCATGCGGCGCCCCCGATCCCGTCCCTGGTCCGCGCCCGCAGCATCGCCGCGCCTCTGGCGGTGTCTCGCTCGGGGCACGGCGCCCGGGGCCCGTGCGTCGGGGCGCGCATCAGTGCGATAATCGGGCGTTCGGGGCGGCGCCGCCGGAGCGCCGCCCGCAGCGAGGAGAAGCGCATGCGATTGCTGGTAGCGTTCGCACTTGCCGAGCACGACGCGCGGATTCGCCGACCTCCGCTCGGTCCCCGACTCCCGCGGTCCACGGCGCCCGCCCTCGCGCTGGCCTTGCTGGTCGGAATCTGCGCGGCCTGCGCGGCACCGGCGCCCGATGCCACGGTCGTCCCCGGGATCACCGCCGGCGAACACCGCGCCGTGGTCGAGGCGTGGCGCGCCAAACGGCACGCTTCGCTCGAGCAGCCCGACGGCTGGCTGTCGCTGGTCGGCCTCATGTGGCTGGAGGAGGGCGACAACACGTTCGGCTCCGATCCCGGCAACGACCTCGTCTACGACGGCGAGGGCGTCCCCGCCCGGCTCGGGACGTTCACGGTCGACGGCGAGGTGGTTCGCTTCCAGCCGGCGGCCGGGATCACGGTCGGGATCCTGGACACCGAGTCTGCCGCGGCGGCGCCGGTGATCATGCGACAGCCGGCGGTCGAAGGCGCCGAGGCGTCGACGCCGATCGCCACCTGGGGGACGCTGCAATGGTTCGTCATGCGCCGCGAGGGCCAGTTCGTCGTCCGGCTGAAGGACAGCCGCTCGCCGGTGCTGCTCGGCTTCGCGGGGATCGAGATGTTCCCGATCGACCGCGCCTGGCGATTCGAGGCGCGTTTCGAGCCCTACGAGCCGGCCAAGACGATCATGATCCCCAACATCCTGGGGAGCATCGGCGAGGGAAGGTCGCCTGGCGCTGTGGTGTTCGAGGCCGGCGGCGAGACCTATCGCCTCGACATGTGGAAGGACTCCGACGACCCGGAGAACTTCTTCACCGCCTTCGCCGACCAGACCAATCGAGTGAGCACCTACGGCGGCGGCCGCTTCATCTGGGTCGACGCCCCCGACGAGGACGGCCGCACGGTGATCGACTTCAACCGCGCCTACAACCCGCCCTGCGTCTTCACCCCCTACGCCACCTGCCCGCTGCCCCCCGAGCAGAACCGCCTGCCGCTGGCCATCGAGACCGGCGAGAAGATCTTCGAGCCGCCGGCGGCCGGGCCCGGGCATTGAACGCTACCCGAGGCGCCCCGACCCTCTGCCTCGCCGACGACGCAAGGGGAGCAGGTCCCGACCGTCTTCCGGCTGCGCCCTCGGCACACCGACTTCGTATACCCATGACGATCCGGCTCGGCGGCCCGCCGGCAAGCCGGCGGTCGCGCCAGCGATCCTCGCCGGTCGCTTTTGCCGTCCAGCTCGGCGGCCGGCAGTGGGATTTGCCCACTACCCGGCGGCCGCGTCCCTGTCGTCGGGCGCCGCATTTGCGTAGAATGGGCGGCTTGGGTGGAGGCGGCGGGGCCTGGCGCAATGCGGCGCGGGCCGGGCTCCTTCACGGAGCCGGCGGCCGATCCTGAGCTTCGCGCCTATCCGCCCGAGGGCCAGCCCCATGTCGATGCACCACTCAGCTGACGGCCTCCGGCTCGGGAGGCGACTGGATTCACGGCCTGGGAGGTCGTGGCGATGGCAAATGCGCCGCTGCGCTACAAACGCTCGCGATTCTCGACGCGGCTGCCCACCGACCGCCTCTACACGGCCGGCCACTACTGGCTTTTCGAGAGCGAGCCGCGCCTCTGGCAGGTCGGCCTCACCAAGTTCGCCCACCGCATGCTCGGCGACACCGTCGAGTTCGACTTCGAGGTCGGCGAGGGCGCCGCGGTCGAGGTCGGCCAGGTCATCGGCTGGCTGGAGGGGTTCAAGGCGATGACCGACGTCTACAGCCCGATGAGCGGCCGCTTCGCCGGCGCCAACCCGGCGCTGCTCGAGAAGATCGAGCTGTTGAAGTCCGACCCCCACGGACGGGGCTGGCTGTTCGCCGTCGAAGGGGAGCCGGGCGAGGACTGCGTCGACGCCCCCGGCTATGCGTCGTTTCTGGACGCCACCATCGACAAGATGCTGGGGAAGCCATCATGAGCGCGACGGCCGAACGCGGAGGCAGGGACGCCACGAACCTCCTCACCGGCGAGGTGCCGGGAAGGGCGATCATGAGGGCAACCGGGTCCACCGGCAAGGATGGCGCGATCTTCCACATCAACGAGACGCGGGGGAAGCGATGATCGACCAGGACGCCAACCGGGCCCGCTACATCATGGTCGGGGGCTTTCTCGGCGCCGGCAAGACCACCGCCGTCGACCAGCTCGCCCGCTACCTGACCGATCGCGGCGCCCGGGTCGGCTTGATCACCAACGACCAGAGCCATGGGCTCGTCGACACCTCGATTCTTCGCGGTCGCGGCTTCGCCGTCGAGGAGATCACCGGCGGCTGCTTCTGCTGCCGCTTCCACTCGCTCCACGAGGCGGCGGAGAAGCTGACCGCGGCGAGCCGGCCCGAGTTCTTCGTCGCCGAGCCGGTGGGAAGCTGCACCGACCTGGTGGCGACCGTCTGCTACCCGCTGCGCCGCATCTACGGCGACCGCTTCACGATCGCCCCGCTGAGCGTCCTGGTCGACCCGCAGCGCGCCGCCCGCATCCTCGGTATCGCCGAGGGCCGCTCATTCTCGCCCAAGGTCGTGTACGTCTATCGGAAGCAGCTCGAGGAGGCGAACCGGATCGTCATCAACAAGTGCGACACGATCGACGAGCCGGCCCGCCGGCGGCTGGAGTCGGCGCTGCGCGAGGCGTTCCCGCGCGCCGCGATCCACTCGTGCAGCGCCAAGCGCGGCGACGGCCTCGAGCCCTGGTTCGAGGACCTGCTGGCGAGCGACGGGCCCGACGGGGCGGCGATGTCGGTCGACTACGACACCTACGCGGAAGGCGAGGCGCTGCTGGGGTGGCTCAACGCCACGGTCGAGGTGGCAGGCGACGGCCCGTTCGACGCCAACGAGCTGCTCCTGCGGCTCGCTGCGCGCATCCGCGAGCTGCTGGCCGCCGAGACCGGCGACATCGCCCACCTGAAGATGACGCTCGACGCCGACGACGCCGGCCAGCTCTCGGTGGTGAGCCTGGTCGGCGGCGACGCCGAGCCCGACCTGCGCGAGTCGCTCCTCGACCGGGTGGCGGGAGGCAGCCTGATCGTCAACCTGCGCGCCGAGGCCGATCCCGAGACGCTCCGCGCGGCAACGGAGAACGCCCTCGAAGAGATCGGCGCGGCCGCCGGCCTGCGGCTGAAGGTCGAGCACATCGAGCACTTCCGCCCCTCGCGGCCGGTGCCGACCCACCGTTTCGCCAGCGCCACGACCGAGGCCCCGCCGCCATGAGCCCGCGGATCGTCTACTGCCATTGCGCCTACGCCGATATCCTGCCCGCCGAGGTCAAGCGTGAGGTCCTGCGCCGGCTCAGCGCCGCCGGCGTCGCCTTCGAGGCCGTCCCCGACCTCTGCGAGATGTCGGCCCGCAAGGACCCGGCGCTGCAGCGGATCGCCGACGCGGGTCCGGTGCGGATCGCCGCCTGCTTCCCGCGCGCCGTCCAGTGGCTGTTCCACGCCGCCGGCTCGCCGCTGCCCGAGGAGGGCGTCGAGGTCCTCAACCAGCGCGAGCAGAGCGCCGAGGCGATCGTCGAGCGGCTGCTTTCCAACGAGGCGCCCGCGGCGCAGCCGGCCGGCGCCGAGCTCGAGTCCGCTCCGAAACCGATATCCGGCGAGAACGGCGCCGCGGCCGCGGTGGCCTCCTCTGAAGCCGACGAGACGGGCGCCGCAGCCAGCGAAGGTTCCGTGACAGGCGATCGGGCCGCGGCTCCCGAGGCCTCCTCAGAATCCGACGAGACGGGCGCCGCAGCGCCCGAGCCCAGCGCTGTCGCGGCGCAGGAGGCGCAGGAATGATCGCTCAGCCGTCCTCGCCGCTGCGGATCGTGCTCTACGAAGGCCCGGGAGCCGGGACGCTGGCCGACGAGCGGCGCTTCGAGACCGTCGCGGCGCTGCTCGAGGCCGGCTACTCGTTGACCCGCCCGGCCGCCGGCGGCAGCGTCTCGCCCGCCGACGCCGCGCCGCTGCTCGTCCTCGCCGAGCTGGACGGCGCACCGCTGCCGGCCATCGACGCCGGCGCCGCGGCGTCGCTGGAGATCCGCGACATCAGCGGCCTGTCGGCGGACCAGATCGTCGACCAGGCCACCGAGATCCGGCGGAGCGCCGACCTCCCCGAGCCCGGCCAGTGGAAGCCCTGGTTCCCGGTCATCGATTACAAGCGCTGCACCAACTGCATGCAGTGCCTGACCTTCTGTCTGTTCGACGTCTACGGCGTCGACGAGGGCCAGCAGATCCAGGTCCAGAACCAGGACAACTGCAAGACCAACTGCCCGGCCTGCTCGCGGGTCTGCCCGGAGGTGGCGATCGTCTTCCCGAAGTACAAGAAGGGGCCGATCAACGGCGCCGTGGTCCGCCAGGAGGACGTCGAGAGCGAGTCGATGAAGGTCGACATCTCGGCGCTGCTCGGCGGCGACATCTACGCGGCGTTGCGCAGCCGCCAGGACACGGCGCGCAAGCGATTTTCGACCGAGCGCGACGAGTCGCGCGCCCTGCTCGAGCGCAAGCGCTGCCTCAAGAAGCTGAAGGCCGACCTCGACATCCCCGACGAGGTGCTGATGAGCCTGCCCTCGGCCGGCGACATCGAGGAGCGCGCCCGCCGCGCCCGCGAGAAGATGGAGAAGCGCATGCAGCGCTCGCGCACGGTGCAGGATCGGCGCCCGGCGCCGACCGAAGAGGAGTGGGGGATCTGAGATGGCGGCGCCGCTGACGTTCCCATGTTCATCCGCACGCCGTTGCGCCTACGCGACGCAGTGGGGGATCTGAGATGGCGGCGCCGCTGATGTTCTCGTTCGCCAACCGCATGTGGACGACCACCGAGCCGCGGCTGCTGTGGAAGTTCGCCTACAACTTCGGCTTCAAGGGGATGCGCTCGGTGCAGCGCTTCAAGAAGCGCCTGAAGAAGGGCGAGTACTTCCCGCCCTTCCTGTACATCTCGGTGACCAACAGTTGCAACCTGCGCTGCACCGGCTGCTGGGTGGACGTGGCGGCGCCGCAGGCGGTCATCGACTTTCACGCCATGAACCGGCTCATCGACAACGCCAAGTCCCACGGCAACAGCTTCTTCGGCATCCTCGGCGGCGAGCCGTTCATGCACCCCGACCTGCTGCGCATCCTCGCCAACCACCCCGACTGCTACTTCCAGATCTTCACCAACGGCCACTTCATCAGCGATGAGGTCGCCGACGAGCTGCGGCGCATCGGCAACGCCACGCCGCTGATCAGCGTCGAGGGCAACGAGCTGGTCAGCGACCAGCGGCGCGGCCGCAAGGGCGTGCTCTCCAAGACCCTCGCCGGCATCGACGCTTGCGTCCGCAACCGGCTGATCACCGGCGTGGCCAGCAGCGTCTGCCAGACCAACTTCGACGACCTGGTGCGCGAGGAGTGGGTCGACGAGCTGATCGCCCGCGGCGTCCATTACTGCTGGTTCCATACCTATCGCGCCGTCGGCCCCGACGCGGCCCCGGAGCTGGCGCTGACCCCCGAGCAGACGCTGGCGGTGCGCAGGTTCGCGGTCGAGATGCGCTGCAAGAAGCCGATCGCCTTCGTCGACGCCTACTGGGACGACCAGGGCCAGGCCGTCTGTCCGGCGGCCACCGGGATCAGCCACCACATCGGCCCCTGGGGCGACATCGAGCCCTGCCCGATCATCCAGTTCGCCACCGAGACCATCGCCGACAACGACGGCGATGTCTTCAAGACCATGACCGAGTCGGCGCTGCTCGACGATTTCCGGCGCACCGCGGCCGGCGCCACCCGCGGCTGCATCGTCCTCGAGCGGCCCGATCTGCTGGCGGACCTGGTCGAGCGCCACGGCGCCCGCGACACCACGGCCCGGAAGGCGGCGCGGGCCGAGCTGGCGACCATGGGCCCGCTGCGCAGCCAGCACAACCCCGGCAACGAGGTCCCCGAAAAGCACTGGCTGTACCGCTTCGCCAAGAAGCACTGGTACTTCGGATTTGGAGCGTATACCTGATGCCCAGCAATCGACCGACCACC
>DASWHK010000166.1:0-2073 GCA_036398215.1 Acidobacteriota bacterium | reverse complement strand
GGAGGGCGCCCCAAGCGCTTCGTGCGCGTCACGCCGAACGGTCTGGCGGCCGTGCGCACGGGGCGCGAGGCGATGCTCAACCTGTGGCGCGGCATCGAGGAGACCCTCGAGAAGGCATGACCCCTGCCCTCTACGACGCGGTCTATCGCACCGAGGGAGCATGAGGATGTGCGAAGGAGCATGAAGATGCGCGATACCGGGAAACCTCCCCGCTGGGCGACACGGTTGTTGCGCCGGGCCGTTCCCCGCAGCGAGACGCACGACGGCCTGGTCGGCGATCTCGAGGAGCTCTACCGCGAACGGCGCGCTGGCGGGCGACGCTGGGCGGCCGAGCTCTGGTACGTGAGGCAGGTCCTCTCATCGGTGCTCGCCTACCGCCGGCAGAGGCGCCGGCCCGGGTGGGGCGGTGGCGCATCGTCCGGTGAAGAAACAGGCGACGCAACGCGACCGGCCAAAGTAATTGTCGTTGATCAGTCCGGGGCGCAAAGCGGAGCGTCGCTGCGGGGCGGCGCGGCCGCGTTCCGGCTCGCCGCCCGCCGCTTGCTGCGCGCGCCCGGGTTCACAAGCGCCACCACGCTCACCCTGACGCTCGGCATCGGCATCATGCTGGTCGTCTTCGCCGTTCTCAACGCCGTGGCCCTGCGACCGCTGGGGTATCCGGACGAAGATCGCCTGGTGGTCATCGAGCACCCGCTGCCCGGCTTCGAGGTAAACGGCGAGGTGCCGACGCTGGGGGGCCTGCTCGGCCAGCTCCTGCACTACCGGGAGCGGAGCCGTACGCTGGTCGAGGTCGGCGGCTACTGGATGTTCGACGCCGCCATCACCGACGCGGACGATCCCGAGTACTTGCGCATCGGGGGAGCCACCGGCGGCTTCTTTCGGGCGCTCGGCATCGAGCCCAGGCGCGGGCACCTGTTCGACGGTGACGAGCCGTTGCCGACCGAGGACGTTCGCGGCGAGGCCGTGCTCGGCGACCGGCTCTGGAAGCGACGCTTCGGGGGCTCCGACGATGTGCTCGGGCGCGTGCTGCAGACGCAGGGGTTCGACCACGAGATCGTCGGCGTGCTGCCGCCGGAGATGCCCTTCCCGCCGGAGCGCGCCGAGCTCTGGAACCCGATCCCCGACATCCGGTTGCACAACGACCGCACCTGGACCTTGGCGCGAATGGTCGGCCGCATGGCCCCCGGGGTCGGTATCGCGCAGGTGAAGGCGGAGCTCGACGGACTGGTCGCCGAGCTGCCGGAGCGCTTCGCGGACCCCGACTTTCGCCGCGCCTGGGAGGAGGGGCGGATGGAAGCCGAGGTCACGCCCCTGAAGGAGTGGCTCATCGGCGAGGTGGCGCGCCCCCTGTGGCTGCTGCTGGGAGCAGCGGCCGTGGTCTTCGGGATCGGCGCCGTGAACGTTGCCGGCCTGGTGGCGGTGCGGGCGGCCTCACAGCGGGGCGAGGTCGCGATGCGGCGGGCTCTCGGTGCCGGCAGGCGCCACATCGGGGCCCACTTCATCGCCGAGGCCGTCCTCGTCAGCCTCATCGGCGGAGCGCTCGGCCTGGCGCTCGCCGCCGGCGTCCTGTTCTTGGCGCCGGCGCTTTCGCCCCTGGAGATCCCGCGCCTCGACGGCGCCGAGGTGGGCGCCGAGACCGTCGCGCTGGCGGCGATGCTGGCGGCGATTTGCACCGCTCTTCTCTCGGCCGTTTCCTTGCTGGTTTGCGGTCGCGCCGCAGCGACGGCGCTCTCGGGCCAGGGGCGCACGATCACCCCCGGCCGCGCCGGCTTCCGCGCCCACAATCTCCTCGTGGCGGGTCAGCTCGCCCTCTCGGTGGTGTTGCTGGTGGGCGCAGGGCTGGTGATGCGCAGCGCCGCGTCGCTCGCCCGCGTGGAAACCGGGTTCGACGCCGAGCGCGTGCTGAGCTTTCGACTCCCGTTTCCCTGGCGAGAGATCCAGAGTGCCGAGCCCGGAGAGCGGGCAACGCCGTTGTACGACCTGCTGGCCGAGCGGCTGGCGGGCCTCCCGGGAGTCACCGCGGTCGGATACGGAAGCTGCCTTCCCCTGAGCCCCGATTGCGCGCTCGGCGGG
>DASWHK010000165.1:0-9703 GCA_036398215.1 Acidobacteriota bacterium | reverse complement strand
GCGCTGTTCTTCACCCGCGAGGGCCTGGTCGAGATCGACCCCGCCGACGGCAGCGTGCGCGCCGACTTCCGCTGGCGCTCGCGCTCGGCCGCCTCGGTCAACGCCGCGACGCCGCTGGTGATCGACGAGCGGGTGTTCCTCTCCGCCAGCTACAACACCGGCGCCGTGCTGCTGGCGCGCGGCGCCGACGGCTTCACGCCGGTGTGGAGCTCCGACGACGTGCTGAGCAACCACTACGCCACCAGCGTCCGCCACCGCGGCTACCTCTACGGCTACCACGGGCGGCAGGAGTACAGCCCCAGCCTGCGGGCCGTGGAGCTGGCCACCGGCGCGGTCGCCTGGAGCATCGACCGCTTCGGCGGCGGCTCGATCCTGGTCGCCGGCGATACTCTGCTGATCCTCCGGGAGGGCGGCGAGCTGGTGCTCGCCGAGGCGAGCCCCGCCGCCTTCACGCCGATCGCCCGCGCCCGGATCCTGGCGGGCACCGTGCGCGCCTACCCGGCGGTGGCCGGCGGCATCCTGTACGCGCGCAACGAGCGCGAGCTGGTGGCGGTCCGGCTCTCGCCGTCTTCGTTACCGCCGCCGGACTGACGACGGCGCCGGCGATGAGCGGCCTGCCGGTGGAGGTCGCGGGCTTCGGCAAGCACCGGCACCGCGTCCCGCGGAACAACCAGGCTCCGCTGACCCGCTCGGGGCCGGGCCTCTCTACATCGCGTCGCGGAGGCTGGCGAGCCGGCGGCGCAGCCAGCTGGCGTCGTCCATCCGTTGCACGATGATCTCGCGGCGGTTCTGCCAGGCGCGGGTCGCGGTGCGCGGGTTGGAGACGTGCGGCGCCGGGATGGCCGCCGCCAGCCCCGCCGCCTCTTCGGCGGTCAACGCCTCGGCGCCCTTGCCGTAGAAGCGTCGCGCCGCGGCGCCGACGCCGAGGATCCCCGCGTCGAACTCGATGACGTTGAGGTACAGCTCGAGGATCCGCGGCTTGCCCAGCTCGCGCTCGATCCACCAGGTCAGCTTCGCCTCGCGCAGCTTGCGCGTCCACGAGCGCTCGTTGGAGAGGAACAGGTTCTTGGCGAGCTGCTGGGAGATCGTCGAGGCGCCGCGCAGCCGCCCGCCGCCGCGCCACTCGTCGACGGCCTCGCGCACGGCGTCGAAGTCGATGCCCTGATGGCCGAAGAAGTTGATGTCCTCGCCGACCAGGACCGCCAGCTGCACGTCGATCGAGATCCGCGACAGCGGCCGGTACTCGAAGCTGACCTCGCGGCTGGCCCCCTGCTGCCGCCAGGACTCGACCTGCCGGTCCCAGACCGACCAGGTCTCCGACGGCTCCCCCGACTTCCACGCCTGCAGCGACGGCGGCGTGTACCACCACCACACCGCCGCGGTGGTCGCGGCGAGGACGACGAGCACGGAGAACAGCAGCGCCCGCCTCCAGGTGAACCAGCGGGTGCCCTTCCTCTTGCGGGCGCGGGCCGTTTTCTGCATGGCGGTCACGGTATGCGATCATTCCTTGGCGCCGCAATCCGCCGCGAGGAAACGGCCTTGCGCGGCGCTCGCGGCGCGTCGCAGGCGAGGGCGCCGACCTTCGCGGCGCGGCGCAGGCGAGAACGCCGACGTTTCCGAACCCGCGACCGGAAGCAGCCTCGTCCGGCCCGACCCGACCCGACCCGACCGCGACAAGGACAAGCGAGGTACCGCATGGCGAAGAGCTACTGGCTGATGAAATCCGAGCCCGACGTCTACTCGATCGACGACCTGGCGCGCGATGGCTCGACCTCCTGGGAGGGCGTCCGCAACTACAAGGCGCGCAACAACATGCGGGCGATGAAGGCCGGCGACGAGGTGCTCTTCTACCACAGCAACGCCAAGCCGCCGGCCGTCGCCGGCATCGCGCGGGTCTGCAAGGAGGCCTACCCGGACCCCTTCCAGTTCGATCGGAAGAGCCGCTACTTCGACGCCAAGTCAGACCCTGACGATCCCCGCTGGGACCTGGTCGACATCGAGTTCGTCGCCAAGCTCGACGAGCCCGTCGCGCTCCCCGACATCAAGGCCGCCGACAAGCTCGCCGGCATGGAGCTGGTCCGTTACGGTCGCCTCTCCGTACAGTCGGTAAGCAAGGCCGAGTTCGAGCAGGTCAAGAAGATGGGGAGCGGGTAGCGGGCTCAAGCGGGCGACCGTGGCGCTGGCCGCCTACGTCTGGAACCTCGGCAACCGCTAACCGCCTACGTCCGGAACCTCGGCCACGGGCGAGGACAGGTGCACGAAGTGTGGGACAACTCCCACTTGTCGACGCAGCCTCCTTGGAGGCGCGCGCTTGCGTTGATCCGGCGCGGCGGCGGCTCCTCAGCCCTCGTCGCCGCTCTCCTCGTCGAACGACAGGGCCGCGGAGTTGATGCAGTAGCGCAGGCCGGTCGGCCGGGGCCCGTCGGGGAAGACGTGGCCGAGGTGGGCGTCGCAACGGGCGCAGACGACCTCGGTGCGAACCATCCCGAGCGAGCCGTCGGCATGCTCGTCCACCATTTCCTCGGCGGCGGGGCGGGTGAACGACGGCCAGCCCGACCCGGAGTGGAACTTGTCGCCGGAACAGAACAGCTCGGCGCCACAACAAACGCAGCGATAGACGCCCTCCTCCTCGTGGTCGTCGTACTCGCCAGTGAACGGCGGCTCGGTGGCTCCCTGACGGGTCACGGCGTACTGCTCTTCGCTGAGCTGCTGCCGCCACTCGCTGTCGGGCTTCTTGATCTTTTCGGACATGGTCGCTCCCGGGAACGTATCCGGCGATGGGCGATCTCCCGCAGGCTCCACCACCGGGCCAAGACCATGGTACGGCGACGGAACCCGTGGCGCTACGACGGGTCTCGAGCCCGGGTGGCCACGGCGGACACCGGCGCGGTTGCCGGCACCCGCGCCGCGCGCAGAAAGGTGCGGGACGAGGTAAGACTTTCTCGCGGACGTTCGCTTCGCGCCTTGCAGGACTTACATGGTGCAGTGAAGATTTGCCCCCGCAGCTGCTTCCAAACCACGCCTGAACGGCGGGGCACGACATCATCGCCGGCGGCACGAACCTTGCAGTATTCCATGGGTCAGTACCCGAAAGGAGCAGGTGATGAACGCTGACAACCGCCGTGCTTATCAAGAAAAGGCCGATGCCCAGCTACGCCTTTGGAGCGCCAAGATCGAAGAGCTGCGCGCCAAGGCCGAGATCAAGAGGGCCGAGGGCAAGATCGACTACTACGACCGCATCGAGAAGCTGAACGCCAACCGCAGCGCCGCCACGCGGCAGCTCGCCGAGCTCAGGGAAGCGAGCGCCGAGGTGTGGGACGACTTGAAGGAGGGCTTCGACGAGGTACGTGAGGTCCTTTCGACGGCTATCGATACCGTGGCGAAGCGCTTCCGCGATGGCGACGAGCCGCCGGCTCCGCCGCCGCCGTCGTCGGGACGCGGCGGCCAGCACCGGGCGAGCCATTGACCGGCGCTGATAGCCCGGCAATCGCCGGCGATGCGGGCGGAGGCCGGCCCTAAAACTGCTTGTCCCACCAGTGGTCCTCGAGGACCTGGGCGGTGGTTTCCAGTTGCTGACCGCCGACCACGAGGACGACGCGGTAGGTGCCCTCGGGCGCCGGTGAGTACACCTGGTCGGGCCGGCGGTTCGGATCGTCGCCGCCACCGCCGCCGCGTCCGCCGAAGCCGCCGCGTCCGCCGCGTCCGCCGCGACCCCGAGCTCCCATCTCCGCCTGGGTACGCTGGCGACCGAAGTCCATGTCCCAGACGACCGTGTTGAGGCCGGCCTCGTTGGTGCCGGTCAGCTCGCGCACCAGGCGGGCGCCGTCGTAGATCCTGATCGTCGGTGCCGACGCCGCAGGGCCCGCCAGCAGGTAGTTGATAACGCTGCCGTCGGGCGCCGCACCGCCTTCGAAGTTCTGCGCCGAGCGATCGTTGCGCGAGGTGTCCTTCCAGCGCACCGCAGCCTCGATCTCGAACAGGTGCACCGGGCGGTCGAGGTTCTCCTCGGTCAGCTCCTGGATCCAGGAGATGTCGGTAATGAAGAACCCGCGCCCGTGGGTGCCGACGACGAGGTCGTTCTCGCGCGGGTGGATCTTCATGTCGTAGACCGGCACCGTGGGCATGTCGCCCTTCATCTTGTGCCAGGAGCCACCGCCGTCGATCGAGACCCAGACGCCGATCTCGGTGCCGGCGAACAGCAGGTTCGGGTTCTTGTGGTCCTCGCGAACCACGTCGATCGCCGCGTTCGGCAAGTTCGACGAGATGTCGGTCCAGGTCTCCCCGTAGTCGGTCGTCTTGTAGATGAACGGCCGGAAGTCGTCGCGACGGTAGCCGGTGAACGTCACGTAGGCGGTCGCCGGGTCGTGGCGCGACGGCTCCACGCGGCTGACCCAGTAGCCCGGGTTGCCGGCGATGTTGCCGTTCACCTGGGTCCAGGTCTCGCCGGTGTCCCTGGTGACCCAGACGTTGCCGTCGTCGGTGCCGGCCCACAGCAACCCCTCGACCAGCAGCGACTCGTCGAGCGCCACGATCGTGCAGTACTGGATGTTGCCGATGCCCTGGATCTTCGCCGGGTCGTTGGTCGTCAGGTCGGGGCTGATCTCCTCCCAGGTCTCGCCGCGGAACGCCGAGCGCAGCACCACGTTGGCGCCGTGGTAGATGACGTTGTTGTCGTGGCGCGAAACGACGATCGGCGCGTTCCAGTTCCAGCGCAGCTCCTCCTCCCCGTCGGGGCGGGAGTAGCGGATCGAGCGGCTCTGGTTGGTGAGCAGGTCCAGCCGGCGAATCGGGCCGAACTGCGACTCGTTGTACAGGTAGCGGTTGTTCGACCAGTCGACCTCGTTGTACATCCCGTCGCCGCCGCCGACCCTCTCCCAGGCTTCGTAAGGAACGGGATCGCCGGAGCGCGTGCGCGACGGGCCTCGATCGGAGCCGTTGTCCTGCGTTCCTCCGTAGACGTTGTAGGGATACGCCATGTCGATGCCGATCGCATAGAACTGCGCCAGCGACATGTTGTCGGGGTGGTACCAGGTCTCGCCGCCGTCGCGGCTGATGCCGAAGCCGTGGTCGTAGCCCATCAGCATGTACTCGGAGTCGTCGGGGTCGATCCACAGCGTGTGATCGTCGCCGCCGATGCCGTCCCAGGCGTCCGTCCACTCGCGGCCGCCGTCGATCGATTTCAGCGAGCTCGCCGAGAGCATGAAGATCTTGTCGGGGTCGTTGGGGTCGACGATGATCTGGCCGTAGTAGTAAGGCGGGCCGCCGCCGACGTTCCGATCGGCCGGCGATACGGCCTCCCACGTGGCGCCGACGTCGGTGCTGCGCCAGATGCGGTCGTTGACGCCGCGTCCGGGCCCCGGGGCGCCGTTGAGCAGCGCCTGGTAGGTCTCGTCCTCGCTCACCCCCTCGATGTTGACGTCCTCGATGACCGCGTAGACGCTGTCGGGCGCCGCCGGGGTCACCGCCAGGCCGATGCGGCCGAGCATTCCCATGGGCAGGCCGCCCTCCAGCATCGTCCAACTGGCGCCGGCATCGCTGCTCTTGTAGATGCGGCTGCCCGGCCCGCCCGGGTTGAAGGTCCACGGCCTGCGCACCTTGTCGTAGGTAGCGGCGTACAGTGTGTCGGGATCGGTCGGGTGCATCGTCACGTCGACGACGCCGATGTGGCGCGTCGTCTCGTTCTGTAGGCCGCGGCTCGGCTCGATGACGTCGGTCAGCAGCAGCTCCCAGCTCCGGCCGCCGTTGGTCGTCTTGTACAGGCCGCGCTCGGGGTTGTCGCGGTAGAGGTGGCCGAGGGCGGCGACGTAGACGATGTCGGCGTTGCTCGGGTGCACGACGATGCGGCCGATGTGGCCGGAGTCCGGCAGCCCCATGTGTATCCAGGTCTCGCCGGCGTCGGTGCTCTTGTAGATGCCGTTGCCCCAGTACGAGCTGCGCGAGTTGTTGGCCTCGCCGGTGCCGACCCACACCGTATCGGGCGCCGACGGCGCCACGGCGACGTCGCCGATCGAGAAGACGTCGTCGACATGGAAGATCGACTCGTAGTACACGCCGTCGCGGGTCTTCCATAGCCCGCCCGAGGCGGTCGCCGCGTAGAAGGTGTCCTTGTCGCGCGGATCGACGGCGATGTCGGAGAAGCGGCCCCCCTGACGGGTCGGGCCGATCTCCCGGTAGTGGACGTTGGCGAACAGCGCGTCGAGGTCGACGCCCTGGGCGGCGGCGCCCGTCGCGGGAGCCACGATGGCGGCCGCGGACGCCCCTGCGGCGGACCCGGAAACGCTGCCGACGACGCGCGCCGCGGACGCCGCGGCATCGGCCGAGCCGACGTCGACGACGATGACGGAGAGCAGGACGAGCGCGAAGGCGCCCTGGGCCAGCCTGGAAAGCAATCGCATGGAACAGACTCCTCGGTTCACATTCAATGGGGGCTGTGGAGGAGACTCTAGGAGGGTGTCGGCGGCCTGACAACATGCGCCCCGCCGCCGCCGGCGAGTTTTACATCCTTAACAACCACGCCGCGAAACTGCCGGAGCACGTCGCCGCCGCCGATCAGCGGGCTCTGGGCAGCCAGGACCGGCGGCGACCAAGGCGCTGGCGTCAGCGAACACGTCAAGCGGAGCGAACTCCAACTCGGCGTCGTCCGATCCGACGCGTCTGCCCGATGATGCCGGTAACCGCCGCTACGAGGCCTGCGGGTTCTGGAGGCGGAAGGCGAGGGCCGCGAGGGCGGCGCCGAGCAGCGGGCCGACCCAGTAGTACCAGAGGTCGCCGATGCCGCCGAGGCCGAGGGCGGCGTTGGCGACGATCGGACCGGTGCCGACCGCCGGGTTGAAGGCGCCGCCCGAGATCGGGCCGACCGCGAAGGCGCCGGCGGCGACAGTGAAGCCGATCGCCAGGCCGTAGTAGGAGTTGCCGGCGGTGGCCTCGGCGGTGGCGACGTTGAGGACCACCAGCGCCAGCGCGAAGGTGAACAGGACCTCGGCGAGCAGGACCTGGATGACGCTGGCGCCCGCGCCCGGGGCCGGGGCGAAAGCCTGGCCGGTGAGGAAATGCACGGCCCCCGTGGCGATCAGGGCGCCGCCGATCTGCGCGCCCCAGTAGGGGGCGATCTCGGCGGCCGCGATCTTGCCGCGCATGTACACGGCGAACGTCACCGCCGGGTTGTAGTGCGCCCCCGACACGTGGCCGCCCATGTAGACCATCACCATCAGGGCGCTGCCGATCGCCAGCGGCGCGAGATCGCTGCCGGAGATGACCGTCATCCCGATCGTGAACACGAGAAAGAACGTACCGATGAACTCGGTGAGATATTTCTTCATGGTTGAACGGCGCTCCTGGAGACGCGTTGACGAAGCTCACGGCCGCTGCCGTCAGCCGCCGCGGCCCGGATTCGCGACGCCGCCGACACGATCAGTCTGCTGCACGCGCCTGCGAAAGTCCACGCCGCAGACCGTCGCCGCGGGTCGGCGCGCGCCGCTGGCGAAAGTCCACGCCGGCCACCGTCGGCGCACGCCGCCGGCGCAGGTCATGCGGCAACAACATCCGACAGCTCGCGGGGCCGACTTCGCTGCATATCAACGCGTGCGTGCCCACGGCCTTGCGGCGAGCGCCCGCGATGGGCTAACACAGCGCCTGACCGGAGGGATTCAGCCGCCGGGGAGTCGGGCTGACCACCGAGGAAGGACGCGCTGTGAAGATCTTCGTGAGGACTGCGATCGTTGCTTTGCTGCTGTTCCCGGCGCTGGCTTGCAGCGACGGAGCCGGCACGCGTTCGGACGCGAACGGCGCTGCCACCGAGCCGGTGGCCGGCGCCGAAACCATCGCACCCCGCGGCGAGAGCACGCCGTTCGCCGGCTATACGCTCTTTCATCCCCTGCGCTCGACGAGCGTCTACCTGGTCGACATGGACGGCGAGCTCGTCCATCAGTGGAAGACCGAGTACAACACCGGCCAGTCGGTCTACATGCTCGACAACGGCCACCTGCTGCGGGCGGCGCGCGACCCCGATCCGAGCGGCCCGTACCGCGGCGGCGGCGAGGGCGGCATCGTCCAGCAGATCGCCTTCGACGGCACCGTGGTCTGGGAGCTGAAGTTCTCCGACGAGGACAAGCGCCACCACCACGACATCGAGCCGCTGCCCAACGGCAACGTGCTGCTGATCGCCTGGGAGAACAAGACCTACGAGGAGGCGGTCGCCGCCGGCATCAACCCCGAGCGCATGCGCGACGATTACATCTGGCCGGACTTCGTCGTCGAGGTCGAGCCGGTCCCCCCGGACGGCGCCAACGTCGTCTGGGAGTGGCACGCCTGGGACCACCTGGTCCAGGAGCTGTATCCCGACCGCGACAACTACGGCATCGTCGCCGACCATCCCGAGCTCATCGACATCAACGCCGCCCCCTCCCACCGCGAGCGCCAGCAGATCGCCACGCCGGAGTCCATCGAGCAGCTCCGCTCGCTCGGCTACATCGCCGGCAACGCGGCCACCGACGACCGCCCGGAGATCCGCGCCGACTGGATGCACACCAACTCGATCGACTACAACCCCGAGCTCGACCAGATCCTGCTGTCGAGCCGCCACTTCTCGGAGATCTGGGTGATCGACCACGGCACCACCACCGAGGAGGCCGCCGGGCACGAGGGCGGCCGCTGGGGCAGGGGCGGCGACCTGCTGTATCGCTGGGGCAACCCCGAGGCGCACGGCATGGGCGGCCCCGAGGACCGCAAGCTGTTCGTCCAGCACGACGCCCGCTGGATCGAGCCGGGGCTGGCCGGCGCCGGCAACATCCTGGTCTTCAACAACGGCGGCGGACGGCCCGACGGCGACTTCTCGTCGGTCGTCGAGATCGCCCCGCCGCGCAACCCGGACGGCAGCTACGTGATGCTGCCGGGCGAGCCGATCGGCCCGGCCGCTCCCGTCTGGGAGTACAGCGCTGCCGACCGCGAGACCTTCTTCGCCGGCCTGCTGTCGGGCGCCCGCCGCCTCCCCAACGGCAACACGCTGATCGCCGAGGGCACCGCCGGCCGCATCTTCGAGGTCGGCGCCGGCGACGCGATCGTCTGGGAGTACACCAACCCCTACCTCGAGGACGAGGACCGCCAATCGAGCCGGCGCGCCGCGGAGGCAATGGGCGGCGGCGAGCCCGGCGACCGGGGAGGGGAGCGCGGTGCGGGGCGCGGCGAGCGCGGCGCCAGGGGCGGTGGGCGCGGCGGCGAACGTGGTGCGCGGGGCGAGGATCCCGGCGGGGAGGGCGGAGAGCCTGGCGCGCGGGGCGGCGGCGGTGACCGCGCCGGTGGCGACGAAGGAGGCGATCGTGCCGGGGGCGGCGGAAGAGGCGGCGGACCGCGCTCCGGCAGCATCTATCGCGCCACCCGGCTGCCGCCCAACCACCCGGGCATCGCGGCGCTGCTGCCCGCGCTCGCCGCCGGCGGCTAGCAGGCCGTGGTGGAAGTGTGATGGGTCTGGCGCGTGGACCTTGCGGGTGAGGGCAAGGAGAGCCGACGCAGGCGATGCCAACTGCTCGCAGAGGTCGTGGCGAGACCACCACGCTCGCGGGACAGGGCATGGAGCATCTGTGGACGCCTTGGAGATATGAGTACGTGAGCGGCGCCGGCAAGGCGCCGGGATGCATGCTCTGCTCCGTGCTCGCCGCCGGCCCCGAGGCCGACGAGGCCAACCTGATCCTGCACCGGGGCGCCCTCA
>DASWHK010000164.1:0-4111 GCA_036398215.1 Acidobacteriota bacterium | reverse complement strand
CGGATCAGCTGGGATACGGCGCTCGACGAGATCGCCCGGCGGATGCGCGCGGCGATCACCGAAGGGCGCGGCAACGAGATCATGTACCACGTCGGCCGGCCCGGCCACGACGGCGCCATGGACCGGGTCATCCAGGCGTGGGGTCTCGACGCCCACAACTCGCACACCAACATCTGCTCCTCCGGCGCGCGGCTCGGCTACGCGCTGTGGCACCAGCACGACCGGCCGTCGCCGGACCACGAGCGCGCCCGGATGATCCTGCTGATCTCGGCGCACCTGGAGGCGGGACACTACTTCAATCCCCACGCGCAGCGGATCATCGAGGCCAAATCGCGCGGCGCCGAGCTCGCGGTGCTCGACCCGCGGCTCTCCAACACGGCCTCGATGGCCGACCACTGGCTGCCGACCTGGCCGGGGAGCGAGGCCGCGGTGCTGCTGGCGATGGCCAACGTGATCATCGACGAGGGGCTGCACGACCGCGAGTTCGTGCGCCGCTGGGTGAACTGGGAGGAGTATCTCCGTGCTCAGCACCCCGAGGCCTGGGAGCGCGCCCGCAAGCGCGGCGGCGCGGCGCCGGGGAGCGACGGCGTCGACGTCTTCTTCGAGGTGGTCCGCGAGCTTTACGCCGAGTTCACCCCCGAGATGGCGGCGACCGAGAGCGGCGTGCCCGCCGAACAGATCGTCCAGGTGGCGCGCGCCGCCGGCCGCGCCCGCGGCGGCCTGTCGACCCACGTCTGGCGCGCCGCGGCCTCCGGCAACCTCGGCGGCTGGCAGGTGTCCCGCTGCCTGGAGTGGCTGGTCGTGCTCACCGGCAGCGTCGCCACCCCCGGGGGCACCCAGCTGGCGGGGCGCGACAAGTTCGTCGCCGCGCCGTTCGCCAAGCCGCCGGCCCAGGACGCCTGGAACGAGCTCGCCTGGCCGCGCGAGTATCCGCTCTCCCACCACGAGATGTCATTCCTTCTCCCCCACTTCCTCAAGGAAGGGCGCGGCCGCCTGGCGATGTACTTCACCCGCGTCTACAACCCGGCCTGGACCAACCCCGACGGCTTCACCTGGATTGAGGCGCTCCGCGACGAGGCCAAGATCGGCTGCCACGCGGCGCTGACGCCGACCTGGAACGAGAGCGCCTACTGGGCCGACTACGTCCTGCCGATGGGCCTGGGTCCCGAGCGCCACGACATCATGAGCCAGGAGACCGCGGCCGGGGCCTGGATCGGCTTCCGGCAGCCGGTGCTGCGCGCCTTTCGCGAGCGCAAGGGCGAGCGATTCGAGCACACCTGGGAGGCCAACCCCGGCGAGGTCTGGGAGGAAGACGAGTTCTGGATCGAGCTGTCGTGGCGGATCGACCCCGACGGCTCGCTGGGGATCCGCAAGTGGTTCGAGTCGCCCTACCGCGAGGGCGAGAAGCTGACCGTCGAGGACTACTACCGGTGGATCTTCGAGAACAGCGTTCCCGGCCTGCCCGAGGCCGCCGCCGCCGAGGGACTGTCGCCGCTGCAGTACATGCGTCGCTACGGCGCCTTCCGGGTCACGACCAGCGACTACCGCTTCTTTGAGAAGCCGGTGGCCGGCGAAGCGCCGGCCGCAGGCTTCGCCATCGACCCGCAGAGCCGCATCGCCCAACGCGGCGACAGAGTGGTCGGCGTCGAGATCGACGGCCAGGTGCTGGAGGGCTTCGCGACGCCCTCGCGCAAGCTCGAGTTCTACTCGCCGACAATGGTCGAGTGGGGCTGGCCGGAGCACGCCATCCCCGGCTACATCCGCTCCCAGGTCCACTGGAGCCAGCTCGATCGCGACGCCGGCGAGGCCGTACTGACCCCGACCTTCCGGCTGCCGACGCTGATCCACACGCGCTCGGCCAACGCCAAGTGGCTGGTCGAGATCTCGCACCGCAACCCGCTGTGGGTCCATCCGGTCGACGCCGCCCGGCTCGGCATCCGCACCGACGATCTCGTCCGGGTGCACACCGCCATCGGCTACTTCGTGGTCCGCACCTGGGTCACCGAGGGGCTGCGGCCGGGGGTCATCGCCTGCTCGCACCACCTCGGCCGCTGGCGCCTGCCCGGCTCACCGGGCACCGACAAGTGGTCGGCCGCCACCGTGACCTTGCGGGAGGAGCCGGCGGGCGCCGAGGGCGGCCGCTGGAAAGTGCGCCAGATCGAGGGATCGGGGCCGTTCGGATCCGACGACCCCGACGCCGCGCGGGTCTGGTGGACCGACGCCGGCGTCCACCAGAACCTCGCCTTCCCGGTCCAGCCGGATCCCGTCTCGGGCATGCACTGCTGGCACCAGAAGGTGCGTATCGAGCCGGCGCGTCCCGGCGACCGCTACGGCGACGTCGTCGTCGACACGGCCCGCAGCCACCAGCTCTACAAGGAGTGGCTGGCCCGCACCCGACCGGCGAGCGGCAAGCTGCGCCGGCCGCTCTGGTTCGCCCGCCCCCTGCGGCCGAGCGCCGCAGCCTACCGGCTCGATTCCTAATCGCCGCTCGTCGCGAGGGCGCGCAGGGAGGGCGGGGTCGATGGATACGAGGCGCGCGCTATGCGAACAGCGCCAGGGCCGGACGCAGGCCGACCAGGTCGCCGACCAGCACGGCGCCGGCCTGGGTGGCGGCCACCTCGAAGCGAGGCGCGGACCGGCCGCCGAGAACCAGGCCGGTGCTCTCCCCGAGGTGGCGACGCAGCCTGAGCAGCTCCGCGGCCACGCCCTCGTCGTCGGCCGGGCAGACGATGCTGAGGCCGATCGCCCTGGCGCCGAGCTGGCGCGCCGCGGCGGCGATCTCGGCGGCGGGAAGGTCGGGCCCCAGACAGGTGGCGTTCCAACCGCAGTCGCCCGCGGCGACCCCCGCCAGCAGGGCGCCGAGCTCGTGGCGCTCCCCCGGCGGCGTCGTCAGGAGAAGTCGCGGCGCGCCCTTTCCGATCGGGCGGGCCGGCCGCAGCTCGGCGATAAACGTCCGCAGCACCGCCGTGGCGAGGTGCTCGTGGGCCGCCCGCAAGCCGTTCTCGGCCCACAGCTCCCCGATCGCCTCGATGAGCGGCACAAGCAGCCTGCGGCTGATCGTCGCCGGCGAGCCAAGCTCGGAGCTCGCCGCCTCGAGCCGCTCCCCCAGCCGCTCGGCATCGAGCTGCTGGATGGCCGCCAGGCAGTCGCCCAGCGGGTCGGCGCTGCGCATGACCCGCGGCGGCGCCACGCTCATGGCGGACGCTCCGGGGGCGCCGGCGGCATCCGTTGGCAAAACCCACCCGCCAACAACTGCTTGAGGGGCGTCCGCCTCGAGCAACGCCCGCAGCTCCGCCGCCGGGAGGCGGGCGATCTGCGCGATCCGATGCCCCGCGTCGGTGGCGCGGCGCAGCAGCCTCAGCCGCTCGACGTCGGCCTCCCGGTAGAGCCGCTGATTGCCCTCGCTGCGCCGCGGCCTGACGACCCCGTAGCGGTGCTCCCAGGCGCGCAGGCGGTCGCTCTTCAGACCCGTTCGGCGGCACACGACGCCCATCGAGTGGAGCGGCTCCTGCTCGTGCCGGTTGCCATCCATGTGCAGCTCGCGATCCATCCCGGGCCGGCCGGGCGACGAACGCCGGCGACCGGGGCTGGCCCGTGATCGGCATGTCCGACCCTGTGGAGGAAGGACAGGGAGCAGGAATCGTAGAGGTCATATCGATATTCTGTCAAGAAATTCCCGTACAATGCCTATACGAACATTGGTCTTGACGGGCGTTCACCGATCAGCCCCGCCACGACCGACCTCGTCCGACGGTATTGCCCGCGACGCCGGTGAGCCGTCGCCTCCGTTCTCTTTCGCGAGCCCGACATCGGCGGGCGGCCGCCCGCCGGATTGTCCACGACGCCGGTGGGGCGGCCGGCCCGGTTCTCTTTCGCGAGCGAGACCTCGACGGGCGGCCGCCCGGCTTCCAACCGCGCCGCTGGGCCGCGGGTATCAGCGTCCAAGACGTCGCCGCCCTCCCCCCGGCCACGCGCCGATCGGCTGCACGACGCCCGTTTCCAACGGCTGTATGATGTCCTTCGTGTTTCCCATGACCCGGAGATCCTCATGCGCGTCCTGATCACCGGCGCCACCGGCTTCATCGGCGGACGTCTCTGCGAGCAGCTCAGC
>DASWHK010000163.1:0-7832 GCA_036398215.1 Acidobacteriota bacterium | reverse complement strand
GGCCTCCGGGTATCTGCTCGGCGAGGACCATCTGCATGGCTACGCCGCGGCGCTGGACGTCGTGCACGGCAACGGGCACGTGGTGTTGCTCGGCTTCCAGCCCCAGTGGCGCGGGCAGACGTTCGCCAGCTTCAAGGTCCTTTTCAACGCCGCCCTGTTCCAGGGTCAGGTGGCGGCGGAAGCCACCGGCTCGCCGGGCTTCTGGGAGGCTCCCGAGGAGGAAGAAGAAGAAGAAGAAGATGAGAGCGAGGGCGAGGCCACCGGCGGCGGCCGGGGTGGTCGCGGCGGCGCCGGCGGCCGGGGTGGTCGCGGCGGCGGCTAGCCCGCACCTCTCAGCCGTTCGTGGCGAGGGCGCGGCGACCGGTCGACACGAGGCGCGCGCCGGGAGGGCGATGAGAAATGCGGGCTACTAACCCGATCCTGCCGGGCGGGCGGGCGGCTGCAGGCGGCGGCCCTTGTTCTCGTACATCGAGTGGTCGGCGCGGGCCACGACGTTCTCGATTCCCTCGCCGAGCTCGCGGAACGCCAGGCCGAGGCTGAACGGCGCCGGCGACTCGAGGGGCGCCACCTCGCGCAACCGCTCGGCGATGCTCTCCAGCTCCTCGTGAGAGGCGGCGGCCACGAAGATCGCGAACTCGTCGCCGCCGAGCCGTACCACCACGTCCTCGGCGCGACCATGGCGGCGCACGAAGTGCGCGACGCCCTGCAGCACGCGGTCGCCCTCCTCGTGGCCGTAGGTATCGTTGACGGCCTTGAAATCGTCGAGATCGAGCAGCAGGCAACCCCATCGCGAGGTCGGCCGCTCGAGCCGCGAGCGCAGGCCCTCGAGGTAGCGGCGGTTGTAACAGCCGGTCAATGGGTCGCGAACGCTGAGCTCCTGGAGGCGGCGCTCGAGGTCCTTGCGATCGGTGATGTCGCGCAACAAGCCCTCGAAGCCGTGCGGCTTCCCGTGCTCGTCGACCAGCAACCGGGCGTTGACCGAGAACCAGATGCGGGTGCTGTCCTTACGTTCGAGGCTGATCTCGTAGCCGGTCACCTCGCCGCGGTTGAGGACGCGGTCGCGGAGGATCTCGCAATCCTGGGAGTCGAGGTAGACCTTGCCCACCCGGATTCCGATCAGCTCTTCCCGCTTGTAGCCCAGGTAGCGCTCGACGGTCGGGCTGGCCTCGATGATCGTCCCCTGCAGGTCCAGCCGGTAGTAGATGTCCTGGACGTTCTCGAAGATCGACCGATACTTCTCCTCGCTGTCGCGGAGGGCGTGCACGGTTCGCTTGTCCTCGGTGATGTCGATGAGCATGCCGCGGTAAGCGACGATCTCGCTGTCGCCGTCACGCTGCGCGTACGAGGCGTCGCGTACCCAGCGGCGGCGGCGGTTCAGCCCGCGGATCATGAACTCGGTGCCGCTGCCCGGCTGGGCCGACGCCAGCCGCCGATCGAGCTCGCGACGGGCGTCGGGATCGACGAGGAAGTCGGAGATCCGCATGTCTCGAACCTCGTCGAGCGAGGCGGCGCCGAGGATGCGTAGAAGCGCCGGGTTGCCGTCGACGATCGTGCCGTCGGGGGTGGTCACGTAGACGGCCTCGTCGAGCTTCTCGACGAAGTCGCGGAGGCCTTCCGGATCGTCCACTTTCTGGGACGTCTTGCGGGGACGCTCCGCCGGCGATTCGTCTTCGAGACTCTCGGCCGGACGCCGCCGCTCGCTGCCGTCTGGGGAGTCGGGATCGCCATGCATCCGAAGAGCATAACCCCGGCGGGCGTTCCCGCAGCAAGCCGAAATCAGGGCTCGATGATCTCCGCCTCCCAACCGATCTCGACGCAGCCCTTCAGGCTCTGCGCCGTCGGGCACTTGGACTGGTGCGAGGCGAGGGCGCGATCGACGGCCTCACGGCTGCCGGAAGGGATCTGCAGCCGGTAGCGGATCTCGATGCGGGTGAGCGTCGGGATCTTGTCGACGAGCTCGTTGATGCCCTCGACCTCGGCGGAGATGGCAGGCGGTGCCAGCGACACTTGACGCACCTCCAGTGCGCCGTTGAGGGTGCCGGGGATCACAACCCTGGCGGCGCCGAGCGCTTCGTTGTTACATGGTGCAGTTCGCAGCCCGGGGCACGGCGGCCGCGCCTTCGTCGTCCGGCGTCGCGGGCGCCAAGCCCTCGGACAGCAGGATACCGAGGTTCGTCGCCACGCGCATCGCGTAGCCGCCACCCGAAGGACTCTGCAGGACTCAGGAGAAAGCCCATGAAGACAAGCCGCAGGCGTCTCGTTTTTTCGTTGCTGGTGGTTGCGACCCTGGCGGCGGCAGTGGCGGCGGGCGTATCGAATCCAGCGCTGCTCGCCGCGGCCGCGACGCTCGAAACGCAGCAGGGCGTGCCGGCGCCGGACGAGTTCTTCGGCGCCGAGATCGGCGCTCCGGGCGTGCTGATCCCGCACTCCCGGATCCTCGACTACTACCGCGAGCTCGAGCGGCGATCCGACCGCGTCAAGATCGAGGTGATCGGCGAGAGCACCGAAGGCAGACCGTTCTATTACGCCGTCGTCACCTCGCCCGAGAACCACGCCCGGCTCGAAGAGCTGATGGCGATGAACGACAAGCTCTACGACCCGCGCGGCGTCTCCGAGCAGGAAGCCCAGGCGATCATCCGCGACGGCAAGACCTTCGTGATCGTCAACCATCAGATCCATTCGACCGAGGTCGGCGCCTCGCAGGGAGCGATCCTGCTGGCGCACCGGCTGGTCTCCGGAGACGACCACGAGGTGCGGCGGATCCTCGAGGACGTCGTCCTCGTGCACGTGCCGGTCCACAATCCCGACGGCCAGGAGATGGTCTACGAGTGGTTGGCCCGCTGGCGCGGCACCGAGTACCAGAACAGCGCGCCGCCGTTCCTCTATCAGAAGTACGTGGGCCACGACAACAACCGCGACTGGTACATGTTCACCCAGGTCGAGTCGCAGCTCTCGGTGCAGATGCAGAATCGCTTCCACCCGCAGTTCACCCTCGACCAGCACCAGATGGGATCCACCGGCGGCCGCATCTTCGTGCCGCCGTTCGAGGACCCCTGGGAGCCGGGCGTCGATCCGGCGCTGATCGCCTCCAACAACCTGATCGGCACCTTCATGGGCCAGTACCTGACCTCGAAGGGCTACCGCGGCGTCGAATGGAAGGAGCGCTACGACGCCTGGACGCCGGCGCGCGCCTACTACCACTACCACGGCGGCGTGCGGATCCTGACCGAGGTGGCGAGCGCCAACTACGCCGATGCGCGGGAGATTCCCTTCGAGCAGATCAGCGACATGTACCAGCGGATGCGCTGGAGCTTTCCGATGCCCTGGCCGGGCGGCACCTGGACGTTCGCCGAGGTCGTCGACTACCACTACCAGTCTTCGGTGGCCGCGATGCTGGCCGCCGCCGATCTCGGCGAGCAGTTGCGGCGCGGCATGTACGCGGCCCAGCGCCGCTCGGTCGAGCCGCCGGCCGGCTCGCCCTGGGCCTTCGTATTTCCGGCCGCGCAGGTCGATCCGCCGACGGCTGCCAAGCTGCTTGAGGTCCTGCAAACCGCCGACGTCGAGATCGAGCGGGCCGTCGAGCCCTTCGAGGCCGGCGGCGTTCGCTACGTCGCCGGCAGCCACGTGGTTCGCTTCGCCCAGCCCGCCGGGCGCTTCGCCAAGACCGTGCTCGAACGCCAGGACTATCCGCGGCTCTTCCTGTACGAGGGCGGGCCGCTCGATCCTCCCTATGACGTCACCGCGCACACGCTGCCGCTGCTGATGAACGTGCAGGTGGACTTTGTCGACGAGCCGTTCGCGGCTCGGCTCGAGACGCTCGCCCGCGTCGAGCCTCCCGCGGGCGCCGTGATCACCACCGGCGCCGGCGGTGCGGCACCGGCCGCCTACCTGATGGACCCGCGGGTCAACAACAGCTACTCGGCGGCGACGCTGTTAGGGGACGAGGGGCTGGCGCGGGCGACCGTACCCTTCGAGGCCGGCGGCAGGAGCTGGCCGGCCGGCACCTTCGTCATCGAGCCGCCCGGCGACGCGGCCGGCGCCGCCGAAGTCGCCGGCGTCGTCGAAGCGGCGGCGGCGCGCTTCGGCGTCGAGATCGTCGCGGTCGCCGAGGCGGTCGCGGCGCCGCGGACCCCGATCGGCCCGCCGCGTGTCGCCGTCTATCAGAGCTACTCGCCGAGCATGCCCGAGGGCTGGTTTCGCTGGGCGCTCGACCACTACCGGATCCCCTACGACGTCCTCCACTACGACGACGTTCGTGCCGGCGGCCTGCAGCGTTACGGGGTGTTGTTCCTGCCCCCGGGGGGCGGCTCTGCGAGCCAGATGGTCGAGGGTCGCGGCGGCGCGACGCCGCCCGAATTCGCGGGGGGTATCGGTGCCGAAGGCGTGCAGGCGATCCGCGACTTCGTCGAGCAGGGCGGAGTTCTGTTCACCTGGTCGAGCGCCTGGAGGTTCCTGGTCGAGCACATGGGCGTCGAGGCCGAGGCCGTCAACAGCGATCTTCCCGACACCGAGTTCAACATCCCAGGATCGATCTTGCGTGTCGAGGTCGACACCGACAACCCGCTTGCCTACGGCCTGCCCGAAGAGACGCCGATCTTCTTTCGCAACGACGAGGCGTGGTCGACCGACACCCCGGGCGCCAACGTCGTCGCCCGCTACCCGAGCGAGGACCTGTTGTTGAGCGGTTGGATCCAGGGAGAGCAGTACCTCGTCGGCCGGGCCGCCATGCTCGAGATTCCGCGCGGCCGCGGCCGGATGGTGATGGCGGGCTTCTATCCCGAGTACCGCGGCCAGGCGCACCTGACCTTCAAGATGATGCTCAACGCGATCTTCTACCCGCAGGGCGAGGGCGATCGCCAACGCTAGCCTCCGGTAGGGAAGCCGAGACTAGCCGACGCCCTCCCGCCTGACGTGTGGAAGGAAGCCCCGCCGTTCAGCCGCCGGCCCTGCTGGTCGCCGCAGCGAGCGCCGGCGGACCCGCCGCGGTCAGCTCACGCCGCCTGGGCGATGTAGTCGTCGAGCCTGTTGCGGACCCGCTCGGCGTCGATCTGCAGGTAGTCGCAGACCTGCTCGAACCAGGCGCCTTCGATGAAATCGTTCGGCGGGCTCTCTTCGATCCGGCGCAGCTTCTCGAGCTCGTGCTTCTTGAGGTTTTCGCGTCCGGCGAAGCGCTCCAGGTACTGGAGGTCCATCACGGCGCGCTCGATGACCGTGCGCCAGAGCTCCTGGCAGGCATCGAAGTCCTTGTTTTCGGCGATGTGCTCGGCGATCTGCGCCTCGTAGTGAGATGCAGCGTCGTTTCTCTCTCGCGTACTCATCAGGGTCACCCCCGTCCATCTGTTGCCCAGGGGACGTCTTGCTCGGTCCCGGCCGGATTCGCCGGCTCCAGGAACCTCGAGGCGGTCAAAAGTGCGCCAGCCGCAACCCCAGGCCGCTCCCCTTTACGTCCATCGTCGGGGTGGGCTGGCGCCCCTTTGACCGCCTCACTACCTATGACGCTCCAGGGGTGGAAAAAGTTTGCCGAATCGCCGGTGGGGCATCGGGTATGCTCCCAGAAGGCGTAATCGAGCCAACGCCGAAGCCGATTCTCGCCAACGCCGAAGCCGGTCCTCGCCAACGCCGAAGCCGAATCCTCGCCAACGCCGAAGCCGATCCTCGCCACCGACCCGTCGAGCCACGCGCCGCCTTCAAGATGCCCTATCTGAGCGCCCACCTCCTCGATCGTTGCAACGAGTGGCTCGTGCACTACCGTCTCGGCGGGCGGCAGCGGCCGGCCACGGGGGAGGGGATGGGCCAGGCCCTCGTCGAGCTCGCCGCCGCGGGGCACCCGTCGCCGGCGACGATCGGTCGGTTGCACCCCGAGCCCGCCGGCGGTGACCTGTGGCAGGCCCGCTCGCCGTGGCCTCGAGTCGAAGGAGCCAACGCTCGCTGGTGGGCAGCGTGCGTGGGGCCCGCCGGCTCACGGGCGGCGGCCGCCGCCGGGGCCGACAATGGTGGCCGACCGCCGGCGCTGATCCTGCTGCATGGTTGGCTGATGGATCGGCCGCAGGAGTTGCTGTATCGATCGTGGGCCCGCCGCGCCGCGCGCCACGGCATCGAGGTCTGGATGCCGCGACTTCCGTTCCACCGAGAGCGCGCCGGGCCGGGCGAGATCTCGGGTGAGCGGTGCCTGTCGGCGGACCTGACCACCACCTTCGGCGCGGTCACTCAGGCGGTTGCCGAGACCCGATTGCTCGCCACCTGGTTGCGCGACCGCGGGGCGCCGCGGGTGGGGCTGTGGGGGATGAGCTTGGGCGGCTGGGTCGGCGCCCTCGTCGCGACGCTCGACGACGACTGGGACGCGCTGGCGCTGTGGGCGCCGGTCGCCGAGCCCACCGCGGTCCTCTGGGAGAGCCGACTCGTCGACGGCATGCGCGCCGCGATCGTCGCCGGCGGCATCAACGCGGCGGACCTCGACTCCGAGGCCTTCGACGCGCTCACGCCCGCGCGTCGCGATCCCCTGGTGCCACGCCAGCGGACGTTGCTGGTCGGCGCGATCCACGACCAGGTCGTCGCGCCGGCATCGATCCGCCGGTTGGCGCGGCGCTGGCACGTCGACGTCCGCTGGGTTCCGCACGGCCACATCAGCCTGATGCTCTCGCGAGCGTCGGTCGCCGACACCGTTGCCTTTCTCGCCGCCGCGCTCGGTGAGCCGGTGCGGTGATTCGAGGCGACGACGGCTGCAACGTCGACGCGTCGACCGCGATCAACACATCTCGTTCACCACGAGATCGCTTCGCATCGTGGATGGCGAAGTCGCGCCGCTTCACCACGACTTCGGTTCACATCGTGATGGCGAAGTCGCGCCGCGCGCCGCGCGATCGTGACTTCCTCCGGCGCGAAGTTGCTCGCGCTCGTCGCCGGTGAAGAGCGATCGCGCGCGAAGTTTTTCGGAGTGTCGGCGCGCGATCGTGAACGCGCGACGCTCGTCATCGGCTCTCGCGCGCGATTTTTCGCTCGTAACAAAAGCGAGGGAAAGTGCACTTGCTTCTTTACAATTGCGTTCTTGATCTACATAATTCTTGCAATTCCCGTCCTTCATCACAGTACGTTTCCTCTGAAAGGGGGGTAACAGGGTGGCAAAACGGGGTGGCAAGAAGAAGGTCGCGAAGAAGAAGGCGACCAAGAGGAAGACAAGCAAGAGGAAGGCTACCAAGAAGAAGGCCAAGCGGAAGGCGGCCAAGAAGAAGGTAGCCAAGAGGAAGGCCTCGAAGAAGAGGAAGACGGCCAAGAAGAAGACGGCCAAGAAGAAGACGGCTCGCAAGAAGAAGTAAGCGAGCCCGTCGAGGCAGCCTGCTTCGACACATGGAAAGGAGCGGTGATTCGTCACCGCTCCTTTTTCTTGTGTGGGCTTCTCCCGAAGTCCCGCACAGCAAGCCCGCAACTCGTTGAGCGCGCACGGGTTGCGGGCGATGGCCGCGTCGAGCCACTCGACGATGGTCACGAGCATCGCCGACGTCGGCTAGCCTGACGTTCTCGCGCAGCCGCGACTCGCCGAGAAGGTCGGGCGGGAGCACCGCGGTACGATGTCGAGCTGATCGCGTTTCCGGAGGGGCGATGCCCGAGCTTCCCGAGGTCGAGACGATTCGCCGTGGTCTTTACCCGCTGCAGGGTGCGAGGCTGACGGCGGTCGAGGTGCGCGAGTCTCGTTTGCGCCGGCGGGTGAGCGCGGCGGCGCTGCAGGCGCTCGTCGGCCGCCGCGTCGGCGAGCTCGGCCGCCGCGCCAAGTATCTGTTGATGCCGACGATCGGCGGCGGCGGCATGCTGCTGCACATGGGGATGAGCGGCAGTCT